>JAJYLP010000106.1 GCA_021787615.1 Pseudomonadota bacterium
TTAGTACGAGAGGACCGGGATGGACGCACCTCTGGTGTTCCGGTTGTCACGCCAGTGGCACTGCCGGGTAGCTATGTGCGGACGGGATAACCGCTGAAAGCATCTAAGCGGGAAGCCCCCCCCAAGATTAGATCTCCCTGGGAGCTCGACTCCCCTGAAGGGCCCACGAAGACTACGTGGTTGATAGGCTGGGTGTGTAAGGTCAGCAATGACTTCAGCTAACCAGTACTAATTGCCCGTGAGGCTTGACCATATAACCTCAAGCGGTCTGACCGCGAGAGGATGATGCAATGGAGCTGGTGACGGCCGTGAGGCTGTCGCATCATGGAAGAGATTTGTGAACGCGACAGGCGTCGAAACGAAACAACCCGGATTGGAGGCGGGCCGGGCCGGTGGCAACACCGGTCCGGCATGTCTCAAACAGCTTGCCTGGCGGCTATAGCGAGCGGGAACCACCCGATCCCATTCCGAACTCGGAAGTGAAAACGCTCTGCGCCGATGGTAGTGTGCCCTTCGGGCATGTGAGAGTAGGTCACTGCCAGGCTTTTGAACGCGAAACCCCCGGAGACCCGATGGTCTCCGGGGGTTTTTGCTTTCTGGCTCCACGACCGCGCGCGCAAACTGTGTGCGGCGCACGGCCTTGGCGCGGCGCTTCGGTCACACTGCCCCCCAACTGAAAGAAGGGGCTCGTGATCGTCATCGTGTTGGGATCCGTGGCACTCATCCTGGCGATTGGGTTGGGCGTGGTCTCGGTCTTGTGGCTGCGGCGTACGCGCTGCGCCGTCGACTGCCGCGCGCATCTCGCCACATTCATGCAGTCCCCGAACGGCATGCTGCTCGTCGATCGCGCAACGCTGCGGGTCGTCGACGCAAATCCGGCCCTGGTCCGCAGCGTCGGTATTCCCCTGGCGGAACTTTGCGCCATGCCCATCGGTGCGATCTTCGGCAGCGCGGAGGGGCTCGGAGCCGATTCTCTGACGACGCAATTGAGCGAATCGCCCTCGCGGCTGCTGGTCGAGGCCGCCCAGCATTGCCGCAGCGGGCGGCAGCTGTATGTCGAGATCAGCGGCCATCGGCTCGAGCTCTTGGATCGATCCCTCTTCGCGCTCAGCACGCGCGACATCACCCTCAGGCGCAAGATGCAGGCGCAGCAGCTCGAGCGCCAACAGTACCTCAACCACCTGGCGCATCACGACCAGCTGACCGGATTGCCGAACCGGCTCTATCTCGCGGCGCACCTGCCCAAGGCCATCGAGGATGCGCGGCGGGTCGCGGGCACGCTTGCGGTGCTGTTTCTCGATCTGGACCGGTTCAAGCACATCAACGACTCACGCGGACACGACACGGGCGACCGGCTGCTGCAGGAGGTTGCGCGGCGTATCCGTGCCTCTGTGCGCGATGAAGACATGGTCGTGCGCATGGGTGGCGATGAGTTCATAGTCGTGCTGCGCGACGTGACCGCCGCCGGCCAGATCGGTGAGACTGCCGCGCGCCTGGCCGAGACGCTCAACGCACCGGTGATCATCGATGGCCGGCCGCTTGTGGCGACAGCGAGCATCGGTGTGAGCGTCTGCCCGCGGGACGGGATCACCATGGGGGAGCTGCTGCGCCAGTCCGACACCGCGATGTACCAGGCCAAGGACCGCGGCCGAAACACCTTCCAGCAATTCACCCCGGGCATGGAGCGCAAGCTCAAGGAGCGAGTGGCCATCGAGAACGGTCTGCGCAGGGCGCTCGCCGACCGCCGCCTGCACTTGCACTATCAGCCGATCGTCGATATCACGACGCGCCGCGTGGTCGCGCTCGAGGCGCTGCTGCGCTGGAAGACCCAGCACGCCTTCATTCGACCGAGCCGCTTCATCGCTATCGCGGAGGAGACCGGCCTGATCGTGCCGATCGGGGAGTTCGTGGTGCAGCAGGCGCTCGAGGATCTGCGCCGCTGGCGCAACGCCGGCGCAGCGATCGTGCCGATCTCCCTCAACGTCTCGGCCGTGCAGCTGCAGCGCACGGACTTTCCGGCCATGCTCGCCCGACTGCTCCGCCGCTACGCCATCGAGGCGGGCATGCTGCAGATCGAGTTGACCGAGAGCGCCATGTTCGAGCGGCACGGCCGCAAGGGCGATCCGGCGCAGGATGCGATCGGGCATCTGCGCGAGCTCGGCACGCGCATCGCCATCGATGATTTCGGCACCGGCTATTCGAGCCTGTCCTATCTGAAGCGCTGGCGGGTCGATGCGCTGAAGATCGACCGTGGCTTCATCCGCGACCTGATCACGGACATGGGGGACCTGGCGATCGTCGAGGCCATCGTCGCCATGGCCCGGCACCTGAATATCGAGGTCATCGCGGAGGGCGTCGAGAGCTGGCAGCAGCTGGAGAAGCTGCGCGAGCTCGGGTGCGATCTGGTGCAGGGATTCCTGCTGGCCAAGCCTACGCCCGCCGACGCATGCCGGCGCTTCCTCGACGGCGGGCCGCTCGATCTGGTGGCGCAGGGCTCGTTGACCGATTCCCTCGAGGCTGTACAGTCCGCCTGAACAGCAGATCGCGGCCGCCGGGCGCCGAACCTCCGGGCCTCACCGGACGTGAGACAATATCCGGGCATGGACACTCACCCCCCGGCACCCTCGCGGTCAGCGCAGCTGCACGCCGCAGCGCGCCAGTGCGCCGACGCGGTGCTGATGGTGCGGCCCGCGCGCTTCGGCTACAACCCCGATACCGCTGCGACCAATGCCTTCCAGCGACCCGACACGACCGGCGACGCCGCTGCGGCGGGCCGTGCCGAGTTCGACGGCCTGGCTACGGCGCTCGCGGGCGAGGGGGTGAGGCTGTGCATCGTCGAGGACACACCCGATCCCCGCAAGCCGGATGCGCTGTTCCCGAACAACTGGGTGAGCTTCCACGAGGACGGCACCGTGGTGCTGTATCCGCTGCAGGCCGCAAGCCGGCGCCCGGAGCGGCGACGCGACGCGGTGGATGCGGTGGTCGAACGTCTCGGATTTCGGGTCTCACGCCTGCTCGATCTGACCCATCACGAGCGCAACGGACGCTATCTGGAGGGGACCGGCAGCTTGGTACTCGACCATCGGCAGCGTGTCGCTTATGCATGCCGCTCAACCCGCACCGATGAGAGCGTGCTCGCCGAATGGTCACGCGAGCTCGACTACGAGCCAGTGACGTTCGATGCGGCGGACCCCGGCGGAACGCCCATCTACCACACCAATGTGCTCATGAGCCTCGGGGAGCGCGCCGCCGTCGTGGGGCTCGAAGCGATCGCAGAGCCGGATCGCGGCCGGGTGCGTGAGCGCCTTGAAAACAGCGGCCGGGAGCTGATCGAGATCGGCGCGAGCGAAATCGAGCGCTTTGCCGGCAACGTGCTCGAGCTGGCCACCTACGACGAGGCGCTCGGGGAATACCGTGTGCTGGTCATGTCCGCGGCCGCCCGGCATGCGCTCTCTGAGGCGAGCTTCGCCCGGGTTGCGGCCTGCACCGACGAGGTGCTCGTCGCGCCGGTGCCGACCATCGAGCGCCTGGGCGGCGGCAGCGTGCGGTGTATGCTCGCCGAGGTGTTCCTGCCCGCATGATGTCCCTCATCGTCAAGTCCGTCGTGGCGTACCTGCTCGGCTCGCTGGTCGGCGGGCTGCTGGTCGGCCGCCTGCGCGGCGGGGTCGATATCCGGCGGATGGGCAGCGGCAACGCCGGCGGCACCAACGCATTGCGCACCCAGGGCAAGCTGTTCGCCCTCTGGGTGCTGGTGATCGACATCGGCAAGGGATGGCTCGCTACCGCGGTGCTCCCCGGCGCGGCGCTGCCGGGCCTCGCAGCCGGCGCTGCGGATCGCCACTGGCTGGTGGCGGCCTGCGGGGTTGCCGCGATTCTGGGGCACCTCTACCCGCTGTGGTACGGGTTTCGCGGCGGCAAGGGCGTCGCCACCCTGATCGGCACGGTGCTCGGGGCGGCACCGCTGCTGCTGCTGCCGATGCTCGCGGTCTGGCTGCTGACCGTGATCCTGTCCGGTTACGTCGGGCTTGGCTCGATGCTGGGCGCCCTGACGTTCGCGCTGGGCGCGGCAGTTCGGCCGCAGACGCGGGGCGCGCTGCTCGCCTTCGCAGTGCTCACCGCGGCGCTCATCGTCTACACCCACCGTTCCAACATCACGCGCATGCTCGCTGGCACCGAGCCACGTGCCCGGCGGCTGTGGCTGCTCGGGCCCCGCGCGCGCTCCTCCTGAGATGCCGGCTCGTCGCGGCGCCTCCCACAGTCCGACGCGACCGAGCGCAGCACAGTCGCTCGCCGCGCGGGTTTTCGCACAGCTCGCCGACGGTCAGTTTCATTCCGGCGAAGTGCTGGCTGAGAGGCTCGGCGTCAGTCGTGGCGCTGTTTGGAAGGCCGTGCGGACCCTGCGTGCATCCGGCGCGACGGTTCACGCGGTCCCGAACCGCGGTTATCGGCTGCCCCAGGCCAGCGAGCCGCTCGATGCCCAGCAGATCCTCAGGCGCCTGCCACCGGCACTGCGGCAGGCGGTGCGCAGTCTGGAGATCCTCTGGCGGACCGATTCGACCAACAGTGTGCTGCTCTCGCGCCCCAATCCGCCGTTCGGGCTCGCCGACATCGTCCTCGCGGAGCATCAGACCGCAGGGCGCGGGCGGCGCGGGCGTGCCTGGCTTGCACCGCCCGGCGGCGCGATCTGTCTGTCGCTCGGCTGGAGTTTCCGCGAGGTGCCGCCGGATCTGGGCGGCCTCGGTCTGGCGGTCGGCGTGTGCGTGCTGCGCGCGCTGCGCGAGACAGCAGGACTGGCGGCGCGCTTGAAGTGGCCCAACGACATCCTGGTGGAGCGGCGCAAGCTCGGCGGCATCCTGATCGAGCTGCGAGCCGAGTCTGCCGGACCTGCGTGCGTGGTCATCGGCATCGGGCTCAACGCTGCCCTCGGCGACGCGGTGCTGCGGGAGATCGCAGCGCTGGGTCTGCCCGCGGCCGATCTGGCGAGCGCGGGCGTCACGGTGTCGCGCAATGCCGTCACGGCCGCGATGATCGCCCACGTGTTGCAGGGTCTGCAGGAGTTCGAGCAGGGGGCCTTGCGGCCGTTCATCGACGAGTGGCGCGCTGCCGATGCGCTGCGTGGCGCTCAGGTGGACGTGCAGACCCCAACGGAGACGGTGCACGGTGTGGCCCGCGGCATCGATTTGCACGGAGCGCTCCTGATCGAGACGCTGCGGGGCGTGCGGCGCTTCATCTCTGGGGAGGTGACGGTGAGGCCGACGCAATGAACGTTCTGCTCATCGACGTCGGCAATACCCGCGTCAAGTGGGCGCGCTATGACGGCTCTCGCCTGAGCGGCGCTCGTGCGGCCCATCATGCCGACTGGTCGGTGCGCGATTTCGAGCGGATCGTCGGCTCGGCTCGGCGTCCCGATCGGATCCTTGTCTCGAGCGTCGCCGGCGCGAAGATCAACGCCGCGCTGGAGCGAGCGGCACGACGAGCGCGCGCACCGGCACCCGAGTTTGCGACGACGCAGCGGCACGCTTGCGGCGTCACTGCAGGCTATGTGGAGCCGTGGAGGCTTGGCGTCGACCGCTTTCTCGGCATGATCGGCGCGCGTGCACACTTCGCCCGGCGCCCGATCTGCGTCGTTGGCGTCGGTACGGCAATGACGATCGATCTGCTCGGCGCCGACGGCCGCCATCGCGGCGGGGCGATCGTTCCGGCGCCGTCGCTGATGATCTTGAGTCTGCTCGATGGCACCCGCGGCATCCGCCGCCGTGCCCAGGGCGGAGTGAAGGGCGCGGGGCCGGCGCTGTTCGGCCGCTCTACGCGCGCGGCGCTCGAGCAAGGAGCGCGGTATGCCGCCGCCGCCGCTGTGGACCGGGCGGTCCTCGAAGCCCGTGCGTTGCTCGGGTGCTCCCCGCTGGTCGTACTCACGGGCGGCGGCGCTCGGGAACTGGGGCCGCTGATCCGCAGCGCCAACCGCGATATCCCCGATCTGGTGCTGTGGGGTCTGGCGGTTTGGGCCCGGGAAGGTTGACAATCTCACCGTGCGCACCACGTTTTTCATACTGCTGCTCGCGAATCTGCTGGTCCTGGCCTGGGGCGAATGGATCGCCGTGCCGCCGTCCCAGTCGGCCCCGCTCGCCGGCGTGCCGCGGCTGCAGCTGGTTGCCCAGGTCGCCACGCCTGCTCCTCCCGGTTCAGGCGCCGTGCAGGCGCCCTCCGGGGCACTGGGTAGCGCCCTGGCGGCGCAGGCCGATGCAGCGCCTGTCGGGGGACAGGCCCATGATTCGGCCCTGCAGTGCCTCTCCCTGGGCCCGTTTCAGAGAAACCGGGAGGCCCTGGAAGTGGTCGCGCTCCTGCACGCAGCGCATTTTGCGCCGCAACCACGCACCGCAGCGGTGCAGCCCGCGCGTTGGTATTGGGTCTATGTCCCGGACATCAGCGGCAGTGCGCAGGTCGAGCGGGCGCTCAATGCCCTAAATCGCGATGGCATCGGAGGGGCCGAGGCGATGCCGACGGTCGACGGCACTCCAGGGATCTCGCTCGGACTGTTCCACAACCAGGCGCTGGCGCAGCGTCAGCTGACGCTGGCTCGGGCGAAGGGGTTCGCCGCGCGGCTCACCGGACGTCTGGTCGCACAGCCGGTCTACTGGGTTGATCTGTGGGCGGCAGGGGGCGCCGCGGCGCTGCCGATGCAGACGCTGCGCGCCAAGCTCGGCACCGCCGTGGGGAGGCAGTCATGCCCACAGGGTGACACGCCGCCGCTGCCAAGTAACGCCACGGGCGCAGTCGCTCCAGGCTTGGCCCTGCCGGCAGACGAGGCGACTGCAGCACCACCGCCCTGATCTCCCCGCGAAATCAACCAGGGCCCGGTACAATCGCCGCCCCGCCTGTGTCGTACAGCGTTCACGGAGCCGGCTTAGCTCAGTGGTAGAGCAGCGGTTTTGTAAACCGTTGGTCGGGGGTTCAAGTCCCTCAGCCGGCACCAATTAAATATAATAATATCAATGAAATATGCGTCCTGCAAGGACGTTCCGATTGGGCTTGGCACAGCTTTGGCACAGTTGGTTGGCAAGAATTTTGAGTTATAGTCGCCCTGAGGCGTGCGCTCTGGTGCGGCGCGACACGAGGATGGACGATGGCGACGATCCGGGAGCGCGCCAAGGGCGATGGCACTCGCGCTTTCCACGTCCAGGTTCGTATGGCGGGATACCCGGCTCGCACGGCAAGCTTTTCCTCGAAGCGGCAGGCCGCGCGCTGGGCGAAGACGGTTGAGGCCGAGATGATCGAGGGGCGCCACTTTCGCTCGGCCGAGGCTCGCCGCCGGACACTTGCCGAGGCCATCGACCGCTACCTCGAGCACGAGGCTCCAAAGCTACGAGATGGCCGCATGCAGAGGTCCACATTGCCTTGGTGGCGGGAGAAGCTCGGGCGCTTCAAGCTTTGCGACATCACGCCCGCGCTCATCGCGCAATATCGCGACCAGCTGGCCGCTGAAACGTACCGGCGCGCCCACCCTGGCGCGAAGCGCTCATCGCTAAAGGCCGGCGAGCAGGCGCGTGAATTCAAGCGCAAGCCCAACACCATCAACAACTACCTCGTGTCCCTCGGCCGTATTTTCAGTGTCGCGCGCCGGGAATGGCACTGGGTCACGCATAACCCCATGGAGGGGGTTGCGAAGCTCCCCGCCGGTCCTGGGCGCGTGCGCTATCTATCCGAAGACGAGCGCCAACGGTTGCTGGCCGAGACCGTAAAGGACCCGCAACTGCACGTCCTCGTCGTCATGGCGCTCTCCACTGCCGCCCGAGCGGGCGAGCTCATGAGCCTGAGCTGGCACGACGTGGACTTGAAGGACGGTCGAGTCCTCCTAGGCAAGACCAAGAACGCCCAGCCGCGAGTGGTATGGGTCCGCGGCGAGGCCCTCCGATTGCTGAAGGAGCACGGCAGGATCCGCCGGCTCGATGACGACCCTGTATTCCTTGGTGCCACGCCCGGAACTCGCTATGACTATCACACGCATTTCAAAGCCGCATGCGCCGCTGCCGGCGTGACCGACTTCCGCTTTCATGACCTTCGGCACTCGGCTGCCACCTACCTCGCCCGAGAGGGCGCGACCGAACAACAGCTGAAGGCCATCGGCGGTTGGAAGTCCAACGTCGTCAGCCGCTACGTGCACCTGGCCGCCGAGGACGCCAAAGCGGTCCTTGAGAGGATGAACGCGAAAATTCTCGGCGATGGGGCAAATCGAGAGGGGCCGGCACAGGAATGAGTCATCTTGACGCAGCGTCTGCGGAACCTGCTCGTAACAACCCCGGGAGCGAAAGCCGCAGTGTTGACGCCGCTGAGGTAGCACGTTCTCATCGACGTTTGATCGGGCGTCCGATTGCTCGTCCATTGTTCCGCGCAATCTTGTAACCAACCCGCGTGAGCCGTAGGCTTCGCGCCAATGAGACACCGCACGAGAGAGGTCGCGCTTTGCAGCAACGAGTCATGAACAAGTGTGCCCGAGCGCAATCCGGGGTGGGCGCGCTCGACCTGGCATGCAGATGCTGCAGTGACCCTATGAAGACGCGGGGTGGCCGGAAGGTTATCGGGAGCGCGGCATGACGATTGACGCACCGACTGGCGAGGTCACCGTCTATGAGACTCCCGACGGGGGCGTACGCGTAGAGGTCCGCCTGGACCGCGATACGGTATGGCTCACGCAGCGCCAGATGGCGGATTTGTTCGATACGTCGACGGACAATATCGGCCTGCACCTGAAAAATGTCTTTGCTGACAAGGAATTAGAGGAGGGCGCAACTACCGAGGATTTCTCGGTAGTTCAAGCCGAAGGCGGCCGGCAAGTCCGGCGCCATGTCAAGCACTACAATCTGGACGCCATCATCTCGGTCGGCTACCGGGTGAATTCCCGCCGCGGGGTGCGGTTTCGCCAATGGGCGACCTCGACGCTGCGCGAGCACTTGGTGCGGGGCTACACCCTGAATCACCAGCGCCTCGAGCAGAACGCACGTGAGCTGGAATCGGCCCTGGCCTTGGTACGTAAGGCGGCCTCCGGAGAGGCACTGACTGGGGATCAGGGCCGCGGCCTGGTGGACATCATTGCCCGCTACACGCAGACCTTTCTCCTGCTGCAACGCTATGACAAGGGGCTGCTGGTCGAACCTGAGGGTATGCCCGGCGGTAATCTGCCGAAAGTGATCGAGGCCCGCCGAGCCGTCGGCGAGCTCAAGTCGGATTTGATGGCGCGTGGAGAAGCGACCGACCTATTCGGGCATGAGCGTGAAGAGGGACTCGCCGCGCTGCTCGGGAATTTGGACCAGACCGTGTTTGGCGCACCAGCCTATCCGACCGTCGAGTCGAAAGCCGCCCATCTGCTGTATTTCGTGATCAAGAATCATCCCTTCTCCGATGGGAACAAGCGCATCGGATCGTTCCTGTTCGTCGAATTCCTGCATCGAAACGATCGTCTCTTGCGCCGGGGCGAGCCGGTCATCAATGATGTCGGATTGGCAGCTCTGGCTCTCCTCGTGGCCGAATCCTCGCCGAAGGATAAGGACGTGATGATCCGGCTAGTGATGAACATGCTGGCCGAGCCCGCGGCATGAATCAAATTCTCAGATCGTCACCGGACAGGCCGCGCAGCAGTTTCGCGAAAACCCTTCAGGGTGAACGGGATAATCTCGTGCGGTAATGTGTGTGAATTCCAATCACGGCAAATCGGAATCCATTCGCCGGCGGGTGCGACCCATCGCGCTCATGATGGTGTCGAGCACCCGATCGAGTGCTTTGCCAACGTCCTCGGCGAGAAAGCGAAGCACCCAATAGCCATTCATTTGCAACAACTGATCCTTGTGCCGGTCATGGCGGTACGCTTCGGTGTCCGAGAGACACTCGGTGCGGTCCAATTCGATCGCCAGACGCGCATCAGGGCAAAGCAAGGCAACTTCGATGCTGCCGGTGGAATCGAGCGCAACGGGTAGCCTCTCGTTGAGGCGAAAGCGGCCGCGGGTTTCGGGCAGGGAGTCGAGCCGCCGGAATAGAAAGGCTTCGGCGCCGCGTGCGAAGCTGGCGCTGTCCGCATCCCCGGGAGTTCGTGTCGCCTCGAGGAAGAGGCTCGCGAGAGGCGTATCCACCCCATCGCGCACCAAGCGCTGGATGCTGCCTGCGTAGTCGCGCTTCCAGAGCGGGTCCGAGGGCAGGGCAACCTCCGCCGGCCAACCATCGATCGCGCTGGCCGGCAACAGGATCGTGTACCCGAGGGCCTCGTAGCCCCGACATCGCCGGTTGAACATCCGCGCCAGCATCGGCACGCCGAGATCGGCATAGTCGTAGATTCGCACCTCACGCTTCCCGTCATGCAATCGGTGCAGTCTCCCGGCGTACTGCGCGACCGTCCCCCGCCAGGACACTGGGAGCGTCAGGAAGAGGGTGTCCAGACGCGCATCGTCGAATCCCTCTCCGATATGCTTGCCGGTCGCCATCACCACGCGCGCCTCACCGGCCGGAATCGAGGCGAGATGTTCTCTTATCGCGTGCCGCTGCTTCTTGCCCATTCCGGCCCGCAGGACGATGAGGTGACTCACATGGGGGGATAGAGCCCGCGCCAGGCGATCGAGATGATCGTTGCGCTCGGTCAGCACGAGCGGTGAGCGTCCGGCTTGCACGGACTCGACGACGTCGTCGCTGATACGGCGTGTCCGCGCGTCATCCTCGACTAATGCCTGATAGAGCGCTTGGAATTCGAGCCGCTTGTCCGCCTCCGCGGGCCTAAATGATCGGAACGCGGTGGGTTGTACGAACACGGTGTGCCTGAAGGGGCGAACGGCGGCCTGAGCGCGCGCACTGACGCGGTAGCGGATCGGTCCGCACTGCATGAAGACGATTGGATGGTGCCCGT
>JAJYLP010000017.1 GCA_021787615.1 Pseudomonadota bacterium
GCTTGCTTTCGAACGCCCCGTTACGAATCATTCATGACAGTTTCGTCGCGTCGGCGACCGATGTCACATGCATGTGCCCGGCCGCTGCCGAGATGCAGTCCGTAAACGGACGGGTAGTAGCAATTCCACTTTGCCCTCGGGGGGGTTCTCGTGATTACCAGACGCAAGCGCAGTATTCTTGAATTGGCGGTCGCCACCGCCTGCTTCGGCGCCGCCGCCGTCGCCGCCGCCATCCCGGTCACGGCGGTCGCAGCGCCGCAGAGCGCGAGCGCGCAGACGAACTCGCACACCAAGAAGAAACAAAAGGTCGCCAACGAGGTCATCCTCAAGCAGGTGGTCGTCAACGGCTTCCTGAGCAGCATCCAGAACTCGATCGCGATCCAGAAGAACTCGAACTCCATCGTCGAGGCAATCTCGGCGCAGGACATCGGCCGGCTTCCGGCCACGAGTATCGCCTCCGCCCTGCAGCAGCTGCCCGGCGTCGCCGTGCAGATGGTCGCCGGCGAGCCCCAGAGCGTGAACTTCCACGGTCTCGGCCAGGACTTCAGCACCGCGCTGCTCGACGGGGTCGAGCAGGTGACGACCGCGGAGAACCGCGGCGTGCATTTCAACCAGTATCCGCCCGGCTTTTTCAAGACCATCAAGGTGTACGTGAGCCCGAAGGCCGACCTGATCGGCCAGGGCATGGCGGCGACCTTCTACCTGCAGACCTGGCGGCCGCTCGAGGAAAAGCACCGGGAAGCGGTCCTCAACGCCGACTACACCTGGCTCAGCCCCAAGGATCAGATGCCCGGCCCGGGCTCGAGCGCCCAGGGCTACGATGTCAACGGCACATACATCAATCAGTTCGACGACCGGCGCTTCGGTGTGGCGCTCGGCGTCGACCTCAATGTCCTGCCGGGCAAGCGGCTGCACGAGGCGCCCTGGGGCTACCCGACCGATTCGGCCGGCGACTTCGTGATCGGCGGCTCCAAGAACTACAACTATTCGAGCCTGAGCAAGCGCTATTCCTACTTCGCCACCCTCGAGTACCGGCCGTCGAGCGCCTACGCCACCACGCTCGACCTGTCGTACGAGGGTTACCAGAAGACGAGCCAGCGCAAGGGCATTGAGTTCCCGTTGTTCTGGTCCAGCGCGACACTTGCCACGGTGGGCCCGGTGGTCAACGGATTCGCCGAGAGCGGCACCTACACCGGCGTCTACCCGGTGATCCGCAACGACTACAACCATCACAAGGACCGCGTCTACAACATCCGTTGGGGCAACAGGTTCAAGTTCACCGACAGCTGGACCGGCAGCGTGGACGCGAGCTACAACAGCGCCATGCGGACCTATGGCAAGCTCGAGAATTACTCGGGCTTCGGCTACGACGGCCCGGCCAACAGCGCGACCGTGCCGCCGACCACCGTCAACTTCAGTTACGCTTCGGACGGCCAGCTGCTGCTGACCTCGCCGCAGAATTTCGCCTCCTCCTCGATCGTCCTGACCGACCCGCAGGGCTGGGGCGCGGGTGCGGGCCTCGTGCAGCAGGGCTTCCTCAATCAGCTGCACAACGAGGAGTATCTGGCGAACTTGAAGGCGGCCGCCACGCACTATTTCGAGACCGGGCCGATCTCCAGCGTGGAAATCGGCGCGGACTACGCGCACCATCACAAGAACGCCAACATCGGCCAGGACTACGTGGTGCTGCCGGGCAGCTGCTACATCTTCAGCAGCACGTGCACGCCGACCGAGACGGCGCCGATTCCCGCGAGTGCCTACACGGGCGCGGTGGATGCCCTCGGCTTCATGGGCATCGGGCCTCAGGTCACGTACAACCCGAATGCGCTGCTGGCCAGCGGTGCGGATCTGTTCTTCCCGACGACGGGCTCGAACACCGGGCCCATGGGGCCGCCGAACTGGTCGCTGCACGAGAACGACACTTATGGCTTCCTGCAGTTCAACCTGCAGACGTCGCTCGGTCCGGACGTCGGGCTGCGCGGCAACTTCGGCGTGCAGGTCGTCCATACTTCGCAGCAGTCCGAGGGCTCCCGTATTGCACCGGGGGTGACGGCAGGCGGCTCGTCGCAGGTCACCCTGATCCCCATGAGGGGCGGCACGAGCTTCACGCGTTATCTGCCCAGCTTGAATCTGGTGCTGACGCTGCCGCATGACTACCAGGTCAATCTCGGTGTCGCGCGCACCATGGCCCGCCCGCCCATGAACGACATGGCGGCCAGCCTGTCGATCGGCACGAGTCCGCAGTACATCAGCAGCACGAACCCGAATCAGGCGTACTTCAGCGCCGGGGGCGGCAATCCGGCGCTGCTGCCGACCATGGGCACGAATGTCAACGTGAGCCTGGCGAAGTACTTCACCGGCGGTCATTACCAGTGCACCGCCGGGGAGCGGGCGCAGAACTCGTCGCTGTGTTTGACCGGGGGCACCGGCTTCGTGCAGCTGTCGGGCTTCTTCCTGTCGCTGAGCAATTACATCAACCCATCTGCGGCTACGCTTTATAACTTCGCGCCGTTCGTCAACTCGTACTTCGCGAGCAATCCAACCGGGCTGGCGCAGCTCGGCACGACGTATGGCACCCTGACCATCCCGCAAAACAACGGCTCCGGCCACATCTATGGCGGGCAGCTCGCGACCAACCTGCCGTTCGGCGATCTGACCCATTGGCTGAACGGCTTCGGCGTGGAGGCGAGCGGCACGCTGACCCGCAGCGCGGTGTATTACCCGGGCAACACGCAGCCGGTGACGATCGTGGGCCTTGCCAAGTGGGTGGAGAACTACACGCTGTACTACGCGCACTCAGGATTCGAGGCGGATGTGAACTTCAACTCCCGCACGGCCGCGCTTGCCACCATCTTCGGCATCAGCGAGACCCGGCAGGAGGACATGCAGCGGGGCCAGCACTGGCTCAGCGCCCAGGTGAGCTACCGGTTCGGCAGGGGCATGTTCAAGGGCCTGACGCTCATCGCCTCGGGCTGGAACCTCGGCAACGAGGTGCAGGAGGAGTACCAGAACAACGACCCGCGGCAGATCATCCGCTGGGAGCAGTACGGCCGCACGTACAACGTGGGATTCTCGTATAAGTTCCAGTAAGCCGCATTCGGGAGGGAAGCATCCCCGCCGGCTCGCGCCGGCGGGGATTTCAGAGCCGGCAGGCCGACTGAGCGGGCTCTCGCCTTCGTCTCTCTAACAATGTCGTAAGAAAAGCAACCCCCTCGGGCCCTGTCGGCGCGAACCGGCAGGGCCCTTCTTTATCAGCCGCGCGCCGTTTCGGCTCGGCTTGGGCGGTGCTAGCATCGGGCCCGCGATGCGGGAGGACGGGACATGACTGAGCGGGCGATCAAGCGAGTGGTCATCGTCGGCGGCGGCACGGCCGGCTGGATGAGCGCGGCGGTACTGATGCGGACCATGGCTGCGAGCCTCGAGGTGCGCGTCATCGAGTCCGAGGCCATCGGCGTCATCGGGGTGGGCGAGGCGACGATCCCCCAGATCCGTAACGTGAACCGCTTCCTCGGCATCGATGAGGACGCGATGCTGCGGGCGACCGGCGGCACCTTCAAGCTCGCGATCGAATTCAACGACTGGCTGCGCGTCGGCCACACGTACCTGCATGCATTCGGCGAGGTGGGGCTGCCGCTCGGCCCGCTGCCGTTTCAGCACTACTGGCTGCGCAGCCAGAAGGATGCGGCCGCCGCGGACCTGTGGACCTACTCGCTGAACGGGGCGGCCGCGCGCGCGCACCGCATGGCGCGCCTGGAGAAGATCGGCAATACGCCGCTCTCCGGCATCAACTACGCGTTCCATTTCGACGCGACCCGTTACGGCCGCGTGCTGCGCGAGTTCGCCGAGCAGCGCGGCGCGAAGCGCACCGAGGGTCAGATCGTCGAGGTCAAGCTGCGTGGGACCGACGGCCATATCGAGTCGCTCGTGCTGCAGAACGGCGAGCGCATCGAGGGGGATCTGTTCATCGATTGCTCGGGATTCCGCGCCCTGCTGATCGAGGGTGCGCTGCACAGCGGCTTCGACGACTGGCGCGAATGGCTGCCGTGCGATCGGGCCGTGGCGATCACGGCGACCAATGGCGCCGTGGTGCGCCCATTCACCCAGGCCACAGCGCGGCCCGCGGGGTGGCAATGGCGCATTCCGCAGCAACATCGCAGCGGAGACGGGCATGTGTACTGCAGCGAGTTCATGAGCGACGATGAGGCCACCTCGCTCCTGCTGTCCGGTCTCGAGGGGCCGGCGTTGAGCGAGCCGCGGCTCATTCGGATCTCGACCGGCGTGCGCCGCCGCCTGTGGCTGCGCAACTGCGTGGCCATCGGGCTCGCCGGGGGATTCATCGAGCCGCTGGAGTCGACGGCAATTCATCTGGCGCAGTCGGGCGTCAGCCGACTGCTCGCGCTCTTTCCCGACGCCGGCTTCGATCCGGCGATCGCCGAGGAGTACAACCGCCAGATGCGTCAGGAGTACGAACAGGTGCGGGATTTCGTGGTGCTGCACTATCGCGCGACCGAGCGGCGCGATACGCCCTTCTGGCGGCACTGTGGGGCGCTACCCGCTCCTGCCGGGCTTGCCCGCAAGCTGGAGATCTTCGAGGCCACCGGTCAGATCTTTCGCGAGAACGAAGAACTCTTCACCGAGCAATCCTGGCTGCAGGTGATGATCGGACAGGGTATCAGGCCGCGGCGCTATCATCCGGTGGCCGACAACCTGCCCACCGAGCAATTTAACGAATTCCTGGGCAACATCCGCACGCTGATTCACGGTGCCGTGGAGCGCATGGACAGTCACGAGCGGTTCATTGCCGGGCATTGCGCGGCCGAGCCGCACTAGCGGCCGCTCCCGATCAGATCGACAAGCCCGCGGCGCGGCAGTGCCGCTCGATGTACTCGCGGTGCGTGGGCAGAGCGTTCGCGGCCCGGTTCAGCACGTCGCGGATTCCTGCCAGATAGCGCCTCGCATCGACTTCGGTGTGCAGGTCGGCGAGCGGATGATGCCGCCCGGGCCACACCTCCTGGCCGGCGAGCACCGCCAGCCAGTTGCTGTTCTGGAACAGCTCGTGCGGTTCGGCGACGATATGTCCGTAGTGGCGGAACTGATCGATCTTGTACCGCAGCGTCTGCGGAATCGGCACGGCGCGCGTGTGGCGCCACAGCGGCTCGTCACGCTGCTGCGCGTGATAGTGCAGGATGAGGAAATCGCGAATGCGCTCGTACTCGATGCGCGTCAGTCGATTGAACTCGCGCGCCAGCAACGGATCGCAATCCCGGTCCGGGAACAGCGCGAGCAATCGTGCGATCGCCGATTGCACCAAGTGCAGTGCGGTCGATTCCAGGGGCTCGAGAAAGCCAGCCGCCAGCCCGATGGCCACGCAATTGCGCGACCAGAATTCACGCCGGGCGCCGGCCGTGAACTTGATCAGCCGGGGCCCTCCCAGCGGCTCGCCCTCGAGGTTTGCCAGCAGAACCGCCGTGGCTTCGTCCTCGCTCGTGAACTCGCTGCAGTAAACGTGACCGTTCCCGATGCGGTGCTGCAGCGGAATGCGCCATTGCCAGCCGGCCGGCCGTGCTGTCGAACGCGTGTAGGGCGGCAGATCCTGGCCGACCGGGCAGCCGACGGCGACGGCCCGGTCGCAGGGCAGCCATTCGCGCCAGTCATCGAAGCCGCTGTGCAGCGCGCCCTCGATCAGCAGGGCGCGAAATCCCGAGCAATCGATGAACAGATCCCCCTCGATGCGCTCGCCGTTCTGCAGCACGAGCGACTCGATATGGCCGTCGGTCCCACGCAGCTTGACGTCGACGACCTTACCCTCGGTGCGCACGACGCCACGCCGCTCCGCGTAGCCGCGCAGGTATTTGGCGTACAGCGCCGCATCAAAATGATAGGCATAGTCGTACATCGAAAGCACGAGTCGCCGATCGGCGAGCGGCCGGTCAAAGCGGCCCGCCCGGGCCGCTGCCCACGCCATGGCATAGTCCTGTATTGGAACGCCGTCGCCACGCGACCGCTCGCGCAGCCAGTAGTGGTGCAGAGGCACGGCATCGAAATCCGGCGCGAATCCCCCGAAAGGATGGAAATATCGCTGCCCGACCCGTGTCCAGTCGACGAACTCGATCCCGAGCTTGAAGGTGCCGCCGGTCGCGGCCGCGAACGCATTCTCCTCGATTCCCAGCTGCTCGTTGAAACGGCGGATCGGGGGAATCGTCGCCTCACCGACCCCTATGATCCCGATGGCGTCGGACTCGACCAACTCGATGGGCGTACGGCCCCGTGTCGCGGCGGCGAGCGCCGCCGCGCTCATCCAGCCCGCTGAACCGCCTCCCACGATGACGATGCGGCGAATATGGCGCTCTGGAGTGTCGGTCATGCCGGTTGCTCGTGAACACGAGACGCCGCCGTGCGGCGTCGCGAGCTCTTCGCGCTGATCTTGCCATAACGTACCGCGTCCCGCCGCGTCACTATGGTGTTCCGCGCGCGTCGGGGTGCGCAACGTCGACTCATTCCATCGACCATTGAAGCCCGGAGCTTTCGGATCGGGCCGGACCACTCGGCGCACCATGAATACGTATGCGAAGCGTTGCCAAGCCTGGCATACCCGCCGCATTCTGCCCCAATAGCTCGGAGGACCGCGCACCGCACGCGCGGCATTGTCTTTGCGATCGCGTATCTGTGCAGAGCGCACGTGACAATGCCACGATGGAAGCGCGCGGAGCGCCGGCGGTGACGCAGATTGACCGGGATGCTTCGGGATGCGGTAACGCATCCGCTCATCGAATCCGCATCCAATCGTCGCAGGCCGCGCGCTCTCGCGAATGCCATCGGTGAGAGGCGCCCGCATCGCGTTGCGATCACGGTTGCTCCGCACGCATCCCGGCTCGGCGCACGGCGCCGCAGGCCGCTTCCGTCGGGTGATCCCGCGAATCCGGCGCGCTGTGCGCCTCAGCGGGCGGTGTCCTCGGCGGCGAATTTGCACTGGCGCCAAGCTGAGCGCGGCGAGGGGGATCTGACGACATGAATCCGGGACATCGATGGGCCGCAATGGCGGCGGCCGGCGTGCTCGCCGCAGGGACCAGCCACGCTGCGCTCGCGGCCGGCGGAGCAGTCAGGACGCTGCCGAAGGGTGCCGACGTGGCGCTCGCGGGCGGCTCATTGCAACTGACGCTGGTGCGCAGCAACGTGCTGCGGGTGCACTTTCTGCCGGGCGGCCATGCCTCGCCTGCGGCGCTGGTGATGTCTCCGCGCGCTCCGGTCGAGGCCGCCGGGCCGGTGACCGTTCGTCGCAGCGGCCATCAGCTCGTGCTGGAGAGCCGGGCGATGCGAGTGGTGTTCGACCGCGGCACGGACACTCTGAGCGTCTTCCGCGCAAACAGCCCGATCGCGGTCCTGACCGAGGCCGATCTCGCCGGTCTCGCGCACCGCACGCTGGCATTGCGCTATGCGCCGGAGACGGCGGCGCTGTACGGTGTGCACGACTTCAACGCGTTTCAGCGGGCCCGCGCGGGTCTCTTGCGCAGCGGGCGGCAGCTGGCCACGGCGGGTTTCCAGGGCGACGCCGGAGCGCCGCTGGTGTGGAGCACGGCGGGATTCGCCGTGCTCATCGACAGTCAGAAGACCCTGTTTGATCTCACGCCCGGCAGCATTCAGGTGCTGCGCGAGACACGCCCTGACCTCGACTACTACCTGATCCTCGGCGCGCCGAAGCGCATCTTCTCCACCCTGGACGTGCTCACCGGCCATGCGCCGCTGTTTCCCAAGTGGTCCTTCGGCTTCATCAACAGCCAGTGGGGCATAGACGAAGGGGAACTGCTGCGCATCATCCACCGCTACCGCGCGCTGCACATTCCGATCGACGCCTTTTCGCTCGACTTCGACTGGAAGGCCTGGGGACAGAACAACTACGGCGAATTCCGCTGGAACAGCAAGAAGTTCCCCGATGGTCCGACGGGCAAGCTCGACCGCGAGCTCACTGCCCTCGGCATTCATCTGATCGGCATCATGAAGCCGCGCATCCACGTGCACACGATCGAGGGGCAGTACGCTACCGAGCATCATCTGTGGATGCCTGGCGAGAAGGCGAGCATCGACTATTTCTCGCACAAGCCGGTGAAGACCCTCGATTTCGACAAGGCGGCGACCCGCAAGTGGTTCTTCAACCCGGCGCTGCGACACAGCTTCGAGACCGGCATCGTCGGCTGGTGGAACGATGAGGACGATGAGACCGGCCACGACACGCAGTTCTTCAACATGGAGCGCGCCCTCTACGACGGTCAGCGCAAGTACTTCAAAGAACGTGTCTGGTCGCTGAATCGCAACTTTTGGCTCGGCGCCCAGCGCTACGCCTACGGCCTGTGGTCCGGGGACATCCGCAGCGGCTTCGCCAGCATGGCCGCGCAGCGCCAGCGGATGCTGAGCGCCATCGACGTCGGGGAGATGTGGTGGGGCATGGACGGCGGCGGCTTCCATCTGCATCCCTCCTCGGAGAACTACGCCCGCTGGCTCGAGTTCGACGCCTTCGCCCCGATCTGCCGTGTCCACGGCAGCCACCTGCAGCGTCGACAGCCGTGGATTTACGGCGGCACCGCGGCGCGCGCGGCTACTGCGGCGCTCGATCTGCGCTACCGGCTCATGCCCTACATCTACTCGAATGCCTGGCACGAGCACGTCACGGGCATCGGCCTCGTCCGTCCCCTGACGTTCTCCTGGCCGCATGACCGGCACGTGCGCAACGACTACAGCGCCTGGATGTTCGGCAAGTGGCTGCTCGTCTCGCCGGTGGTGCACCGCCACCAGCGCGTCAAGCACCTGTACCTTCCGCCCGGCACCTGGACCAATTTCTTCACCGGCAAGATCTACCGGGGCGGCAGGGCCTATACCCTGGCGCTCGACTACAAGACCTGGATGGATATTCCGCTGTTCGTCCGCCAGGGAGCGATCATTCCGACCCAGCCGCTGATGCAGTACATCGGGCAGCATCCGGTGACCCAGCTCACCGTGGAAGTGTTCCCGGACAAACGGGCCACGCACTTCGATTATTACGACGACAACGGCGAGACCTATGCCTACGAGCACGGACAGTACTACCTGCAGCGTCTCGGCACCCAGGCACTCGGCCGGACCGTTCACCTCACCGTTGGCCCAGTGCGTGGAACGTACAAGCCCGCGTTGCAACGCTATCTGTTCGTCGTGCACCGGGTTGACGCCGGCGCCGTGCGTGTCGACGGCCGCGCGCTGAACCCCGCCGCCAATCTGGCGGCGCTCAGCGGCTGCACGCAGGTCTGTTGGGCGCGCGGCCACAACCGCGTCGCCTCCCTTACGTTTATCGATCTGCCCGCCGGTAAGCCCTACCACGTAAGCATCAAGGAGGAGGACGGCCAGCAGGGCCGACGGCCTGACTGAACGAGGCTGCGCACGCGGCCGGCCCGGGGTCCCGGGCCGGGCGTGCGCGCTGGGATGAATCCGGGCTGACCGGAGCTGAGCCGACGCAGAGCGGTGCGTGCCCGACGACGACGACGACGACGGGGAGGGAGAGCCGAGGGACGGCCAACGTCGAGGGGAACAGCGATGAATCGTCAACACGACCATCACAGCGCCCGGCGGTGGCGCCGAGCGCCATTGCTCATGTTCATCCTGCTGGCAGGCGCGATGCTCGCAATCTCGGGCCGCGCCATGGCCTGCGGAAACAATAACAACGTTCACTATCGAGAGATATTCCACGATCAGGGACCGATGTTCGACAGTAACCCGCAGCCCGCCCCCAACTCGTCGCTTACCCTGACTCTGCGGGTTTGTTATCACGACATCACGAGCGCCAACATTGTGTACTACGACGCCGCGACCGGCGCTGTAACCTGGGTGCCGATGAGCTGGGCGTCCACCGATCCCAGCGGTCAGTTCGATTATTGGCAGGGAACGATCGGGAACGTAGGCAGCACGGAGCTGCAATACTGGTTCCAGATCAACGACGGCTCGGCGACGGCCTGGTACAACGCTGGCGGTCCCGCCTCCACAGAGCCGGCATCCAATAGCGCAGATAACTTCTACATCATCCCCGGCTTCACGACTCCGGACTGGATGAAGAACGGCGTCGGCTATCAGATCTTTCCCGACCGCTTTTACGACGGTAGCACCAGCAACGACATCTACACGGACGAGTACAGCTATGCCGGTTGCGAGACCGAGCAGCACAGCTGGAGCAGCGGCTACACCAGCGTCGAAGCAAACGTCAGCGGCTGTAACAGCGAGGTCTTCTTCGGCGGCGACTTGGTCGGTATCCAGGACAAGCTGCCCTACATCAAGCAGACGCTCGGCGCCGACATCATCTACATCAACCCGATCTTCTGGTCGCCGACCAACCACAAGTACGACACTGCAAACTACTACCAGGTCGATCCGGATTTTGGTACCAACAACGACCTGGAGAGCCTCATCTCCGCCATCCATGGCACGAGCAACGGACCGAAGGGCTACATCATCCTCGACGGCGTGTTCAATCACACCGGGGACACGAACTGCTGGTTCGGCAAATACACCTACTGGACCGAGACTTGCGGGGTTACCGGCGCCTACCAGTCGCAGTCGAGTCCCTACTACGACTACTACACATTCCAGAGCTGGCCGAGCAGCTACTCGACCTTCTTCGGCATCTCCAGCATGCCCAAGCTAGACTACGGGGCGAGCGGCTCGTCCGTACGCAATCAGATCTACGGCAGCAGCACGTCTGTGATGCAGACGTATCTGCGTTCCCCGTACGACATCGACGGCTGGCGGCTGGATGCGGCCCAGTATCTCGACGCCAACGGCAACAATGGCAGCGACGCGACCAATCACCAGCTCATGCAGGAAATGCGGGCTGCGGTTACCTCGGTCAACCCGAATGCCGAGATTCTCGGCGAGTACTGGGGCGATGCATCGGCATGGCTGGATGACGGCACGGAATGGGACAGCGCCATGAACTACAATGGCTTCACCAATCCGGTCTCGGAGTGGATCTGCGGCGTCGATGAGAACGGCAACAGCAACTCAATCGACACCGCCCAGTTCGCCAGCTGGCTCTGGGACACGCGAGCGGATCTGCCCTGGGTCGTGCAGGAAGTCATGACCAATGAGCTCGGCACGCACGATACGGAGCGTTTCGCGCAGCGTTGCTCCTGGACCAACGGCTGGGGTACGTACCTCGGCATGTTCCTGCAGATGACGTACGTTGGCACGCCGATGATCTACTACGGGGACGAGTACGGCATGATGGGTGGCGCCGACCCAGAGAACCGTCACACATTCGACTGGGCGGACGCCACCACAGCCAACGCAGCGGTCGCGCTCGCCCAGAAGCTGATTGCCATCCGCAACCAGTATCCGGAGCTGCGCACGGGCTCGCTGATACCGGTGGTTCCCGATATCACAGGTGACCTGTACGGCACCAGCAACATATATGCCTTCGCGCGCGTCGATCAGAATCACCGCCTCGTGGTCGTGCTCAACAACTTGAGCAGCACCCAGTCGAACGTTGCGGTGCCAGTCTGGCTGGCCGGCGATGCCATCGGCTCGACTGTGACGGATCTGATCACGGGCGATCAGTACACGGTTTACAACAACGGTGGCAAGGGATACGCCAATGTGACCGTCGACGGACACTACGGCGTGATACTGGAGCAGTGAGCTGTGCAGCAGCCGTGCTGCCGGCCGACGGGCGGCCGGCAGCACGGCTGCTGGTGGGTCGCGGATGGAGCGGTGGTGGCCTGATGGCTGACTTTGAGGGCTGATCATGAGCAAGCGCAAACAGAACAATCCAGCAAGCCAGCCGTGGCACCGGAGGCCATGGCTCATGCTCGTTTTGCTGGGCGGAGTGCTGCTCGGTGCCAGCGGCAGGGCGCTGGCTTGCGGCACCAACGGCAACATCCATTGGCGCGAGCTGTTCTCGGACCAGGGGCCGATGTTCGACAGCAACCCGGAGCCCGCGCCCAACTCATCCGTCACCCTGACGCTACGCGTGTGTCACGACGACATCACCAGCGCTAACATCAAGTATTACGACTCGGCGACCAGCCAGTTCGTCTGGGTGCCGATGCATTACGCATCGACCGATCCGACCGGGCAGTTCGACTACTGGCAGGGAACGATCAGCGACGTCGGCACCGCGGAGCTCTACTACCGCTTTCAGATCAACGACAATCTGGCGACTGTGTGGTACAACGCCGCCGGCATCAGCTCGAGCGAGCCGATATACGGTGATTTCTTTATCATCCCTGGCTTCAAGACGCCCGACTGGATGAAGAACGGCGTGGGGTACGAGATCTTCCCCGACCGCTTCTATGACGGCGATCCGGAAAACGACATCTACAACGGCGAGTTCACCTACGCCGGATGCGCCACCGAGCAGCACTCCTGGGTCAGTGGCTACACCAGCGTCGCGGCCTACGTCAGCGGCTGCAACAGCGAGGTGTTCTTCGGCGGAGACCTGGCGGGCATCAGGCAGAAACTGGGATACATCAAGAAGACGCTCGGCGCGGACATCATCTACCTGACCCCGATCTTCCAGTCGCCGACCAATCACAAATACGATACGGCGAATTACGACAAGGTGGATCGCGCGTTCGGGACGAACGGTACCCTCGAGAGGCTGATCAGGGCCATCCACAGCGAGGACGACGGCCGCAGGGGCTACATCATCCTCGATGGGGTCTTCAACCACACCGGCGACACGAACTGCTGGTTCGGCAGGTACACCTACTGGAAGGAGAAGTGCAGGGTGGCCGGTGCGTTCCGGTCGCAGTCGAGCCCCTACTACGATTACTACACTTTCCAGAGCTGGCCGACTCAGTATTCGACGTTCTTCGGGATCTCGAGCATGCCGAAGCTCGACTACGGGGCGAGCGGCTCTGCGGTGCGAATGCAGATCTACGGTGACCGCAGGTCGGTCGTACAAAGATACCTGCGCGAGCCCTATCGCATCGACGGCTGGCGGCTGGATTCCGCGCAGTACATCGATGCCGGGGGAAACTACGGCAGCGACGCCACGAATCACCAGATCATGCACGAGCTGCGCACGGCCATCACATCCGTCAACCCCAAGGCGGAGATTCTCGGGGAGTACTGGGGCGATGCGTCGCCGTGGCTGGATGACGGCAACCAGTGGGACAGCGCGATGAACTACAACGGGTTCACCAATCCCGTCTCGGAGTGGATCTGCGGCGTGGATGAGAGCGGCAACAGCGCGTCGATCGGCGTGAGCGAGCTCGCGGGCTGGTTGTGGGGCACTCGCGCCGATCTGCCGGGCGATGTGCAGCAGGTCATGACCAACGAGCTCGGCACGCAGGACACGCCGCGCTTCGCGCAGCGCTGCTCGTGGACCAACGGCTGGGGCACCTACCTGGGGCTGATCGTGCAGTTCACCTACGTCGGCACCCCGATGATCTACTACGGGGACGAGTACGGCATGATGGGTGGTGCTGATCCCGAGAACCGCCACACCTTTGACTGGTCGCAGGCGACCCTCGCCAATGCGGCAGTGGCGCTGACCCACAAGCTCATCACAATCCGCAACCGATATCCGCAGCTTCGCACCGGCTCGTTCATTCCCGTGATTCCGGACGTCACGGGCGACCTGTATGGCAGTAACGAGATCTTCGCCTTCGCGCGCGTCGATCAAAACCACCGCCTCGTGGTGGTGCTCAACAATGCGAGCAGCACGCAGTCCAACGTCGCGGTGCCGGTCTGGCTTGCGGGCGATGCCATCGGCTCGTCCGTCACGGATCTGATCACGGGCGCTCGGTACCCGGTTTACGACAACGGCGGCAGGGGTTACGTCAATGTGAGCGTGGAAGGACACTACGGCGCGATACTCGAGCAATAGGAGCATCGCCCAGGATTTGCGCGGCCGCGGCAGCGCGGGTATCGATATGAGCTTGGGGGCTCGGCGACCCAATCGGCAGTGTGAGTGACACAGACATGATGAATTCGCACGAGCGCAGAGCGGCAGCGACTCTCCGGACAGCGATGCTGGCGCCGCTCTTGCTCGCCGGGCTGCTGACAGCCTGCGCGCCCACCGCGCCGGCCGGCGGCGGCGCCCCGGGACACGCTGCGGCGGGGGCCAACGCCATCAATACCTCCGGGCTGTTCTCCGACCAGGGCACGATGTTCGACAGCAATCAGCAGCCGAGCGCTACGCAGCCCGTCACGGTCACACTGCGCACCGGACACGACAACGTCACCGCCGTCGACATCAAGTACTACGACACGGCCGACGAGGCATTTCATTACGTTCCGATGACTAAATCGGGCACGGATCCAACCGGAAAATTCGATTATTGGCGCGGAACCATCCCGGCGAGCGCTTCGGAGAAATACTACCGGTTCAGGGTCACCAATGGCTCGCAGACGGTGTGGTACAACGCGGCCGGCGTCAGCGCCACCCAGCCTGCCATCGGGGATTTCTACATCATCCCCGGCTATCACACGCCGAACTGGATGACCAACGGCGTGATGTACGAGATCTTCGTGGATCGCTTCTATGACGGCAATCCCAGCAACGACGTCACCAACGGCCAATACACGTTCCACGGCTGCGCAACCGAGCAGCACGCGTGGGGCACGAGCACGCGTCCCACGGCCCGCGGCTGTGGCGCCGAAGTCTTCTTCGGCGGTGATCTGGCCGGCATCGATCAGAAGCTCGATTATATCAAGCACACGCTCGGGGCCAACATCCTCTATCTCACGCCGATATTCGCGTCCCCGAGCAACCACAAATACGATACGACAAATTACGACAAGGTCGATCCCGCCTTCGGCAGCGCACGAACTCTGGAGAAGCTGATCCACGCCGTACATAGCGACCGCAACGGCCCGAAGGGCTACATCATTCTCGACGGTGTGTTCAACCACACCGGCGCCGCCAATTGCTGGTTCGGCCGCTACACCTATGAGCACCTCTCGTGCAACGTGGTCGGGGCCTACCGATCGAAGTCGAGTCCCTACTATTCCTGGTATACGTTTCAGAAGTGGCCGAAGAAGTACTCGATGTTCTTCACCGTCAGGGAGATGCCGAAGCTCAACTACGGCGCTCCGGGCTCGCCGGTGCGGGAGCAGATATACGCAGGCCCGCACTCCGTGGTGCAGACCTATCTGAAGGCGCCCTTCGCAATCGACGGCTGGCGGCTCGACTCCGCGCAGATGCTCGATGCCAACGGCGGCCCCGGGAGCGATGCCACCAATCATCAGATCATGCGCGAGCTGCGCAGCGCAGTGCTGTCCGTCAATCCCCATGCGGAGATACTCGGGGAGTACTGGGGCAACGCCTCCCCGTGGCTCGATGACGGCAAGCAGTGGGACGGCGCCATGAACTACGACGGCTTCACCAACCCGGTCTCGGAGTGGCTGTGCGGGGTGAACGAGGGCGGCAAGCCCGCGGCGCTCGACGTCACTCAGTTCGACGCCTGGCTGCATCGTACGCGGGCGGATCTGCCGGTGAACGCGCAGGAGACCATGACGAACGAGCTCGGCACGCACGATACGCCGCGCTTCGCCACCCGCTGCGGCGCAGTGCCGGCCAAGAGCGAGCTCGGCATGATCTTCCAGTTCACGTACGTTGGCACGCCGACGATCTACTATGGCGATGAATACGGCATGAAGGGGCCTGCGCCCTTCGGCAACCGCCGGACGTTCGACTGGTCGAAGGCGACGCTGAAGGACCCGCCGGTGGCACTCGCCCATCGGCTGATCGCGATCCGCCATCGGTATGCGGCGCTGCGCACCGGCTCCTTCATCACACTGCTCACGAAGGATGCACGCGATGTCTATGCGTTCGGACGCTTCGATCGCACGCACCGCATTGCGGTGGTGCTGAACAACTCCTCGAAACCGCAGACGATCGCGGTGCCCGTGTGGCAGTTGAGCGATGCCAACGGATCGAAGGTCACGGACCTGCTCACCGGGAACGATTACCGAGTCGCGAGCGGCACCGTGCGCGTCACGCTTCGGGGTTACCACGGCGCCATTCTGGAGCAGTAGACTGCCGCTGGCTGCCGCAGCGCGGCGCACGCTCGTCTCGTCATGACGGCATACGCATGCAAACAAGAGTGAAACACTGATGTCCGATTTGAACACTTTGCGATCACGGGTTCCGCAACGCGCCTCTGCGGTTGCGGTCTTCATGGCGGCGACGCTGCTGGCAGGCTGCGGTGGGGGCGGCGCGCCCGCCGCCATGTCGAGCAGCTCCGGCAGCGGCAGCGGCAGCGCGGGGGCGAGCACCATCAACACCGCCGAGCTGTTCTCCGACCAGGGCTCGATGTACGACAGCAACAGCGAGCCCAGCGCGACCGATCCGGTCACCGTGACGCTGCGTACCGGTCACGGCAACGTCACCAGTGCGAACATCAAGTACTACGATACCGCGGACGGTTCGTTTCATTACGTGCCCATGAAGATCGCCTCCACCGATCCGACCGGACGGTTCGATTACTGGCAGGGCGCCATCCCGGCGAGCGCATCCGAGAAGTACTACCGGTTCGAGATCGGCAACGGCGCCCAGACGCTCTGGTACAACGCCGACGGGGTCAGCGCAATCGAGCCCTCGTCGGGGGATTTTTTCGTCATTCCAGGCTTCAAGACGCCGGACTGGATGAAAAACGGCGTGATGTACGAGATCTTCGTCGACCGCTTCTTCGACGGCAATCCCGCCAACGACGTCACGAGCGGCCAATATACCTATGCCGGCTGTGCCACCGAGCAGCACGCCTGGGGGACGAGCGTCTATGCGAGCGTTCCCGGCTGCAACGCCGAGGTGTTCTTCGGCGGCGACCTCGCCGGCATCGATCAGAAGCTCAGCTACATCAAGCAGACCCTGGGGGCGGACATTCTGTACCTGACCCCCATCTTCGAGGCGCCCTCGAACCACAAGTACGACACGGCCGACTACTACAAAGTCGATCCCGCGTTCGGCACGGCGAGCGACCTCGAGACGCTGATCCAGGATGTGCACAGCAGTGCCAACGGACCGGCGGGCTACCTCATTCTCGACGGCGTCTTCAACCACACCGGCGACTCGAACTGCTGGTTCGGCAGGGAAACTTACGGAACGTTCACCTGCTCGGTGACCGGCGCCTACCAGTCGCAGTCGAGCCCGTACTACTCCTGGTACACCTTCCAGAGCTGGCCGGACCAGTACTCGACCTTCGCGAACGCGGTGCCCACCATGCCCAAGCTCAACTATGGCTCGAGCGCGGTCCGCGAGCAGATCTACGCCGGAGCCAATTCCGTGGTGCAGACCTACCTGAAGGCGCCCTACGGCATCGACGGCTGGCGGCTCGACTCGGCGCAGATGCTGGATGCGGGCGGCAACGGCGGCTCGGATGCCACCAATCATCAGATCATGGAGGAGCTGCGCACCGCGGTGCTGTCGGTCAATCCCAGTGCCGAGATCCTCGGGGAGTACTGGGGAGATCCGGCGCCGTGGCTCGACAACGGCAACCAGTGGGATGGCGCCATGAACTACAACGGATTCACCGATCCGCTCTCGGAGTGGCTGTGCGGCGTCGATGAGAGCGGCAAGAGCGCCTCGATCGATGTGACCCAGTTCGACAGCTGGCTGCGCGGCGCACGGGCGGATCTGCCGGTGAACGCGCAGGAGACGATGACCAACGAGCTCGGTACCCACGACACGCCACGCTTTACGACCCGCTGCGGCGACAGCCTCGCCAAGACCGAGCTCGCCATGATCTTGCAGTTCACGTACGTGGGGACGCCGACCATCTACTATGGCGATGAGTACGGGATGCAGGGCGAGAACGATCCGGACGACCGGCGCACCTTCGATTGGTCGCAGGCCACGCTCTCCGATCCGCCGGTGGCGCTGGCGCACAAGCTGATCGCCATCCGCGACACGTACCCGGCGCTGCGCACCGGCTCATTCATGACGCTGATCGCCGATGACACCGATGATGTCTATGCCTATGGCCGGTTCGATGCGGACAACCGCATCGCGGTGGTGCTGAACGCCGACGCCAGCGCGCACAGTGTTACGGTGCCGGTATGGCAGCTCAGCATGACCGACGGGTCGGCGGTGACGGATCTGCTCTCGGGCACCGCCTATACCGTCGACAATGGTAATGTGACCGTGACCCTCCCGGCCGATTCCGGAGCGATTCTCGAGCAATGAGCAGCGACACGCGATGGACAGGACCGCTGCGGCGGATCGACGGCACGGTGCGCGCAGTCACCCGGGCCGGCGTGCTGGCCACGTTGACGGCAGCGGTTGCGGCGGCGGCGATGCCTGGCTTCGCCGGCAACTGGCATACCACGCTCACCTGGCGGGGCCACGAGGCGCGCGTGGCGCGATTGCCCGGCGGCGGCTATGTGCTGCACGCGCCGGCCCGCACGCGCACCATCCGGCCGCAGCGCGATCGGGCGCATACCGCCAGCATGCTGTTCGACGCACTGTTCGCGATGGCTCAGTCGGACCTGCGCAAGGACTCCGTCAGCGCCATCCACGATCCGGCCTTCAATCACGGCAAGCCGATCCCGTGCCGCTGCTTCATCGCGGGCAAGGAGTGGCCGTTCGCCTGGACGCGCGACCTGTCCTACTCCACCGACCTTGCGCTGTGGCGGTTCGATCCGCGGCGCGCACGCACCTCGCTGCTGTTCAAGCTCTCGCCGGTGCGCGCGAGCGGCGTGCGGCGAGGACTGTACATCATGGAGGACACCGGCTCGGGCGGCAGCTGGCCGGTCAGCACCGATCGGGTCGTGTGGTTCCTCGGCGCACGCCATCTGCTTGGCGACCCTCGCTTCGCCGGTACGGTCTATCAGGCGCTGAAGGACACTCTGGCTCAGGACCGCCGCTATACCTTCGATCCGCACGCCGGTCTGTATCGCGGCGAGACGTCGTTTCTCGACTGGCGTCAACAGACTTATCCGCAGTGGACGGCGCACAACGTGGTGTTCATCGCGCAGTCGTTCTCGCTGTCGACGAACGTGCTGCATTACGATGCGCTGCGCTTGGCCGCCCGGATGTCGCGCCAACGGCGGCACGCGGCTCGGGCACGCCGCTATGCGGCGCAGGCGGCGGCACTGAAGCGGGCCATCAACCGGCGCTTCTGGCAGCCCGCGCAGGGGCTGTACATGAGCTACATCGGCGGGCGGGTGCATCCGGCCCCGTACGACGCCTACGATCTGCTCGGCCTCGATCTGGCGATCACGAGCGGGGTGGCTGCGCCGGCGCGCGCGCGGCGCGTGCTCGCGCGTTATCCGGCGTGGCCGGCCGGGAGCCCCGTGATCTGGCCGGAGCGGCGGGATCAGCCCATCTATCACAATCGTGCCATCTGGCCGTTCGTCAGCGAATTCACCCTGCGCGCCGCGCGGCGCGTCGAGGACGTGCCGCTCATCGCTCATGAGCTGCGCTCGCTGGTGCGCGGCGCGGCGCTCACCGGCTCGAACATGGAGAACTTCTCGCTGCTCGAGCAATCGACGCACGTGCCGGGCCGCCTCGGGGGGCCCGTGGTCGACTCGCGCCGGCAGCTCTGGTCGGTGGCCGGCTATCTCGACATGGTGGTGCGCGGCGTGTTCGGCGTGCGCGACGACGGCAGCGTTCACCCCGAGCTGCCTGCGTCCCTGGTGCCGATGCTCTTTGGCACCGGCCGGGCCATCAGTCTGAGCTTGGGCGCGCGCCGAATCGTGCTCGAGCGGCCGGCGCGCGTCAGCGGCAATCTCCTCGTGGCCGGGACGGTCAGCCGCCAGGGCCGCGTGACGCGGGTTCGGCTCGTGAGCCGCCGCGTCGATTCCGCTCCGCTGCGGCTGCATGCGCCGATGTATCTGCCGGCCACGCCGCCCGCTCCGGCGGTGACGGCGGACGGCACGCACTGGCGTATCGCCTCGCCCGTTGCGGGCATCCTGTACGTCAACGGGCGGCGCTGGGGCGCGATCTCGGGGCGGGCTTCCGTAGCGCGGAGCGGCGGGCTGCAGTGCTTCAGCCTCACCGCCCTCGGGGCGCACCGGCTGCAGTCGCTGCATAGCCGCTCGCGCTGCGTCGGGCCGGTCAGTACGGTGGGCTCGGCCTGGCCGCGGCACTGGACCGCGCCGCGCTCCGGGGTCTATCTAGCCTGGGTGGATTACGATAATGCGCATGGTCCGATCAGCACCGGCATCACCGCCGCGGTGCGGCGCCTGGTCATCCGCTGCGCCGCCGCCGCCCCGCAACGGCATCCGCTGGTCATGCCGCAAAGCCGTGGCGAGCAGGCTTCCACGGTGGTGCGGTTCCGCGCGCGCGCGGGAGCGCACTGCGCGTTCAGCTTCACCGGCGGGTTCAATATGAGCGATCTGGCCCACTACGCGTACTACACCGGCGGCGAGGGCGGGGCCACGGGCCCGGTCAACAGCGCGCAGATCGACGGGCTGCGCATCGCGCCGCTCGCTGAGGGGCCGCGGCGGTGAGCAGCAAGCCCGAGCTGTCGGTCCGGCAGATTCTCAACATGTCGGTCGGCTTTCTCGGCATTCAGTTCGCCTTCGGGCTGCAGAACGCCAACGTCAGCCGCATTTTCCAGACGCTCGGGGCGCACCTTGCCCTGATCCCGGCCCTGTGGATCGCCGCACCGCTCACCGGGCTGCTGGTGCAGCCCATCATCGGCTATGCCTCCGACCGCACCTGGGGGCGATTCGGGCGGCGCCGGCCGTACTTCCTCGCCGGCGCGCTGCTCACCGCTCTGGCCCTGCTCCTCATGCCGGATTCCCCGGCGCTGTGGTTCGCCGCGATGATGCTGTGGTTGATGGATGCCTCCGTGAACATCTCCATGGAGCCCTTCCGCGCCTTCGTCGCCGACCAGCTGCCCACCTCCCAGCGGCCGCTCGGCTTCGCCCTGCAAACCCTGTTCATCGGCCTCGGCGCGGTGCTGTCCTCGGTACTGCCCTGGGTGCTGGCGCGTTTCGGCGTGGCCAACGTCGCGCCCCGCGGTGAAATTCCCGCCACGGTGCGGCTGTCCTTCTACGCCGGCGGCGCCGTGCTGGTGGCGGCAGTGCTGTGGACGGTGCTGACCACGCGCGAATATCCGCCGGAGCGGCTGCGCGCGTTCGCCGATTCACCTCCGGTGCACCGCCTGTTGGATGTCTCGCGTGCGTGGCGGCCCGGCTTGCTGCTGCTCGTGCTCGGCGCCACCGGCATCATTCTCATCCGTCACTTTGCCCTCGCCCCCCAGTTGTATCTGCTCGCCGGCGGCCTGGCCGCGGGGGGCGTGCTGTTCCTGTGGCTGAGCCGCTCGCGCAGCCGCGGCATGGTGCGGCAGGTGATGGCGGACCTCTACGGCATGCCCCAGGCGATGCGCCGCCTCGCGTGGGTGCAGTTCTTCTCATGGTTCGCCATGTTCGCGCTGTGGATCTACACCACCCCGGCGGTCACCGCCGTGCAGTTCGGCAGCAGCGACCCGCTCTCGAGCGCCTACAATGCCGGTGCCATTTGGGTGGACGTGTTGTTCGGCGCGTACAACGGCTTCGCCGTGCTGGCCGCGCTCCTCATCCCGCAGATGGTCCGGTGGGCCGGGGTGCGCTGGACGCACGTCATCAATCTGACTGCCGCCGCCGCCGGGCTGATCTCCTTCGTGTGGGTGCGCGATCCCGATTGGCTGCTGCTGTCGATGCTCGGCGTCGGGTTCGGCTGGGCGTCGATCCTCTCGCTCCCGTACACGCTGCTCGCCGACAATCTGCCGGCGGAGAAAATGGGCATCTACATGGGGATCTTCAATTTCTTCGTCGTCATCCCGCAGCTGCTCGCCGCGAGCGTGCTTGGGGTGCTGCTGCAGGCGTTCTTCCACGACCACGCGGTCTTTGGACTGGCGCTTGGCGGCGTGAGCCTGGCGCTCGCGGGTCTGTGCACGCTGCGTGTCGCCGAGCCGGGCGCCGGCCTGCTCGCCGCCGCGCCCGAGCCGCAAGCGTAGGACGCCGCGGATCGGCCGCTCGGGCGGCCGATCGGTTATGCTCACCCTATGCTGATCGAGCGGATCTGGACCGGCAACGCCTATCGCAACTTCCACTACCTGGTGGCCTGCCCCGAGACCGGCGAGGCGCTCGCCATCGACCCGCTCGAGTGGCGACTGTGCTGGGAGACGGCCCGGGCCAAAGGCTGGCGGATCACCCAGATCCTCAATACCCACGAGCACCGCGATCACACCGGCGGCAATGCCGGCCTGGTGACGGCGACGGGCGCGAAGGTCCTGGCGCACGCGGGCGCCGCGGCGCGCATCGGCGGGGTCGATCGAGGGCTCGCGGCCGGCGATGTGATTCGGGTCGGGACGGTCGAGCTGGAATGCCTGGACACCCCCGGGCACACCCTCGCGCACGTGTGCCTGCTGGCGCACGGGGAGCGCCCGGCGCTCTTCTCGGGCGATACCCTGTTCAACGCCGGTGCCGGCAACTGCCACAACGGCGGCGATCCCGAGCGCCTCTATGCGACCTTCAACCGGCTGCTCGCGCCCCTGGCGGATGCGACCCAGGTTTTCCCGGGCCACGAATACCTGGTGCGCAACCTCGAATTCACGCTCGACCGCGAGCCGGACAACCCTGCGGCGCGCGAGCTCCTCTCGCGTGTGCGGGCGACCGATCCGGCCGAAGCGCCCATCACCACGCTGGCGGACGAGCGGCGCATCAACACCTTCCTGCGCCTCGAGAGTGCCACGCTGATCGAGCGGTTGCGCGAGACGATTCCGGCACTCGGCGCTCACCCGGATGCGCGCACGGTCTTCCTGCGGCTGCGCGAGCTGCGCAACCGCTGGTAGTAGAATGCCCCGCCCATGAGTCTGGATCCGATCCTCGAGCGCCTGAACGCGGCCCAGCGGGCCGCCGTCACCGCGCCGCTGGGCCCGGTGCTGGTGCTGGCGGGGGCGGGCAGCGGCAAGACACGGGTGCTCACCCACCGCATCGCCTGGCTGATCCAGGCGGAGGGCGTCTCCCCGCACGCCATCCTCGCGGTGACCTTCACCAACAAGGCCGCGGGCGAGATGCGCGCGCGCGTGGAGAGCCTGCTCGGCATGCCGCCCGGGGTGCTGTGGATCGGCACCTTCCACGGCATCGCCCACCGGCTGCTGCGGCGCCACTGGCACGAGGCCGGGCTCGTGGAGAGCTTCCAGATCATCGACTCGGAAGACCAGCAGCGCCTCATCAAGAAGCTGATCAAGGCGCAGCAGCTCGATGAGACGCGCTGGGTGCCGCGCGAGGTGCAGTGGTTCATCAACTCCAACAAGGACGAAGGACGGCGCAGCAAGCACCTCAAGGCGGGCAACGACCCGATCCGCGCGCAGATGATCCGCCTCTACGCCCTGTACGAGGACGCGTGCGCGCGCAGCGGCGTCGTCGATTTCGGCGAGCTGCTGTTGCGCGCGTTCGAAGTGTGGCGCGATCAGCCGGCGCTGCTCGAGCATTACCGCCAGCGCTTTCGCCACGTTCTGGTCGATGAGTTCCAGGACACCAACACCATCCAGTATGCGTGGCTGAAGCTGCTCGCCGGCGCCGACGGCTGCCCGTTCGTGGTCGGGGATGACGACCAGTCTGTCTACCGCTTTCGCGGCGCCCGGGTGGAGAATCTCCAGCAGTTCGGGCGCGACTTCCCGGCCGTCAAGCTGTTCCGCCTGGAGCAGAATTACCGCTCCACCGGCGCGATTCTCGCCGCGGCGAACGGCCTGATCGCCAACAACGCCGGCCGCCTGGGCAAGACGCTGTGGACCAGCGGCGAGCAGGGCGAGCCCATACGGCTCTACGCCGCCTTCAACGAGCGCGATGAGGCGGAATTCGTCTGTCAGCGCATCCGCGATCACGTGGCGCACGGCGGACTGCACCGTGACGTTGCCGTTCTATACCGCTCGAACGCGCAGTCGCGCGTGTTCGAGGAGATCTTTCTCGCCGCGCGCATGCCGTACCGGGTGTACGGCGGTCTGCGCTTCTTCGAGCGCGCCGAAATCAAGGACGCGCTCGCGTACCTGCGCCTGATCGCCAACCGCCGCGACGACGCTTCCTTCGAACGCGTGGTGAACCTGCCGACGCGCGGCATCGGCGCGAAGAGCCTCGAGACGATCCGCGCCGCAGCGCGCGATGCCGCCTGCCCGCTGTGGGCGGCCGCTCGCGCCTGTCTCGGGGATGCGCTCGGACCGAAGGCCTCGGAGGCGCTGCGCGGCTTTCTCGAGCTCATCGAGCGGCTGGCCGATGAGGTGAAGGGCCTGGCGCTGCACGAGCAGGTCGACCGCATGCTTACCGTCAGCGGACTGATCGAGTTCCACAAGCGCGACAAGGCCGATCGCGGCGAGGCCCGGGTAGAGAACCTCGAGGAGCTGGTGAGCGCCGCCCGGGGCTTCAACGCCGATGCGCTCGAGACCGACCTGCCCCCGCTCGAGGCGTTTCTCGCACACGTCACGCTCGAGTCGGGCGAGGGACAGGCGGATGCCTGGGAGGACTGTGTGCAGATGATGACGCTGCATACCGCCAAGGGCCTGGAATTCCCCATCGTGTTCCTGTGCGGCATGGAAGACGGCCTGTTCCCCCATCAGCGCTCGATCGGCGACCTCGACGGGCTGGAGGAGGAACGCAGGCTCTGCTACGTGGGCATGACGCGCGCGATGAAGCAGCTCTATCTAACCTACGCCGAGCAGCGCCGTCTGCACGGCATCGACAGCTACAGTCAGCCGTCACGCTTCATCAAGGAGGCGCCCGAGGAGCTGATCGAGGAGATCCGCCCGCGCCTGCAGGTGAGCCGCCCGGTGGCCTCGGGCCGCTTCGCCCGCGAGCCAAGTCATGAGGCCGTGCCCGTCCGCCGGGCGCTCTCGGCCTCACGCAGCCTGCGCAGCGAGCCGCCGCCCATGCCGGGGATGCGTCTCGGCGCGCGGGTGCGGCACGGCAAGTTCGGCGAAGGGGTGATCCTCAATCTCGAGGGCAGCGGCCCGCAGGCCCGCGTGCAGGTCAACTTCGAGCGCCAGGGCACGAAGTGGCTGGTCATGCAGTACGCGAATCTGGAACCATTATGAAGATACTGATCCTCGGCGCCGGGCAGGTCGGCCGTACGGTGGCCCGGCATTTCTCGCGCGAAGAGTCCAACGACGTGACCGTCGTGGACAACGATGAGGACGTGCTGCGCGACCTGCAGGACCGCCTCGATGTGGACACGGTCGCGGGCAACGCCTCCTTCCCGTCGGTGCTACAGGCCGCCGGCGCCGGCGAGGCGGACATCCTCATCGCGCTGACCAACAGCGACGAAGTCAACATGATGGCCTGCGAGGTGGCGTACCGGCTGTTCCGTACACCGACCAAGATCGCGCGCATCCGCTCGTCGGAGTACACCTCGCGGCCGCAGCTGTTCAGCGAGACGGCCATCCCGGTCGATGTGTTCATCAGCCCGGAGCAGCTCGTCACCGAATACCTCGAGCGGCTGATCCATCACCCCGGCGCGATTCAGCTGCGCGAGTTCGCCTCCGGCAAGGTGTCACTCGCCGGGTCGCGCGCGGAGGCGGGCGGGGCGCTCGTCGGCCACAGCCTGCGCGAGATCCCCCAGCATCTCGAGCAGACCGACGCGCGCGTCGTGGCGATCTATCGCGGCGGACGCATCGTGCCGCCGGAGGGCGACACGGTCATCGAGGCGGGCGATGAGGTGTTCTTCCTGGCCGCCAGCGAGAATGTCCAGCGCGTGATCGACGAGCTGCGCCGGGTGGACTCGCGCGTGCGGCGCGTGCTCATCGCCGGCGGGGGTAACATCGGCCTGCGCCTCGCGCGCGCGCTCGAGCGCAGCGCGCAGATCAAGCTGATCGAGCACGATCCGCGCCGCGCGCAGCTGGTGTCGGAACAGCTGGAGAACACCATCGTGCTCGCCGGCGATGCGGCCGACGAGGAGCTGCTCATCGAGGAGAACATCGACAGCACAGACGTGTTCGTGGCGATCACCAACTCCGAGGAGGCCAACATCCTCTCGGCCATGCTGGCCAAGCGACTCGGTGCGCGCCGGGTGATGGCGCTCGTGAACAGGCCCTCCTACGCCGATCTCATCGAGAGCAGCAGCATCGATGTGGCGATCGCCCCGCAGACCATCACCATCGGATCGCTCCTCGCCCACGTGCGCCGCGGCGACGTGGTGCGCGTGCATTCGCTGCGCCGGGGAGCGGCCGAGGCGATCGAGGCGGTGGTGCGCGGCGAGCCGAGCAACTCGCGCGTCATCGGCCGGACGGTCGCAGAGATCGAGCTGCCCGAGGGCGCCTCGATCGGCGCGATCGTGCGCGGCGAGGAGGTGCTCATGGCGCATCACGACACGCGCGTGCAGTCGAACGATCACCTCATCCTGTTTCTTGGCGACCGGCGTCATATCGATGCGGTCGAGCGGCTGTTCCTGCGGACCGCCCCCTAGGTCCGCGGCGCATGCTCGGCATCATCTATTTTCTGGGCTTGATTCTCGCAGCGTTCGGCCTGGTCTACCTGCTGCCGCTCGTGTGCTCGATCGTCACGGGTGATGGTTTGTGGGCGATTTTTCTGGCGTGCGCGGCGCTGACGGCCGCGCTCGGCGCGGGCATGGCGGCCCTCACCTTCAAGTACCGGCGCGAGCTCAAGCCGCGTGACGGCTTCCTGCTGGTGACGGTCGGTTGGATCCTGCTCGCCGTCGCCGCGACGCTGCCGCTGCTGATGGCCATGCCGGGGCTCACCTTCACCCGGGCGCTGTTTGAGACCATGTCCGGCCTGACCACGACCGGCTCGACCGTGCTCACGGGCCTCGGCTCGCTCGCGCCGTCGCTGAATTTCTGGCGCTGCTCGCTCATCTGGGTCGGGGGACTCGCCGTGATCGTCGTGGCGATGGGTGTCATGCCGCTGCTCGGCATCGGTGGCATGGAGCTCTCCAAGGCCGACGCGCCGGGCCCCGTGAAGGATCAGAAGCTCGAGCCGCGCATCACCGAGGCCGCCCGCTCGGTGTGGCTGGTCTACCTGCTGTTGACCGTCGCCGGCATCGCCGGCCTGCGCCTCGCCGGCATGACCTGGTTTGACGCCATCTGCCACGCCTTCTCGGCCGTCTCGCTCGGCGGATTCTCGACTCATGATGCCAGCATCGCCTACTTCCACTCCCCGGCGGTGGAATTCGTGCTGATGGTGCTGATGCTGGTCGCATCGATGAATTTCACGCGGCATTTCGTCGCGCTGCGCCGCCTGACGCTCAAGCCCTATCGCAACGATCCGGAATTCAAGGCGATGGCGATCATCCTGTCGCTGAGCGTCGCCGGCGTCGCGCTGCTGCTGTTCGTCGACGGGGTCTATCCGACGTTCAACACCTCGCTGCGCTATGCCGCCTTCAACGTCATTTCCATGGCAACCACCACCGGGTGGGTGGCGGCCGGGCACGCCGGCTTCGTGAATTGGCCGGTGTTCGCGCCGATCTGGATGCTGTTCCTCTCCGGCATCGTGTGCAGCACGGGCACCAGCGGCGGCGGCATCAAGATGTTCCGCACACTGGTGCTGGCGCGCCAGGCGGAGCGGGAGCTGAAGCTCCTGGTGCACCCGAGCGCCGTCGCGCCGGTGCGTGTCGGCCGCCGGCCGATCCCCGAGCGGGTGGCCGATGCGATCCTGGCGTTCATGTTCCTCTACTTCATGGCGCTTGCGCTGCTGGTGTTCGCGATGCTGCTCTCCGGCATGGGGTTCGATTCCGCGTTCCGCGTGGTGGTGGCCTCGATCAACAATACCGCCTACGGACTGCCGGGCCATGCCGAGTGGAATCTGCATGCGCTCAGCACGCCGCAGATCTGGATCTGCACCACGGCGATGCTGCTTGGGCGGCTCGAGATCTTCAGCGTCATCGTGCTCTTTACCCGCACGTTCTGGCGCAAGTAGGCGGCCCCTCCGCCGCGTGTGTGCTCAGCGCGGGGCCGCGCGCAGGCCGAGCTCCCGGCTGTAGGTGACGTCCATGACGTTGTCGTACCAGCCGGTCACCTGCGGCTTGACCAGGTGCTTGCTGACGTAGAAGTAGAGCGGGATGATGGGCTGATCGCGCAGCATGAGCCGCTCGGCGCGCTCGAGCAGGGCGGCGCGCCGGACCGGATCGAGCGTGGCCTCGGCGCGATCGACCAGCTGGTCGTAGGCGGGACTGTCGTAGTGCGGCAGATTGATCCCGAAGTCGCTCTTGAAGTACTGGGCGAAGGTGTAAGGGTCGTTGTAATCGCCGATCCAGCTCGAGCGGAACACGGTGGCCTCGCCGTTGTCGATGTCGTGCATCAGGGTGCTGAAATCCTCGACTTGCAGCCGCGCGCGCACACCGAGCGCGCGCCGCCACATGGACGTGACGGCGAGCGCGACGTCCTGATGGATCTCGCCGGTGTTGTATTCGAGCGTGAACCGCAGCGGGTGTGAGGCCGAGTAGCCGGCCGCCGCGTACAGGCGGCGCGCCGCGGCGATGCGCGCGGCCATGCCGAGCCGGCTCCACGCGGGCGGTTGCGCCTGATAACCGTCGGTGCCCGGGGGCACCCAGCTGTAGGCCGGGCGCTCGCCGGCGCGCAGCACGAAGCGCGTCAGCCTGTGCCGGTCGATCACCATGGCGAGCGCGCGGCGCAGGCCCGGCTGGCCCTTGAACGGCGCGCGCCGCAGATTGAAGCCGTAGTAGTAGGTGCCGAGCTCCGGCGCGATGTGCAGCTGGCCCGCGAGGTGCGCGCGGATCCAGCCCATCTCGGCGCGCGGCACCGCGTCCATGATGTCGAGCTCGCCGGCCCGGTACATCTCGAGCTCGGCGTTCTCGTCGGTTGCGATCACATAGCGCACGCCCGCGAGGCGCGTGGCGGCGCTGCGCCAGTAGTCCGGATTGCGCGCGAGCTCGATGTACGAGCCGTGCGCCCACTGGGTGAGGACGAAGGCGCCGTCCGAGGGCATGTGGCCGGGCTGTGCGTAGGCGGCGCCGTATTTCGCCACCACCGGCGGATCGACCGGGCAAGTGGCCGGTGCGGCGAGCAGCGCCGGCAGATAGTGGGCGGGCGCGCGCAGCTTGATGAGCACCGTGTAGGGCGAGGGCGCATACACCCCGAGCGCATCGACCGGCCGCCGCCCGGCAATGATGCCGGGCGCGTGGCGGATCACGCTCACGACTGCGGCGTAATCGGATGCCGTGCGCGGATTGACCAGCCGGCGCAATCCGGCGACGAAGTCCGCGGCTACCACCGGGGCGCCGCTCGACCAGCGGGCATCGTGACGCAGCGTAAAGGTATAGGTCTTGCCGTGCGGTCCGGCCGTCCAGCGCGTGGCGATGCCCGGCGCGGGGTGCCCCCGGCGATCGAGCGTCGTCAAGCCTTCACAGATATCGCGCAGCACCCGCTGCGCCTCGACGGAGCGGGCCTTCTGCGGATCGAGGGAGTCGGGATCGAGGTCGAGGCCGCGCAGCAGGATGTCTCCGCCGCCGCCCGCGCCCGCCGGGCTCGCGGCACGCTGCGCGCAGCCGCCGAGCGCCGCGAGCGAGACCAGGATGACGGCGCTGCGGACGAGTCGCCCGTTCATCGCCGCTCAGCGCGTCGGACGAAGACGATGGGCGTTGATCTGATCGCGCAATCGCTCGGCCGCGCCGCGCGCCGCCGTCGCGAAGTCCCCCCCCCGGGAGGCGTACAGGATTCCCCGCGAGGAGCTGATGATGAGCCCGGTACCCGCGGCGGTCTGCCCGCTGCGCACCGCCGCGGCGACGTCGCCTCCCTGCGCGCCGACGCCCGGCACGAGCAGCGGCATGTCCCCGACGATGCGCCGCACCTGCGCGAGCTCCTCGGGGTAGGTGGCGCCCACCACCAGCAGGCAGTTGCCGCGAGTATTCCACTGCCGGGCGGCGAGCTCCGCCACGACGTGATAGAGGCGGCGTCCTGCGCCTTCCACCGCCAGATCCTGCAGATCGCGCGCGCCGGGATTGGAGGTGCGGCACAGCACGATGACGCCGCGGTCGGCGCGCTTGAGAAACGGCTCGAGCGAATCGGCGCCGAGGTAAGGGTTGACCGTGACCGCATCCGCGCCATAGCGCTCGAAGGCCTCATCGGCGTAGCGCTCCGCGGTGTTGCCCACATCGCCGCGCTTGGCATCGAGGATCACCGGCACGTCCGGGTAGGCGGCGTGGATGTACTCGATGGTGCGCTGCAGCTGATCCTCCGCCTCGTAGGCCGCGTAGTGCGCGAACTGCGGCTTGTAGGCGCACACCAGATCGGCGGTCGCGTCGATGATCGCCTTGTTGAACTGGAAGATGGGCGAGGCGTGCGCCGCGATGTGCTCGGGGAAGCGCTCGATCTCCGGGTCGAGCCCGACGCACACCAGGGAATCGCTGTGTGCCCAGCGACGCTCGAGCCGTGCGATGAACTCGCTCACGCGACGCGGATCCCGGCCGTGAGCGCGCGCTTCTTCAAGTGCACCAGCAGCAGCGTGACCGCCGCCGGGGTCACCCCGGGCACGCGGCCCGCCTGTCCCACCGTGGCCGGCCGGTACTCGCTAAGCCGCGCGCGCACCTCGTGCGAGAGGCCCGTCACCTGCGCGTAGTCGATGTCTTCGGGCAACCGGGTCTCCTCATTGCGGCGCTGGCGGTCGATTTCCTCCTGCTGGCGCTCGATGTAGCCGGCGTACTTGGCGAGCGCCTCCACTTCAGTGGGCAGTTGCGCCGCGACGCGTGCGTCGCTCCCGCCGGGCGACTCCCCGCCGATGATCTCGAGCAGCGCAGCGTAGCGAACCTCGGGCCGGCGCAGCAGCTCGAATGCCGACACGTCGCGGCCGAGAGGCCCGCCGAGCACGCGCTCGCACCAGGCGGCATCGAGTGCCTGCGGATGCAGCCGCAGCCCGCGCAGCCGCTCGACCTCGCGCTCGATGCGGCGCTGCTTGGTCTCGAACAGCCGCCAGCGCTCCTCATCAACCAGGCCGAGACGACGGCCGATCGGCGTCAGGCGCGCATCGGCGTTGTCTTCGCGCAGCAGCAGGCGATGCTCGGCGCGGCTCGTGAACATGCGATATGGCTCGCGCGTGCCGCGCGTGACCAGATCGTCGATGAGCACGCCGAGATAGCCCTCGCTGCGGCGCGGCACCCAGGGCGCCTCGCCGCGCACCGCGAGCGCGGCGTTGATGCCGGCGACGAGACCCTGCGCGGCCGCCTCCTCGTAGCCGGTGGTGCCGTTGATCTGGCCGGCGAAATACAGGCCGCCGAGCCGGCGGGTCTCGAGCGAGGGGCGCAGGTCGCGCGGATCGAAGAAGTCGTATTCGATCGCGTAGCCGGGCCGGGTGAGATGGGCGCGCCCGAACCCCGGAATGCTCTGCACCAGCGCCACCTGCACGTCGAACGGCAGGCTGGTCGAGATGCCGTTGGGATAGACCTCGTGCGTGTCGAGGCCTTCCGGTTCGACGAAGATCTGGTGCGAGCTGCGCTCGGCGAAGCGCACCACCTTGTCCTCGATCGAGGGGCAGTAGCGCGGGCCGATGCCCTCGATCGCCCCGGTGAACATCGGCGAGCGGTCGGTGGCGGCGCGGATGATCTCATGCGTGCGCTCGGTCGTGTGCGTGATGTGACAGGCCACCTGGCGCGGGTGCTCCTCGGCGCGGCCGAGGAAGGAGAACACCGGCAGAGGATCGTCGCTGTCCTGCACGCTCATCACGCCGTAATCGAGCGAGCGCCCGTCGAGTCGCGGTGGCGTGCCGGTCTTCAGCCGCCCGACGCGCAGCGCCTGCTCGCGCAGCCGCGCGGCGAGGCGGTTCGAGGGCTGATCGCCCGCGCGTCCGCCGGCGTAGTTGTCGAGACCGACGTGGATCCGTCCGCCGAGGAACGTGCCCACGGTAAGCACCACGCGCGGCGCTTCAAACACGATGCCGGTGACGGTGACGACGCCGCGCACGGTCTCGCCTTCGACCCGCAGGTCAGCCACCTCCTGCTGAAACACGGACAGACCCGGCTCGGCCTCGATGAGCCAGCGGATGGCGCGCTTGTACAGCTGCCGGTCCGCCTGCGCGCGCGTGGCGCGCACCGCCGGACCCTTGCTGCCGTTCAAGATGCGGAACTGGATGCCGGCCCGATCGGTGGCGCGGGCCATCGCGCCGCCGAGGGCGTCGATCTCGCGCACCAGATGCCCCTTGCCGATGCCGCCGATCGCCGGATTGCAGCTCATCTGTCCGAGCGTCTCGATGCTCTGAGTGAGCAGCAGCGTGCGCGCGCCCATGCGCGCGGCCGCCAGGGCCGCTTCGGTCCCGGCATGACCGCCCCCGACGACGATGACCTCGAACGGATGGCTGAAGCGCATCGGTATAGTGTAGTGCACGCGCAGGTCCCGCCCAAACGGCGCGGCCGCGGCCCTTGCATTATCATGCGGATCCGTGATGCGAACCGCAGCACTCATCCTGGCCCTGGCGATGATCGCCGCCGGCCCCGTCGGCAACGCCGCGCCGGCCCGGCGCCTGAGGCTCTTGCCCTGCGAGCTGCGCTCGAGCGGGGCGCTGCAGCTGGTGAAGGCCGAATGCGGCCGGCTGCCGGTCGCGGAGAATCCGGCCGATCCGCGCGGACGGCAGATCCGTCTCGCCGTGGCCGTGGTGCCGGCGGTGAGCACCGTGGCCCGTCCCGATCCGCTGTTCGTGCTCGCCGGGGGGCCCGGTGAGGCGGCGAGCACGTTCTACGCCAGCGTGGCGGGCGCCTTCGCCCTGATCCGACGCGACCACGACATCGTCCTCGTCGACCAGCGCGGCACGGGCGGCTCCAATGCCCTCGTCTGCCCGCGCCGCCACTCGCGCGGCCACAATACGCTCGGACCGCCGACCCGCGCCGAAATCGTCGCTGAGACCGAACGGTGTCTGAAGCATCTGCGCACGCATGCCCACGTGCGCTACTACACCACGGACCTGGCCGTCGACGACCTGGACCGCGTGCGTGCCGCGCTCGGCTACCGGAAGATCGATATTTACGGCTCCTCCTACGGCACCGTGGTCGCGCAGCAGTACCTGCGCCGCTTTCCCGACCGGGTGCGCAGCATGATTCTCGACGGGGTGGTCCCGCCGCAGCTGCCGATCGGCGCACTCAGCGCGCTCAGCGCGCAGCGGGCGGTGCGGCGCATCCTCGGTGAGTGCGCCGGCGAGCGCTCGTGCCGGGCCCGCTTCGGCAATCCGATGACGGACTACCGGCGCGTGCGCGCCGCCCTCGCGGCCCATCCCGTCGCACTGACCTTGCCCGATCCGACCCGCGGCACGCCCGACCACATGCGCCTGACGACTTATCAGCTGGGCGAGGTGCTGCGGCTCGCCAGCTACACCCCCGCGCTCGCGGCGCTGCTGCCACTCGATCTGCACGCGGCGGCGGCCGGCAACTACACGCCGCTCGCCGGACAGTTCCTGCTCATCGACCGGCTGTACAGCGGTGCGATCGCCCTCGGCATGAACAACACCGTGGTCTGCTCCGAGGACGTGCCGTTCTATCGTGTCAGCGCGCGGCAGCGGGCCGAGATGCGGCGCACCTTCCTCGGCACTGCCCCGCTGCGCGACCTGCAGACGGTGTGCGGTTTGTGGCCGCGGGGACCGGTCGCGGCGGATTTCCATGCGCCGCTGCGCTCGGACGTGCCGGTGCTGCTGCTGTCGGGCGGCGATGACCCGATCACCCCGCCGCGCGACGCGGCCGAGGCCGCCCGCGGCTACCCGAACAGCCTGAGTCTGGTGATCCCGGGGATGGGGCACGGCCAGCTGCTCGACCCGTGCATCGACCGGCTGATGGCTCGCTTCATCGAGCGCGCCTCGGTCGCGGGCCTGGATACCGCCTGCACCCGCAGGCTTCGCCCCACGCCCTTCTTTCTGACCTTGAACGGACCGGGACCTTGAGGGCCATGCCGGCATGATCGAGGCGCGCGGTCTCACCAAGCGCTTCGGAGCGCTCACCGCGGTCGATTCCGTCGCGCTGCGAGCGGTGGACGGGCGCATCACCGGGCTGCTCGGGCCGAACGGCGCCGGCAAGTCGACCACGCTGCGCATGCTCTACACCGTGCTCGCGCCGGATGGCGGCGAGGCCTGGATCGACGGGATCAGCGTCGTGCACGCGCCGCTCGAGGCCCGGCGCCGCATGGGCGTGCTGCCGCATGGCGCGGGGCTGTATCCGAACCTCACCGCGCGCGAGAACATCGAGTACTTCGGGACGCTGCAGGGGCTGTCGCGCGCCGTGCGCCGCGCCCGCGCCGCCGAACTGATCGAGCGGCTGGAGATGGCCACGTTCGCCGACCGGCCGGCCAAGGGGTTCTCGCAGGGGCAGCGGGTCAAGACCGCGCTCGCCCGGGCGCTCATCCATCAGCCGCGCAACGTGCTGCTCGATGAGCCGACCAACGGCCTCGACGTGATGGCGGTGCGCACGCTGCGGCGGCTGCTCGGGGAGCTGCGCGCCGAGGGCCACTGCATCCTGTTCTCGAGTCACGTCATGCAGGAGGTCGCGGCGCTGTGCGACGAGGTGATCATCATCGCCGCGGGCACGGTCATCGTGCAGGCCACGCCGGATGAGCTCAGGGCGCGCGCCGGCACGCAGTCCCTGGAGGAGGCTTTCGTGCGCCTGGTGGGGCTCGAGGGCGAGGGAGGCCCGGCGTGAAGGCGATCTGGCGCGTGTTCCGCAAGGAGTTCGGCGAGACGCTGCGCGAGCGGCGCTCGCTGATCACGACCCTGGTGGTCGGCCCGCTGCTGATGCCGGCGCTGATCGGGGTCGTCCTGTCGCTCGCCATCCGCCACAGCGGCACCCCGAGCAGCCGGCCGATGGCGCTCGCGGTCGCCCATGCCGAGCGGGCGCCGCAGCTGATGGCCTTCCTCGCTCAATACGGGGTGCGCATCGAGGCGGTGCACGCCGACCGGCGCCAGTCGCGCCGGCGGGTCGAGCGCTCGCACGGCCCGCTGCTCTACGTGCCGCGGGATTTCGGCGCGCGGCTCGCCTCCGGCAAGCCCGCCGCGCTGCGCCTCTATGCCGATGAATCCAACCGCGCGGTGCAGGGCAGGGTCCGGCGCCTGAGCACGCTGATCGGACTCTATGGCGGCACCATCGCGCGGCTGCGCCTCGTGGCGCGCGGGCTCGACCCGCAGCTGCTCACGCCCATCGCGCTGCACCCGATCGATGTCTCCACGCCGCAGAGCCGCGCCGCGCTCGCACTCGGGATGCTCAGCTACGCGATTCTCTTCACCATGCTCATGAGTGGCCTGTACATCGCGATCGACGCCACCGCCGGGGAGCGCGAGCGCGGCTCGCTCGAGCCGCTGCTCACCATGCCCGTCCGGCGCGAGCACCTGGTGTACGGCAAGATGCTCGCCGCGTGCGCCATGATGGTGATCTCGCTGGTGCTCACGGTGGCGGCGTTCGCCTTCGCGATGCGCCACATCGGGCTGGACCGGCTCGGCATGAGCGTGAACTTCGGGCCGGCCGTTGCGGCCGGCATCGTGCTCGGCTGCCTGCCGCTGATCCCGGCGGGGGCGGCCCTGATGACCCTGGTCGCCTCCTTCACGCGCAGCTACCGCGAGGCGCAGACCTACGTGGGCCTCGTGCTGCTGATCCCGACGCTGCCGCTGATCTTCGCCAGCATCATGGGGCTGCAGCCGCGCGCCGCGCTGATGGCGGTGCCCTCGCTCAGCCAGCACTTCATCATCATGAGTCTGCTGCGGGCCCAGCCACTGCCGGCGCTCGACATCGCGATCTCCGCGACCGTGAGCCTCGCCCTCGGCGCGGTGCTCATGTTTCTTGCCGGGCGGCTGTACCGGCGCGAGAATCTCCTCGGCTGAGCGGCACGGTCACCCAAGCTTCGACGGACTGAAGAGGACAAGTCGGCCATGAAACACCTGCTCCGGTCCGCGCTGGCCCTCGCGCCGGCGCTCGCGCTCGCCGGCCCGGCCGCCGGCGCGCGCCCTCCTGCGACCCTGCAGGTCGGTGCCCGGGCGACGGTCTCGCGCGCGCCGGATCGGGTCTACATCGAGGTCGGCGTGAAAACCGAGGCGCGCCGGCCCGACGCCGCGACGGCGGACAACGCGGCGCGGGTCGCGGCGGTCGTGGCCGCCGTGCGCAAGGCCGCCGGGCCCGGCGCCCGGCTGACGACCGCCGACTATTCGGTGGCGCCGCAGTACCAGTACCACAGCAACGGCAAGGCGCCGACGCTGAGCGGCTATGTGGTGACCAACATCCTGCAGGTGCGGCTCGATGAGCTCACGCGTATCGGCGCCGTCATCGATGCGGCCAGTGGCGCCGGTGCGAACGTTCAGCAGAATCTGCGCTTTGCCCTGCGCGACCCCGAGGCAGCCCGGGTGCAGGCCCTGGCGCAGGCGGCGCATCGGGCCCGGCAGGCCGCCCGCGCGCTGGCTGCGGCGCTCGGGCTGCGGATCGTGCGGATTGTCACCGTCCGGGAGTCCGGCGCCCCGGTCATTCCGCCGGGGCCCGTGATTCACCCGCAGGCGATCCGCATGGCGCGGATGGCGCCCGCCACACCGATCGAGTCGGGCCGCATCCGCGTGACCGCTGGCGTTAACTTGACTATGGCGGTTGCGCCGCGGTAGGGGTACGCTGGGTCAACCTATCCCGTCACGGCACGCCGCGGCGTGCCCCAGAGGAGGCTGACATGATCCGGGTGCGTCACCTGCTCGAAAGCAAGAAATCTGCCCTGTACACCATTGGTCCCGACGCCCAGGTGCTCGAGGCGGTCCGCTCGATGGCCGAGCACGGCGTGGGCGCGCTGCTCGTCATGAGCGGCACGACGCTGAAGGGGATCGTCTCGGAGCGCGACTACGCGCGCAAGGTCGTGCTGCACGGGCGCGCCTCGGCCGACACGCCCGTCGCGCAGATCATGAGCTCGCCGGTGCTCACGGTCCCGCCGGAGGCCACGGTGCAGCATTGCATGGTGCTCATGACCGAGCGGCGCATCCGCCATCTGCCGGTGGTGGAGGACGACCGCGTGGTCGGTATCGTGTCGATCGGCGATCTGGTGAAATCGGTGATCGAGGATCAGCAGCGCACCATCGAGGAGCTCGAGACCTACATCCACGGATGAGCGGCGCCGCTCAGGCGCCGAGGAACATCCGGTAGGCGGGATTGTTGGTCTCGTCAGCGTACTCGTAATGCAGCTCGTTCAGGTGTTGCATGAACTCGGCGCGCTCGCCGGCCGGGACCTGGATGCCGGCGAGCACCCGGCCGTAATCGGTGCCCTGATTGCGGTAATGGAACAGGCTGATGTTCCAGCGTGAGCCGACGGCGTCGAGGAACTTCAGCAGCGCGCCCGGGCGCTCGGGAAACTCGAAGCGGTAGAGGAGCTCCTCGCGTATGCCGCGCGCGCGCCCGCCGATCATGTAGCGCACGTGGAGCTTCGCCATCTCGTTGTCGCTCATGTCGGTGACCGTGTAGCCCCCGCCGCGCAGCGCCTGGATCACGCCGTCCTTCTCGCCGTGTCCGCGCGCGAGCGAGAAGCTCACGAACACGTGGGCCGCCTCCTCGCTCTCGTAGCGGTAGTTGAACTCGGTGATGCTGCGACGGCCGAGGATCTCGCAGAACTGCCGAAAGCTCCCCGGCCGCTCCGGAATGCTCACCGCGAGCAGCGCCTCGCGCTCCCCGCCGAGATCGGCGCGCTCGGCCACGTGGCGCAGGCGGTCGAAGTTGATGTTGGCGCCGCTCGTGATCGCCGCCAGGCGCTTGCCCTGCCAGTGCTCGCGGGCGGCCATCTTCTTCAGTCCCGCCACCGCGAGCGCCCCGGCGGGCTCGACGATCGAGCGGGTATCCTCGAACACGTCCTGGATGGCGGCGCAGATCTCGTCGTTGTCGAGCAGAATGATCTCATCGACGTGCTTGCGGCACAGCTCGAAGGTCTCCTCGCCGACCCGCTTCACGGCGACCCCGTCGGCGAACAGGCCCACCCGCTCGAGCGTCACCCGGTGGCCGGCCTTGAGGGACTCGTACATGCCGGCGGCGTCCTCGGGCTCGACGCCGATGATGCGAATGCCCGGGTACAGATACTTCAGGTACACCGACACGCCGGCGATGAGGCCGCCGCCGCCGACCGGTACGAACACCGCATCGAGGTTCCCGCCGGTCTGGCGTGCCATCTCCACCGCGATCGTGCCCTGGCCGGCGATGACGTCCGGATCGTCGAAGGGGTGCACCAACACCATGTTGCGCTCGCGCACGAGCCCGAGCGCGTGCTCGAACGCCGTATCGTAGTCATCACCGTGCAGGACGACCTCGCCGCCGAGCGTGTTGACCGCCTGGACCTTGATCTCGGGGGTGGTCTGGGGCATGACGATCACCGCCTTGATCCCGCGTCGGCGCGCCGCGAGCGCGACACCCTGGGCGTGATTGCCGGCCGAGGCGCACACCACGCCGCGCTGCGCCGCGGACTCCGACAGCTGCGCGATGCGGTTGTAGGCGCCGCGCAATTTGAATGAGAACACCGGCTGCAGGTCCTCGCGCTTGAGCAGCACGTGGTTGCCGATCCGCGTCGAGAGGCGCGGCGCGTGCTCCAGCGGGGACTCGATCGCGACGTCGTAGACGCGCGCCTTGAGAATCTGCTCGATGTAGGGGCTGGCCATGGGTGCTCAGGCGATGAGGAAGTCCTGGATCGCCGCGACGACCGGCTGCGGCGCGTTCTGCAGCTGCGACAAGTCGCGGCACGGCGTGCGCCGCGCGTGCGCCGGCAGATCGGCGGCGGCTACTCCGGCCTCGTGCGGCCAATCGGGCGCGTGCAGCACCAGCAGCGGCTGGCAGATCCCGCTCAGCCGCTCGCGCAGCGGGTAGTCCTGCCCGGCGCCGGCGGCATGTGCGGCATTGCGCAACCGCTCGCTGCACGCGGCAATGACCCTTGCCAGCGTCGCATCGGCGCCACAGTCGCGGCGCGCGCCGGCCCACGCGGCGCGCAGGTACGCATCCGCCTCATCAGCGGACTGCGGCGGGGGTGGTAATTCGCTCGCGGCAAGCGCGGCGATCACCAGGCGCCGCACGGCGGGTCGCGTCGCGGCCAGCTCGAGGGCAACGCACGTACCGAGGCCGCAGCCGAGCAAATCGACGTGACGCAGGCGCATGGCATCGAGGAAGTCGCCGATGGCGGCGGCCTGTTCGGCGATCGACAGTCCGTCCGGCGCATCGGATTCCCCGAATCCCGGCAGGTCCGGCGCGAATGCCGAGCGGTCGCGGCCCAGCGTGACCAGCAGCGCGGTGAACAGGCGTCCCGAATGCGTCGCGGGGTGCAGCGCCAGCAGCGGCGTGCCCTCCTCGAACCCGCCGCCGCCGGGGATCGCGTGGTGGACGTGCAGTTGCCCGAAGCGGGACTCGAAATAGCCGCGCCGGATACGGACGGCCGGGCTCGCGGCGGCCTCGGGACGTAGCGTGGTGCGTTTCGGCATGATGTGCCCGCCATTGTGCCGCAGGCCGGATCGGGGATTCAGCTATTTCAGCGACCGCGGCGGCACGACGCGCGGGAACCGTCCCCGCGCGCTGCCGAAGTGGCAATCCAACTCGCGGCCGCGGCCGCGGCCGCTCAGCGGCGCCGCGCTCTGCGCGGCGCCGCCCGACGGGCGGATTTCTTCGGGCGGGCGTGGGCCGCCGTGCGGCTCTTGCGGACCGGACGGCGCTTTGCCGCCGCTTTACGCGCCGGCGCGCGCTTCGCGGCCGGTTTCGCCGCACGGCGGACGGCCGGCTTTGCGGCGCGCTTGGCGGGGTGTTTCGGGCGGCGTTTTGCCGCCGCTTTGGCTGCGGGCTTCTTTTTCGCCGGCGCGGCGCGCTTCGCGGCCGGTTTCGCCGCATGGCGGACGGGCGGCCTTGCGGCGCGCTTGGCCTTCCCGGGTGCCGCCGGACGGCGCGCCGCGGCCGGCTGCACCGCGGCCGGCGGCTCGTGCAGCGCAATCGTGCCGCCCTGCGGATCCATGATGTGCGCGACGCGGTCTCCGCCGGGTACGACATGCGGCCCGCGCAGCACGCGGCCGCCGTGCGCCTGGACCGCCGCCACCGCCTCGTCGAGGCGCTCGACCCGGACGTAACTCAGCCAATGCGGCGGTTTGGAGGGGTCCTGCAGGACATGCACGCCGCCGATCTGGGCGCCGGCATGCTCGATGATCTGGTACAGGCCGCCGGCGCCCATGTCGTGGGCAGGCCCCCGGGTCCAGCCGAACAGCTGAGCATAGAAGGCGAGCGCGCTCTGCGGATCGAGGGTCGCGAGCTCATGCCAGGAGAAGCGGCCGACGGGTGGCTTCGCGCCTTCCGGCGCCGCCATGGCGGGCATGAACACCGCAAAGGCCGCGCCCTGGGGATCGGACAGCACGGCGAAGCGGCCGATGCCCGGAATGTCGGTGGGCGATTTGAGCACCTTGCCGCCGAGGCGCTGCGCGGCCTCGACGGTCGCATCGACGTCGGGCGCGGCGATATACACGAGCCAGCTCGGCGGCGTGCCGCTCTCGCGCACGGCCTGCGGCTGACCCATCAGTCCGGCCACACCCGCCATCGCGCTCATCCACAACGTGTAGCCCGGAACCGTGGATGCCTCGGTCGTCCAAGGCAGCACGCGCGCGTAGAAGTCCGCCGCGGCTTGCGCATCGGGCGTCATCAACTCGTGCCAGACGAACTTGCCTCGCAGGTCGGCTTGACTCATGGCCAGTGTCCCCCAGGGTCTGTCGGAGTGCTTCGATGTTGCGCGAGCGACTGCTCGGCGCGGAGCTTTGCGCCATTGTGCTCCGACGCGCGCCTGAGTTCCACGTCGTCGTCGGCCGCTCAGGGCCCGGTCGGATCGGCCGCGCCGAGCGCACTGCCGAGGGCGGCGAACTCGCCTTCGAAGCGGCCGACGGTCTCTCGGGCGCAGCTCAGTTCGGCATCGAGCCGCAGACGCGCCCGTCCCCGCCGCGCCAGTATGGTGGCGAAGCGCTCCCAAGCGGCCGGGTCGCTGAGCCGGCACTCGGCGGCGAAGTCTGCGGGGATGGGGCGCTCATATTCCATGCGGCTGCGCTGAATCACCGTCCGGGCGCTGAGCCCGGCCGCCGCGAGCCGCAGGTGCAGCAGGCTCCAGGCGGCGAGCGTCGCGACGGCCGCCGCCGAGCCGCCGAAAACCGTGCCGGCGTGATTGATGTTCTCGGCGAGCGGCGCCGTGAGCCGCACGTACTCGGCGCTGGCTTCGGCAACGCGCACGCCGAGGGCCGCGGATAGGGGAATCCGCCGGTGCAGATAGCGCTCGAGGGCGGCTTCGGGCGCGTCCATCGGCGGCCGCGGTGCGTGCTACCAGTTCCCGCTGTTCGGCATCGACGCCCACGGCTCGGCCGGCGCCAGCGCCGCCCCGCGCTGCAGCAGCTCGATCGAAATCTGATCCGGCGAGCGCACGAATGCCATGCGCCCGTCACGCGGCGGGCGATTGATCGTCACGCCATGGCGCTGCAGCCGCTCGCAGGCGGCGTAGATGTCCTCGACCGCATACGCGAGGTGCCCGAAGTTGCGCCCACCGGTGTAGGTTTCCGGATCCCAGTTGTGCGTGAGCTCCACCTGTGCCGATTCATCGCCCGGGGCGGCGAGGAACACCAGCGTGTAGCGCCCCTGGGGGTAGTCCTTGCGCGACACCTCGGTGAGCCCCAGGGCATCACAGTAAAAGCGCAGCGAGGCGTCCAGATCTGCCACGCGCACCATGGTGTGGAGGTATTTCATCTTCACTCCTCAGAACATCTCGGACGGCCCGGGCGGCGTGATCTCGACCTTGCGGCGTGAGGCGATGAATTCCCCGGTGATCATCTCCTCGTAGGTCTGCCCGGGACCGACCATCGGATAGACGCCGGCGTCGGGGTCGATCATCACCTCGAGGAAGGCCGGCCCCTGGAAGCGCAGGAACTCCTCGATCACGCGCGGCACGTCCGCCTTGCGCTCGAGCCGCACGGCGTAGGGGAAGCCGTCCGCCTCGGCGGCGCGGATGAAGTCCTTCTTGTGCAGCGAGCGGTCGCTCGCCGACAGGCGGCCCTTGAAGAAGAGCTTCTGCCACTGCTTGACCATGCCGTCGCCACAGTTGTTGAGCACGACGATCTTGATCGGCAGCTCGTAGGTGGTGACGGTCTCGAGCTCGCCGAGGTTCATGCGGATGCTCGAGTCCCCGTCGATGTCCACCACCAGGCGCTCGGGGTGCGCGAGCTGCGCGCCGATCGCCGCCGGCAGACCGAACCCCATCGTGCCCATGCTGCCGGAGGTCAGCCACAGCCGCGGCCGGCGGAAGTCGCAGTATTGCGCCGCCCACATCTGGTGCTGGCCGACCCCGGTGGTGATGATGGCCTCGCCGCCGGTGATCCGGTTGATCTGCTCGATCACGTAGTACGGCTGGATGAGCGCGCTGTCACGGTCGTAGTTCATGGCGTGCCGGCGCTTGAGCTCGGCCAGGTGCGCGAGCCAGGGCGCGACGTCGGGCTTGAAGCCCGCAGAGCGGCCATGGGCCGTGAGCGCGCCCAGCGCCTCGGCCAGCAGGCCGACGTGGCTCCAGTGCGCGCGCTTCACCTTGTTGATTTCCGCGCTGTCGATGTCCAGATGCGCGACGCGCCGCGCGCCGCGCGCGAACTTGGCCGGCACGCCGGCGACCCGGTCGTCGAAGCGCGCGCCGACGGCGATGAGAAAATCGCAGTCATCGACCGCATAGTTGGCGTAGGCCGCCCCGTGCATGCCGAGCATGCGCATCGCGAGCGGATGAGTGGTGTCGATGGAGCCGATGCCCATCAGCGTGGTGACCACAGGGAGGTCGAACGCGGTTGCGAACGCAACGAGTTCGTCCGACGCATCGCCGTGGATGACACCGCCGCCGGCGTAGATCAGCGGACGGCGCGACTCGCCGAGCATCTCGAAGAAGCGCCCCGACTCGCGCGGCGCGAGCCGCCGCTCGGCGAGCGCCTGCATGCGGCGGCGGTAACCGGGGATGGGCAGGGTGCCGGCGCCCTGGAAGAGCCCCTCCCAGTTCTGCACGTCCTTGGGCACATCGATCACCACGGGCCCGGGCCGGCCGGTGCGGGCCAGCTCGAACGCCGTGCGCATGGTGGCCTCGAGGCGCTGCGGCTCGGTCACCAGGAACACGTGTTTGGCGACCGAGCCCATGATGGCGGTCACCGGGGCCTCCTGGAACGCATCGGTGCCGATGGCCGCGCGCGCCACCTGGCCGCAGATCACCACGATCGGCACCGAATCGGCCATACAGTCGCGCACCGGGGTGACGGTGTTCGTGGCGCCGGGCCCCGAGGTGACCAGGCAGACGCCGACCCGCCCGGTGGCCCGCGCGAATCCGGCTGCCATGAAGCCCGCGCCCTGCTCGTTGGCCGGCACGATCAGCGGGATCTGCCGGCCGCCGGCACGCTGCTGCTCCTCGTTGTAGAGGAATATGGCATCGTAGGTCGGCAGGATCGCCCCGCCGCTGTAGCCGAAGATCGCCTCGACCCCTTCGTCCGCCAGCACCTGCATGATCATCCGGGCGCCGGACATCGGGTGTCCGGCGAGCGGGTGCGCGCCCTGGGCGGATTCGGGGACGGTCGTGATCATGGCGGCGCTCTCATGTGGCGGCGGCATCGGTCCGGATAGAGGGAGATGCCATGAGACTAGCAGGTCGCTCCCCCCGCAGGAAGTTGCGTGCTGCGCGAGCGCGCGTGACCGCTGCGGGCGCGATCCTTTATTCTGCGGGTGCGGGCGGTTGCGCCCGCTGTCCCCTGGAAAACCATGCGTCACATCATCGCCATTCTGCTGCAGAACGAAGCCGGCGCCCTCAGCCGGGTCGCCGGCATGTTCGCCACGCGCGCCTACAACATCGAGTCGCTCTCGGTCGCGGCCACGCAGGATCCGACCGTATCGCGCCTGACGCTGGTCACCCAAGGGTCGGATGCCGTCATGCAGCAGATCGTCAATCAGCTGCTCAAGCTCATCGACGTGGTCAGCGTCGAGGACATGACCAGCGGCGAGCACCTCGAGCGCGAACTCATCCTCCTGAAGCTGAAGGTCCGTCCCGAGCAGATCGATCCGGTCAGGGGCTACGTGGTGCGCACCGGCGGACGGGTGCTCGATCCGGCGCCGGACGGATTCATTGTCGAGCTCACCGCGAGCGAGGCGGAAATCAACACCTTCGCGGCCGATCTGGCGCGCAGCGCCGAGCTGCTCGAGGTCGTGCGCAGCGGGGCGCTCGGCATCGCGCGCAACGCGCGCCCGATGCGGATGGTGCGCGCCTGAGCGGCGCGGGGGGGTGTGCGCGGGCCCGATGTGCGCCCGAACTAGAGCGCCGCTTCGTCGGTTTCGCCGGTGCGGATGCGGATGACGCGCTGGATGTCGGTGATGAAGATCTTGCCGTCACCGACCTTGGAGGTCTTGGCGGACTTCAGGATGGCCTCCACTACCGCATCCGCCAGGTCCGAGCGCACGGCGACCTCGATGCGGGTCTTGGGCACGAAGTCGACGACGTATTCGGCGCCGCGGTAGAGCTCGGTGTGGCCGCGCTGGCGGCCGAATCCCTTCACTTCCGTCACCGTCATGCCCGAAACCCCGATCTCGGACAGCGCGGCGCGCACGTCGTCGAGCTTGAACGGTTTGATGATCGCGGTGACCAGTTTCATGTGCGGCTCTCCGGGTGGGGCAGTCTCTAGCTTAGCGTGCCGCGGCGCGAGGCGCGCCTCGCGTCCGGCGATTTTCGGTACGCCCGATTTTGCAGTTTTCGTGCCACGGGGGGAATGGCCGTAACTGCCTGAGTCCCGGCGGCTGCCGGGGCGCGGCAGCGCCGCCGCTGCACCATTTTGGCGCAGTCGGCGCAGCCGCCCGCCCAGCAGTGGTGCGCGCTGGCGCGCCGCTCCGGTAAGCTCCCCGCCCATGGTCGGGAACGTGGTGATCGTTGGCGCGGGTCAGGCGGCCGTCCAGGCCATCGATACCCTGCGGCGCCACCATTTCGGCGGACGGCTCACGCTGATCGGCGCGGAGCCGGAGCTGCCGTATCAGCGTCCGCCCTTGTCGAAGAAGTACCTGGCCGGGGCGCTCGCGCGCGAGCGGCTCCTGCTGCGTCCGGCATCCTTCTATGCGCAGCACGCGGTCGAGACCCGGCTCGGCAGGCGCGTCGAGGCGATCGAGCGCCGCGAACAGCGCCTGCGGCTCGATGACGGCACGAGCGTCGCGTACGATGCGCTGCTGTTGGCCACGGGCAGCCGTCCGCGGCCGCTTGCGGTGCCGGGTACGGACCTCGAGGGCGTGTACAGCCTGCGCACCGTGGCCGACGCCGAGCGGATCCGCCCGGCGCTGATCTGCGGCGCGCGGCTGGTCATCGTGGGCGGGGGCTATATTGGACTGGAAGTGGCGGCGACCGCCCGGGAATCGGGCGCCGAGGTGACCGTGCTCGAGTTTGCACCCCGCGTGATCGGGCGGGTGACCTGCAACGCGGTCTCCGATTTCTACGCCACTGAACATGAGCGGCGCGGCGTGCGCATCGTTTGCGGGGCGCGGGTGCAGGCGATCGCAGCGCATGGGACGCCGCAGCGGGTGCGGGCCGTGATCACCGAGGACGGTCAGGAATACGCGGCGGATGCCGTGCTGCTCGGCGTCGGTGCCGTGCCGGCGAGCGAGCTCGCCTCGAACGCCGGGCTGCCCTGTGAGGACGGCATCCGGGTGGACGAGTACTGCCGTACCACGGACCCGGCAATCTACGCCGCCGGGGACTGCGCCAACCTGCCGAGTCCGCACTACGGACGGCGGCTGCGCCTGGAGTCGGTCGACAATGCCTTCGAGCAGGGTGCGAGCGCCGCGCTGAACCTGCTCGGGCAGACGACCGTGCACGACAGGGTGCCGTGGTTCTGGTCGGACCAGTACGACCTGAAGCTCGTCATCGTCGGCATCAGCGCCGGCTACGACGAGGTGGTGCTGCGCGGCAATCCGGCCTCGCGCGCATTCACGGCGTGCTACCTGCGCGAGGGGGAGCTGATCGCGCTCGACAGCATCAACACGCCGAAGGATCAGCTCGCGGCGCGCAAGCTGATTCCGGCACGGGCGAGGCCGGACCGCGCCCGGCTCGCCGATCCGGGCGTCACGCTGCAGCAGGCCTGCTGAGCCGCTCCGCGATCACCGTCCTCGCTCTACCGCAGATCCAGCGGCCATCGGGACGCGAGGCGGTATTGATTGTGGGGGCGAGGGGCATTCGCGCGCCGTGCGGCTTTACGGCAGGACTGTATGAATGTACAGTTGCACCATGACCACTCCCTTCCGAGCCGGCCCGGTGATGCGCGGGCAGGGCGCGCTGTCGAATCCGGCCGGACGTTTCGAGCGGCGGATCACCGAGGCGGTGGACGACGGCTGGTTCCAAGAGGAAGTCCCGGACAGCGTGCCGCTCGAGATCATGCCGGACCGCGCCCGCAGCATGATCAGCACCAACGATTCGCCGGACATTCCCTTCGAGCAATCGATCAATCCCTACCGCGGATGCAGCCATGCCTGTCCGTACTGCCTGGCGCCCGACACCCCGATTCTGATGGGCGACGGCAGCGTGCGCCGCCTCGAGCAGGTGGAGGTGGGGAGCGAGATCTACGGGACGATGCGCCGCGGCGGCCTGCGCCGCTACGTCCGAACGCGGGTGCTCGCCCACTGGAGCGTCATCAAGCCCGCCTATCGCATTGGCCTCGAGGACGGAACGGAGCTGGTTGCCGGAGGCGATCACCGCTTTCTCACCGAGCGCGGCTGGAAGTTCGTGACCGGGGCGTTGGGATCAGGTCCGGTGCAGAGGCCCGGCCTGACCGTTGGCGAGACGCTGATGGGGACGGGGCACTTCGCCCATGGGGTCGAGAAGAGTGCCGACTACCAGCGCGGGTATCTCGGCGGCATCATCCGCGGCGGCGGTCATTCGGAGGTGCAGGCCCGCAGGGGCGAAGCCGATAGCCGCACGAGCGCTTATGCATTCCAACTGGCCCGCTGTGACGAGGAGGCGCTCGGCCGCGCGCACGGCTATCTGAGCGAGTTCCTGGCGCCGGCTCGCGAATCCCGCTGCGCCGCGACCGCCGGCGCGCTCAGGGCCATGTATGCCCCGGCCACCGGGAGCCGCGCGGGCTTCGAGCACATCTGGCGCCTGGTCGCGTGGCCTGCCGCGCCGACGCGGGCCTGGTGCGCGGGGTTCCTCGCGGGCATCTACGATGCCGGCGGGTCCTGCGCCCATTCGGGGCTGCGCATCGGCAGCACCGACCCGCGGATCATCGAGCGGGCCGGGCAGTGCCTCGGCGCACTGGGCTTGCGCTTCGCCCTCGAGGAGGCGCTGGTGGGCGGCGGGCCGGTCCACGCCGTGCGTCTGGCCGGCGGGCTGCGCGAGCGCTTGAGATTTCTCCACACCGTCGATCCGGCGCTGCGCCGCGGGCTCGACATCGAGGAGGAGATCTTGCGCGGCGATGCGCGCCTGCGGGTCGCCTCGATCGAGCCCGCCGGGGTGATGCGGCTCTACGACATGACCACGGGAAGCGGGGATTTCATCGCCGACGGTGTCGTCAGTCACAACTGCTACGCGCGGCCGAGTCACGCCTACATGGGCCTCTCGCCGGGGTTGGATTTCGAGACCCGCTTGTTCTACAAGCAGGACGCCGGCCGGCTGCTCGAGCGCGAGCTCGCGCGCCCCGGTTACCTCTGCAAGACGATTACGCTCGGATCCAACACCGATCCGTACCAGCCCGTCGAGCGGCGTCTGCGCGTCACGCGCGACATTCTCGAAGTGCTCGCGCGCTGCCGACACCCGCTCACCATCATCACCAAGAGCGCGCTCGTGCTGCGCGATCTGGATCTGCTCGGCGCACTGGCGCGCGACAACCTGGCGCGGGTGGGTGTCAGCATCACCACGCTCGATGCCGAGCTCAAGCGAACCATGGAGCCGCAGGCCGCATCGCCCGCGGCCCGGCTGCGTGTGGTGCGCGAGCTGACCGCGGCGGGGGTCCCCACCGGGGTGCTGGTGGCGCCGGTGATCCCGGCGCTGACCGATCACGAGATGGAGCACATCGTGCAGGCGGCCGCCGAGGCGGGCGCCCGCTGGGCCGGCTACGTCC
>JAJYLP010000107.1 GCA_021787615.1 Pseudomonadota bacterium
TCGACTGGGCGAGCTATGCGGCGCCCGTGCCGCGCTCCCCGGGCGTGCAGCGCTTCGCCGACTATCCGCTCACGGAGCTGCTCGCGTACATCGACTGGATGCCGTTCTTCAACGCCTGGGAGTTCGCGGGAAAATTCCCCGATCTGCTCACCGATCCCACGGTCGGGGAGGCGGCGAGCAACCTCTACGCCGATGCGCGGCGCATGCTCGATCGCATCGTCGAGGAGCGCTGGCTGAAGGCGCAGGCGGTGATCGGCCTGTTTGCGGCGAACGCGGCGGGCGATGACGTCGAGGTGTATGCCGATGAGCAGCGCGGCAGAGCGCTCGCGACGCTCTCGTTCCTGCGCCAGCAGAAGGACAAGCCCGCCGGCCAGCCGCATGTGTCGCTCGCGGACTTCGTCGCGCCGAAATCGAGCGGCGTGCGCGATTACATCGGGGCGTTCGCCGTGACCGCGGGGCTTGGCATCGAGACGCACATCGAGCGCTTCCAGCGCGCGCACGACGATTACTCGGCCATCATTCTCAAGGCGCTCGCCGACCGGCTGGCCGAGGCCGCGGCGGAGCATTTCCACGAGCGGGTGCGGCGCGAGCTGTGGGGCTACGCGCTCGCCGAGGAGCTCACCAACGAGCAATTGGTCCGCGAGCAGTACCGCGGCATCCGCCCGGCGCCGGGCTATCCGGCCTGTCCGGATCACACCGAGAAGGCCAAACTGTGGGCGCTGCTCGAGGTCGACCGCAGCACGGACATCCGCCTGACCGACAGTTTCGCGATGTATCCGACCGCGGCGGTGAGCGGCTGGTATTTCGCGCATCCCGATGCGCGCTATTTCGCCGTGGGCAAGATCGACCGCGATCAAGTGCAGGACTACGCGCAGCGCAAGGGCATCAGCCTCGAGGAGGCCGAAAAGTGGCTCTCACCGAATCTCGGCTACACGCCGTGAGCCCGCTGCCGGGCGCGGGCAGTCAGCCGCCGCGGGACACCTGGCGCAGCTCGAGGTCGCTGAACACGCTCAGCAGGATGGCGGTGTAGAAGATCAGCCCCATCGCGCCGACGGCCAGCACCACTGCGGTCATCACCGCGTGCGCGGCAGCCGCGGCGCGCCCCGCATTGGGCAATATCATGGCCACGATGACCGCCGTGAACAGGTAGACGGCGAAGATGATGCCGAAGCCGATGAGGTACAGCAGTACGGTCCGCCACCAGTGCCCCTGAATCAGGCGCAGACTGTAGAGGAGGCTCTGCAGCACCCCTTTGTGGGTGAGCATGCGGGCGGGCAGAGCGAGTGAGAGCGCGACGGAAATATAGATCGCCGGCAACAGCATCAGCCCGAAGCCGACGGAGCGGTACGGCTCGATGAGCGTCAGGGGCGGGGCGATCAGCACCAGGATCAGCGCGCTGCCGACCAGGCAGATCGCCGCGATCGCCGGGGCCTGCCTCAGCGCGTCGAGCAGGTCCGTCGCCGCCGGCGGCCGGCCGGCGGCGATGGCCGACTGGCGCAGCAGCATCGCCATCCACAGGATGACGAACAGCAGCGAGCCGACCGTGTACAGGGTGACCCACACCGGATCGTTCAGGTCGCCCGGTGCGGGGAACCTGCCGCGCGAGAGGTCATAGAGGGTCGAGAGCTGGCCGAAGAGTATGGCCATCGAGGCGTACGGCAGGCACTTCGGCACCGTGATGCGGAAGATCTTCAGGCTCGCATCGAGCAATTCCGCGAGGGTGCGCGGGCGTGCGGGAGGATAAAGTGTAATGGCCATCGGCCAATCATAACTGTGTCATGACGCGAATCGCCATTGAGTCCGCCGCGGGCACGGTCGGGGAACTGCTCGCCGAGGGCGTGCATCGCCTGCGCGAGGCCCTCGGGAGCGATGCGAACGGCACCCCGCAGCTCGACGCCGAGCTGCTGCTCGCCGCGGCGCTGCGCGTACCGCGCGCGCGGCTGCGCTCGCATCCCGAGCAGCGCCCGGCCGCCGAGGCCGCGCGGCGCTTCGGGGAGTTGCTCGAGCGGCGCGCCGCGGGCGAGCCGCTCGCCTATCTGCTCGGCCGCAAAGGGTTCTGGACGCTCGAGCTCGCCGTGAGTCCGGCCGTTCTGGTGCCGCGCCCCGAGACCGAACTGTTGATCGAGCGCGCGCTGGCGCTCGGGCCGGCGGCGCACGGGCGGGCGGCGGACCTCGGCACCGGCTCCGGGGCGATCGCGCTCGCGCTCGCATCCGAGCGCCCCGCTTGGCAGATCGTGGCCACCGATGTATCGGCGCAGGCGCTCGCGCTCGCCCGCGACAACGCCGCTGCGGCGGGCCTCGCCCGCATCGATTTTCGCCAAGGCAGCTGGTGCGAGGCGCTCCCGGCCGGGGCATTCGATCTGCTGGTGAGCAATCCGCCGTACATCGGCGCGGACGACCCGGCGCTTGAGGCGCTCGGCCACGAGCCGCGGCTTGCCCTGAGTCCCGGGCCGGATGCTCTGGCGTGCCTGCGCGAGATCATCCGTTGCGCACCCCGGCATCTCGCGCCTGCAGGCTGGCTGCTGCTCGAGCACGGCGCCGCGCAGGGGCCGTCGGTCGCGGGCGAGCTTGCGCAGCGCGGCTTTGTTACAGTGCGCACGCACCGCGATCTGGCGGGGCGCGAGCGCATGACGGAGGGCCAATGGCCGGCAATTCGCTGATTCGATTCGAGACCTCCCACGGCGGCTTCACGGTGGAGCTGTACCCCGAGGAGGCGCCGGTGACCGTGGAGAACTTCCTTGCCTACGTCGACGATGAATTCTTCGACGGCACGATCTTTCATCGCATCGTGCCGGGATTCGTGATCCAGGGCGGCGGGCTCGATGCGGAATTTCGCAGCAAGACGACGCGCGAGCCCATCCGAAACGAGGCGAAGAACGGCCTGAAGAACCTGCGCGGGACTCTGTCCATGGCCCGCACCAGCGCCATCGACAGCGCCACCTCGCAGTTCTTCGTCAACCTCGCCGACAACGCCTTCCTCGATCACAGCGCGCGGGACTTCGGCTACGCGGTCTTCGGCCGGGTGACCGAGGGGATGGACACGATCGATGCCATCGCGCGCCTCGCCACCGGGCGGCGCGAGGGCTATCAGGATGCGCCCATGGAGGATGTACTGATCGTGTCGGCGCGCCGCGCCAGCGGCTGAGCGCGGGCCTCGGTCGGATCGGGCCGTACCGCCCGCCGCTCGAGCGATTGGGTTCAAGCGAGAATCGGGCATGCGCAGGCAGGGGTTCGGATCGTGGTTGCGCCGTACGCTGCTGAAGGCGGCGTTGGCGTGGGTCGTGCTCACAGCGCTGCCGGTGCTGGTGCTGCGCTGGGTGCCGCCGCTCACGAGCGCGTTCATGGTGGAGGCGAAGTGGCGCGCGCTGCGCGCCGGGGAGCGCCACTACCGCACCGACTACCGCTGGGTGCCCTGGGGACGCATCTCCCCGCAGGCCGGCATCGCGGCGGTCGCCTCCGAGGATCAGACCTTTCCGTTCAATCACGGCTTTGATTTTCACGCCATCGACGACGCCCTCCGCACCGCTGAGCGCGGCGGGCGGCTGCGCGGGGCCAGCACCATCACGCAGCAGGTGGCGAAGAACCTGTTCCTGTGGGGCGGGCGCAGCTGGATCCGCAAGGGCATCGAGGCGTACCTCACCGTGCTGATCGATGTGCTGTGGCCCAAGCAGCGGGTGCTCGAGGTGTACCTCAACATCGCGCAGTTCGGCCACGGCATCTTCGGCGTGCAGGCCGCCGCCAAGCGCTTCTTTCACGAGCCGGCCGCGCGGCTCACCGCCGCACAGGCGGCGCTGCTTGCGGCGGTGCTGCCCGATCCGGTGCACTGGCATGTGGCGAGCCCCTCGCCCTTCGTGCGCTGGCGCCAGCAGTGGCTGCTGCACCAGATGCGCGATCTCGGCGGACCGGCCTATCTCGAGGCGCGCGCGCCGCCGCGCCCGGGGCGCTGAGGGCGTCCTTCCTCAAGCCTCGATCTCGGCGAGCAGTTCGGCCTGATGCTCGTGCGCGAGCGCATCGAGCAGCTCATCGAGCTCCCCGTTCATGATCTGCGGCAGCTTGTAGAGCGTCAGGTTGATGCGGTGGTCGGTGACGCGGCCCTGCGGAAAGTTGTACGTGCGGATGCGCTCGGAGCGGTCGCCGCTGCCGACCTGCAGGCGGCGCGACTGCGCCTGGGCGCTCGTCTGTTTCTCCTGCTCGGCGGCGAGCAGCCGCGCCTGCAGCAGCGAGAGGGCGCGCGAGCGGTTCTTGTGCTGCGAGCGCTCATCCTGGCATTCCACCACGATCCCGCTCGGCAGGTGGGTGATGCGCACGGCCGAGTCGGTCTTGTTCACGTGCTGGCCGCCGGCGCCGGAGGAGCGGTAGGTGTCGATGCGCAGGTCCGCCGGATTGATCTCGATGCTGGCGATCTCATCGAGCTCGGGCAGGATGGCCACCGTGCAGGCCGAGGTGTGGATGCGCCCCTGCGCCTCGGTGGCCGGCACGCGCTGCACGCGATGGGCGCCGGACTCGAATTTCAGGCGCGAGAAGGCGCCCCGGCCGACGATGCGGCTGATGATCTCCTTGTAGCCGCCGTGCTCCCCGGGACTCTCGCTCAACACCTCCACGGTGAAGCCCTTGGACTCCGCGTAGCGCGCGTACATGCGAAAGAGGTCCCCGGCGAACAGCGCCGCCTCATCCCCGCCGGTGCCGGCGCGGATCTCGAGAAAAAGGTTCTTCTCGTCCCGCGGGTCCTGCGGCAGCAGCAGCGCGTTCAGACCCTCCGCGGACGCCGCGATCGCGGACTCGACCCGGCTCTGCTCCTCCGCCCCGAGGGCACGCATGCCCGGATCGGCATCGCCGAGCATCTCGCGCGCGGCCGCCAGGTCGCGCTCGAGCGCACGGTAGGTGCCGAGGCGCTCGGCCAGCGGCTGCAGTCGCGCGTATTCGACCGACAGCTCGCGGAATTGCGCCGAGCCGCCGTCGAGGTCGGGCGAGGCCAGCAGCCGTCCCACCTCTTCGAAACGGTCATAGAGCTTCTCGAGCCGCTGGCGGATGGAGTCCTTCATGGTCGTCGATCGTACGGGGCGCGGCATTCTCCGGGATCGAGGCGTGCGCGACAAGGCGCCGGCGGCGCGGGCCGGCCGGCCGGCTGCGATATAGTGCGCCCCCATGTCATCGCATGTGTTCTCCGCGGCCCGCCCGCGGCGCGCGCTCACGGCGCTCGCCGTACTCGCTGCGCTCGCGCTCAGCGCCTGTCAGACCGTGCCGGTGCCGCCGGCGCCCGTCACGGCCTGGAACGTCAGGCGCCCGATCCTGCAGGCGCTCGAGCGCTTTCAGCTCAACGGCCGGGTTGCCGTGGCGGTCGGCCGGCAGGGCTTCAACGCCGATCTCCGCTGGAGGCAGATCGGGACGCTCACGCGGATGATCCTGAGCGGGCCGTTCGGGGCCGGAGCGACCCAGGTGAGCGATGCCGGCGGGGAGCTCAGCGTGATCACCTCGCGGGGGCAGCACCTGGGCAATGCCGCGGCGCGCGCCGCGCTCGAGCGCCAGCTCGGGTTCGATCCGCCGCTCGGGAGTCTGCGCTACTGGATCCTCGGGGTGCCCGATCCGGCCTTGCCAGCGAGCTTCAAGGTGGACGCGACGCAGCGGCTCTCGCGCCTCGAGCAGGCAGGCTGGTCGATCGACTACCGGGCGTACAGCCCGGTGGGGGCCGAGTGGCTGCCGAGGCTGCTGTCGGTGCGCCGCGCCGGGGTGCGGCTGCGGATGGTGGTGGATGCATGGCATCTGCAGTGAGCGCGCACGAGAGCCTCTGGCCGGCCCCTGCCAAGCTCAATCTCTTTCTGCATGTGACCGGCCGCCGTCCGGACGGTTATCACGAGCTGCAGACGCTTTTCCAGCTCATCGACCTCTGCGACACGGTGGCAATCCAGGTGCGTGAGGACGGACGGATCGAGCGCTGCGCGGGCCCGGTGCAAATCGCCGCCGACGAAGATCTGACCGTGCGCGCCGCGCGGGCGCTGCAGACGGTCGCCGGCGCCCGGCTCGGCGCCTCGCTCCGTGTCATCAAGCGGATTCCGATCGGGGGAGGCCTGGGGGGCGGCAGCAGCGATGCGGCCACGACACTGCTTGCGCTAAACCGGTTGTGGGGCTGCGGGCTGTCCCCGGGTGCCCTTGCCGAGCTTGGGCTACCGCTAGGCGCAGATGTGCCTGTATTCGTTAGAGGTTTTTCCGCCTGGGCGGAGGGGGTCGGGGAACGGCTCGAGCCGGTCACGCTGCCGGAGCGCTGGTATGTCATCATCCGGCCGGGCGTCAGCGTGTCGACGCGCGAGGTGTTCCAGAGCCCTGAATTGACACGAAATTCCCCCCTCATCACAATACGCGCCTTTTTCGAGTCGGGCGGGCGCAATGACTGTGAGCCGGTGGTGCGCGCAAAATGGCCCGAGGTCGCCGAGGCGCTCGATTGGCTGGGGCACCACGCGCCGGCACGGCTCACCGGGACCGGCTCGTGTATTTTCGCATCCGTGGCGAGTCCCGGTGAGGCGGAACGCATCGCGGCGCGTGTTCCGGACAAGTGGCGCAGTTTCGTCGCGCGGGGCCTGAACGTCTCCCCGCTGCATGCGCTTCTCTCAGAACCGGTGTGACTGGAGCGCGGCTCGAGCGGCGCGGGCCGCGGCGCGGTGAACGGCAGTGGAGGATTTTGCGGTGCTGGGGTGTCGCCAAGTGGTAAGGCAGCGGGTTTTGATCCCGCCATTCGGAGGTTCGAATCCTTCCACCCCAGCCAGATCGTTGTGGACGGCGGCGAGCCGCCGAGCGGTAACCTGTGGCTGATGTAGTGTATTCATGAGCACGAGCGATTTGCTGGCCTTGTTCGCCGGCAATGCCAATCCGGGGCTCGCAACCGACATCGCGCGCCATCTGCAGATGCGCCTCGGGCGCGCGTACGTCGGCCGCTTCAGCGACGGCGAGATCAACGTCGAGCTGATGGACAACGTGCGCGGCCGCGACGTGTTCATCTTGCAGCCGACCTGTCCGCCGACCAACGACACGCTGATGGAGCTGCTGGTGATGGTGGATGCCTGCCGGCGCGCCTCGGCGGCGCGCATCACCGCAGTGGTGCCGTACTTCGGCTACTCGCGTCAGGATCGCAGGCCGCGCGCCACACGCTCGGCGATCAGCGCGCGGCTGGTGGCCAACATGATGTCGATCGCCGGGGTCAACCGACTGCTGACCGTCGATCTGCACGCCGATCAGATCCAGGGATTCTTCGACATTCCGGTCGACAATGTGTATGCCTCGCCGGTATTGCTCGGGGACGCCTGGAAGCAGGCGTACCGCAATGTGGTGGTCGTCTCGCCGGACGTCGGCGGCGTGGTGCGCGCGCGCGCCTTCGCCAAGCGGCTCGACGATGCGGAACTGGCCATCATCGACAAGCGCCGGCCGCGCGCGAACGAGTCGAAGGTGATGAACATCATCGGCGACATCCGCGGCAAGGTGTGCATGCTGGTCGATGACATGATCGATACGGCCGGCACGCTGTGCCAGGCCGCCAAGGCGCTGAAGGACGAAGGCGCCGAGAAAGTGGTCGCCTACATCACGCACCCGATCCTCTCCGGGGAGGCGGTAAGCCGCATTTCGGCCTCGGTGCTCGATGAGCTGGTGGTGACCGACACCATTCCGCTGTCGGAGGCGGCGCGCGCGTGCAAGCGCATCCGCCAGCTGTCGGTGGCGGCGCTGCTCGCCGAGACGATTCGCCGCATCCGCGACGAGGAGTCGGTGAGTTCGCTGTATGTCGATTGAGTGCGGGCGCGCAGCGGTCCCCGACCGGGCGCTGTGACCGTGTCCGGTCAGTGAGGACCCTATTGCTAGGCGCCCGCGAGGGTTTGATCGAGTTTCTGGTGTGCCGCGGCCTGGTCGCGGGTCACGGCACGTTGTCATCGTAGATTGGAGAACATCATGCGTATTGCATTCACTTTCAGCGCGGAACCGCGCGGAACGCAAGGCAAAGGTGCGAGCCGCCGCCTGCGTCACGCGGGTAAGGTTCCCGCCATTCTGTACGGCGGCCATCATGAGGCCGAGTCGCTCGCCATCGATCATCGCAAGCTGCTGATCGTCATCGAGGACGAACGCTTTTATTCCTCGATCGTGCAGCTGCAGATCGGCGAGCGCGCGCAGGCGGCGATCGTCAAGGACGTGCAGATGCACCCGGCGCGCAACCAGATCGTGCACCTCGATCTGCAGCGCGTGGTCGAGGCCGAGCCGATCCGCCTGCATCTGCCGATCCACTTCAAGGGCGAGGCGGCGAGCCCCGGAGTGAAGACCCAGGGCGGCGTCGTCTCGCACACGATGACCGACGTCGAGATCGCCTGCCTGCCGAAGGACCTGCCGGAATTCCTGGAGCTCGACCTGTCGGAGATGAACATCAACGACACCAAGTTCCTCTCCGACATCCCGTTGCCGCCGGGCGTGACCATTCCGCATCTGGCGCACCGCAATGCGCCGGTGGTCTCCATCCACAGCCCGCGCGTTGCCGAGCCCGAGCCGACCGCCGAGGCCGCCGCGGCCGCACCGGTCGAGGGTGCGGCGCCGGCAGCCGCCGGCGCGGCTGCTCCGGCCGCGGCCGTTCCCGCTGCGCCCGAGGCCGGCAAGGGCGAGCCGAAGAAGGAAGGCGGCAAGAAGTAACGGCTGCCGATGTCAGGGACGCCGCTCAGGCTCGTGGTGGGGCTCGGCAATCCGGGCCCCACCTACGCCCACACGCGGCACAACGCGGGCTTCGCGTTCATCGACGGGCTGGCGCGCCGGCTGCATGTGGGCCTGCGCGCCGAGTCGCGCCATCAGGGCGAGCTTGCGCGGGTGCGCGTCGCGGAGCAGGAGCTGTGGCTGCTCAAGCCCATGACCTACATGAACCTCAGCGGCGCTGCGGTCCAAAGCGTCGCGGCGTTCTACAAGATCCCGCCGGAGGCGGTGCTGGTGGCGCACGATGAGCTCGACTTCCCTCCGGGGGTGGTGCGCCTGAAGCATGGCGGCGGAGCCGGCGGCCACAACGGGCTGCGCGACATCATGGCGCGGCTCGGCGAATCGTTCTGGCGGCTGCGCATCGGCATCGGCCACCCGGGCGATCGCGGCGACGTGTTGAACTACGTGCTGGGTCGGCCGACTGCTGCCGACGTGGGGATGATCGACGAGGCGCTGCAGTCGGCGGCCGATGCACTGCCGGTCATGCTGGCCGAGGGCGCGCAGAAGGCGATGAACCAACTGCATTCGCGTGCTGCCGCGGCATCGACCGACCGTCCGGATTGATCCCCGATACCTCAGGAGTTTGAGACATGTCCATCCGCTGCGGCATCGTAGGATTGCCGAACGTCGGCAAGTCGACGCTGTTCAATGCGCTCACTCAGGCGCAGAACGCGGCCGCGGCGAACTATCCGTTCTGCACGATCGATCCGAACGTCGGGATGGTCCCGGTGCCGGATGCGCGACTCGATGCGCTCGCCGAGATCGTTCACCCCGAGCGGATCGTGCCGGCCACCGTTGAGTTCGTCGACATCGCCGGGCTCGTGGCCGGTGCTTCCAAAGGCGAGGGGCTCGGCAATCAGTTTCTCTCGCATATCCGCGAGGTCGATGCGATCGCGCACGTGGTTCGCTGCTTCGAGAGCTCGGACATCGTGCACGTCGCGGGCAAGGTCGATCCGTTGAGCGATATCGAGGTGATCGACACCGAGCTTGCGCTCGCTGATCTGTCCACGGTGGAGAAGGGATTGGAGCGGGCTGCCAAGGCATCCAAGGGCGGCGACAAGGATGCGCTGCGCAAGAGGGCGCTCCTCGAGAGGGTCAAGGCGCACCTGGACCAGGTCAAGCCGGTGCGAGCGATGACGCTCTCGGTGGAGGACGCGCGCGACTTGCGTGAGCTGCAGCTGCTGACGGCCAAGCCGGTGCTGTATGTCGCGAACGTGGCGGAAGGCGGCTTCAAGAACAATCCGCTGCTCGCCGCGGTCGAGCAGCATGCCGTGGCCGAAGGGGCGGTCACTGTCGCGGTCTGCGCCGCGATCGAGGCTGAAATCGTCCAGCTGGAAGCCACCGACCGCGCCGCTTTTCTGGCCGAGCTCGGCCTCGAAGAGCCCGGGCTCGATAGGGTGATCCGGGCGGGATACCGGCTGCTGGGACTGCAGACCTACTTCACCGCCGGTCCGAAGGAGGTCCGCGCCTGGACCGTGGCGGTGGGGGCAACGGCGCCTCAGGCCGCCGGTGTCATTCATACCGATTTCGAGCGCGGGTTCATCCGCGCCGAGGTGGTCAGCTATGCCGATTACGTCGCCTGCCGGGGAGAGTCCGGGGCTCGCGAAGCCGGCAAATTGCGTCTGGAAGGCAAGGAATACGTCATGCAGGAAGGGGATGTGGTCCATTTCCGGTTCAACGTCTAGGCGGTTGACACCCCGGCGCTCGCCCGCCGACAATGCGCCCCCCTTCCGGCACGCCCTCCTCGGCGCGGAGCCGGCATCACGGGGCCCGTGGAAAGGTAGCTCAGCCGGTTAGAGCACGGCACTCATAATGCCGGGGTCGAGGGTTCGAGTCCCTCCCTTTCCACCAG
>JAJYLP010000108.1 GCA_021787615.1 Pseudomonadota bacterium
CTGTGGTCGCCGGAGGACCTCGCCGCGCTCACCCCCGAGCGCGTCAGCCCGGCGGTGGTCGCCCTCGCCAGCGAGCAGGCGCCGAACAAGCGCATCGTGCTCGCCGGCGCCGGCAGCCTCAAGCTCGCCCACATCACCATGACCCGCGGCATCCAGTTGACGGATGAGCGGCTGAGCGCCGAGGAGATCCTCGCGCGCTGGGATCAGATCGGGGAGCGCACCGCAGAGCGGGTGCCTGCGAGGGGTTTCGAGCAGTATCAGTTCGAAGTCGAGCAGGCCCGCGCCGCCTCGGCCGGCCGGCAGCGCTGATCATGGAGGTCTACGTCGTCTCGGCCGTGCGCACTGCGGTCGGCTCGTTCGGCGGCGCGCTGCGCGAGTGCGAGCCCGGGAACCTGGCGGCACTGGTGACCCGGGAAGCCATTCGGCGCGCCGAGGCGCCCCCCGGCTCGATCGGCCACGTCGTCTTCGGGCAGGCTCTTCCCACCGGACCGCGAGACGCCTACCTCGCCCGGCTCGCCACGCTCGGCGCCGGCCTCGCGGTGCAGGTGCCGGCGCTGACCGTCAACCGGCTGTGCGGCTCGGGGCTGCAGGCGATCGTGTCTGCCGCCCAGGCCATTGCCCTCGGAGACTGCGAGCTGGCGGTCGGCGGGGGCGCCGAGGTGATGAGTCGCGCGCCATTCTGGGTCCCCGCCCTGCGCTGGGGGAAGCGACTCGGCGATGCGGCGCTCGTCGATGGGCTCAATGGCGCACTCACCGATCCCTTCGAGGGCATCCTCATGGGCGTCACTGCGGAGAACGTCGCCGCTCGCTGCCGGATCGGGCGCGAGCAGCAGGATGCTCTGGCGCTCGAGAGCCACCGCCGCGCGGCCGAGGCAATTGCGCGCGGGCGATTCAAGTCCCAGATCGTTCCGGTCCCCGTGAACAGCAAGCGCGGTCCCGTTGAGTTCGAGGTCGACGAGCACGTGCGGCCGCAGGTCACGGCCGAGGACCTGGCCGGGCTCAGGCCCATATTCCGTAGCGAGGGCGGCACGGTCACCGCCGGCAACGCTTCCGGGATCAACGACGGGGCAGCGGCCGTGGTGCTGGCAAGCGGCGATGCCCTGGGGCGGCACGGTCTGAAGCCCCTCGCACGCCTGCTCGCCTATGCGCACGCGGGCGTCGAACCGGCGTACATGGGATTGGGCCCGGTGCCGGCGACGCGCCTGGCGCTCGAGCGGGCGTGCCTCGGGCTCGCCGATATCGATCTCATCGAATCCAACGAGGCCTTCGCCGCGCAGGCCTGCGCCGTCGCTTGCGAACTCGCCTTCGATCCGCTCAGGACGAACCCCAACGGGGGCGCGATCGCCCTCGGACACCCCATCGGGGCCACCGGGGCGATCATCGTGACCAAGCTCGTGCACGAGCTGCGGCGCACCGGGGGCCGCCATGGGCTTGCCACCATGTGCATCGGCGGCGGCCAGGGAATCGCCGCCCTCTTCGAGCGGCTCTGACGGAGTTCTGCCGGCGCACTCGGCTCAAACGCGTCCACCACAGGACACTCATCCCCATGCCCCGCATTGACGAATCCGTTCCCGCTGCAGCGTCGGTTGTCATGGCTACGGAGGACTCCGCGCAATGCGCCCGCCGAGCCAAGCTCAGCGTGTGGGACAAGTCCATCTACGGAACCGGCGAGATGATCAACGGGATCGCCACGACCGGGCTGACCTACCTCGCCTTCTTCTATCTCACCGCCGTCTGCGGCATGTCCGGAACCACCGCCGGCATGATCACCTTCATCACGCTGCTCGTCGACTCGGTCGCCGACCCGCTCATCGGGCTGATCTCGGACAACACCCGCTCGTCGCTCGGACGCCGCCACCCGTACATGTTCGCGAGCGCCGTTCCCCTGGCGCTGTCATTCGCCCTCGTATTCGCGCTCCCGGCACGACTTACCGGATTGGATTTGTTCGGGTACGTCACGGCGCTGATGCTCATCCTGCGCGTGTGCATGTCCCTGTACTACCTGCCGTACCTCGCCATCGGCGCGGAAATCTCCGACGATTATCACGAGCGCTCGAGCATCGTCGGCTACCGGCTGTTCTTCTGGTCGATCTCCGCATTCACCTGCCTGTACATCGGGCTCGGCGGCCTCAATGCTAACTCCGCGGTGCTGCTGCACCGCGCCAACTACGTGCGCTTCGGATGGATCTGCGCCGCTTGCCTGCTCGTGGTCGGCTTCACGGCCGCGTTCGGGACGATCCGGCACATTGCGCGCCTGAACCGCCCGCATCAGCGCCCCGGCCGGCCCGTCGCGCAGCTCATCCGCGAGCTGCGCGAGATATTCCACAACCGCTCGTTCGTGTCGCTGTTCCTCACCTGCCTCATCTTCTTCGTTGCCCAGGGGACCGCGGCGGTGCTGGCGCTGGATGCCAACCGCTACTTCTGGCACCTGCCCGCCTCGATCAATCAGTCGGTGCTGCTGGTGCTGGTCCTCTCGCCCATCTTCGGCCTGCCCATCGCCCGGTTGCTGCAGAACCGCGTGGAGAAGCGCACCTTCGCCATCGGCGGAGCGTTGCTGTTCTGCCTGTGTCAGTTCTATCCGCCGGTGCTGCGCCTCTACGGCCTGCTGCCCGTCAGTCTCGAGTTCCTCAGCACGCTGCTCGTGGTGAACGCGGCCGTGAGCGGCATCGGCCTGGTCATCTGCGGCATCGGCTTCCAGTCCATGATGGCCGACGCCGCCGATCATCATGAGTACCTGTTCGGCGCGCGACGCGAGGCGATGTTTCTCTCGGGACTGACCTTTTCGGTGAAATCCGCAAGCGGCCTCGGCTCGCTCATCGGCGGCGTGGCGCTCGATGCAATCCATTTTCCGGTCGATATCGCCAGCCGCGGCCTGCATCCGCATCTGCCGCTGTCCACCGTGCACGGGCTCGGCTGGGTCAGCGGTCCGTTGCCCGCGGCGATCACGGCGCTCTCGGCGCTGGCAATGCTCGGCTACCAGCTCAATCAGGAAAAGTATCGGGCGATCAAGCTGGCGCTGAGCGAGCGCAGGAGGACCTCCGGCGCCGCTCAGTCCGCCATCGAGTAGCACACTGCCCCAAGAGCGCCACTCGGCCCGTTGCCCGAGGACGAGGCGAGCACCTGCCGGAGGACACATGTCATTGCGCGAATTCACGCTCTCGAGAGAGGCTCTGCTGTCCTACGGACGCGCTCTGCGGCGTCCCGAATGCGTCTGGGTGGACCGCGACGGCGTGTGGGCATCGGATGCGCGCGGCGGGGTCTGCCGGGTCAGCGCCGAGGCAGAGCCCGCGGTGCTCGGCACGGGGATTGGCGAGCCGAACGGCTTCAGCCGGCGGGCCGACGGCAGCTTCGTAGTGGCCGGCCTCAGTGACGGCCGTCTCTATCAGATCAGTCCCGACGGGCACACGCGCGTGCTGCTTGAGAGCCTGGACGGCTCCCCGTTGGGGACGGTCAACTATGCGTGCGCCGACGGACCGCAACGGATCTGGCTCTCCGTGATGACGCGCCATCTGCCCTGGGTGCCGGCCATGCAGTCGCACCAGCGGGACGGGTACATCGTTCGCATCGACGACGACGGCGCGCGCGCGCAGATCGTGGCCGACGGGCTCGACCTGACCAACGAGGTCAAAGTCTCCCCCGACGGCCGGCACCTGTACGCGGTCGAGACCCTCGGCGGCCGCCTGGTGCGCTTTGCGATCCGGCCGGACGGCTCGCTCGGCGCGAAGGAAGGCGTCGGCCCGGCGAGTCTCGGCCGCGGCGCGCTCCCCGACGGATTCGCGTTCGACGCCGCCGGCAACATCTGGGTCACGATCATCAGCCAGAACGCGCTGCACGTCATCGACCGCGACGGCGCCGTGAGCGTGGTGTATTCCGACATGAACGCCGCGGCGGTCGAAGACCTTGCCTGCGCGATCGAGCAGCGCAACGGGACGCTGGATCACCTCATCGCCTGCATGAACGTGGCAGGTCCGCTGCGCCTGCCGACCAGCATCGCCTTCGGCGGACCCGATGGGCGCACCGCGTTCGTCGGCGCAGTCGGACTCGATCACCTGGTCACGTTCCGGGTGCCGGAATCCTTGTCGCGGCCCAGCCGCTAGCCCCACGACCTTGTACGGTCGCAGCCGACACGCCGCATGAGCGATCCGGGCAGGATCCGCCCTGAGCAGACCGGGCCGACAGGCCCGCACACCGCACACGCTGCCGGCGCCGAGGACACTCTCGCCGGACCGTGGACATTCCGCGAGGCCGGCACGGGCGAGTGGCTGGCGGCGACGGTGCCGGGCTCGGTGCACACGGATCTGCTGGCAAACGGCCGGATCGAGGATCCGTTCTACCGCATGAACGAGCGCCGCGTGCAGTGGGTCGATAAGACGGACTGGGAATACCGCACGACGCTCGAGCTCGCCCCCGAGACCCTCGCGCAGAGCCGGATCGAGCTCGTCTTCTACGGCCTCGACACCTATGCCGAGGTGTGCCTGAACGATGTGCCGCTGCTGCGCGCGGACAACATGTTCCGCACCTGGACTGCCGACATCAAGGCGCGGGCGCGCGCGGGCCGCAACGACCTGCGCATCGTGCTGCGCTCGCCGGTACGCGAGGGCCTGCGGCGGCTCGAGGCCCTGGGCTACAACCCGCCCGCGGTCGTCGATTGGAGCGAGATCGGCGGGCTCGGGGACCGGAAGATCAGCATGTTCACGCGCAAGGCGCCCTACCACTACGGCTGGGATTGGGGACCGCGCCTGGTGACCTCGGGCATCTGGCGCGCGGTGCGGCTGCGCGCCTGGAGCGGCGCGCGCATCGCCGATCTGCACATCGAGCAACGCGACTTGTCGCAGAGCGAGGCTCGCCTCACCGCCGTGTTCGACATCGCCTCAACCGTGACGGCTCGCGCGATCCTTGATCTGAGGAGTCCCGACGATCCGGCCGTCGCGGCGCGCGGCGAGATCCTTCTCGCGCCGGGCCAAGAGCAGGTACGGATCGAATTCACGATCCGCGCGCCGCGCCGCTGGTGGACGAACGGCCTCGGCGAGCCGTTCCTCTACCGCTTCCAGGGACGGCTCGAAGGCGCGCAGCTCAGCGACTGCCGCGAGGTGCGGGTCGGCCTGCGCACGCTGCGAATCGTGCAGAAGCCCGACGCGCAGGGCGCGAGCTTTTACGTCGAACTCAACGGCCTGCCGGTCTTCATGAAAGGCGCCAATTACATCCCCGGCGACAGTTTTCCGGCCCGGGTCTCACGGGCCGTCTACGAGCGAGTGGTGCGCTCAGCCGTCGCTGCGAACATGAACATGCTGCGCGTGTGGGGCGGCGGCATCTATGAAGAGGATCTCTTCTACGATCTGTGCGACGAGAATGGGCTTCTCGTCTGGCAGGACTTCATGTTCGCGTGCGTGATGTATCCGGGAGATGCCGCGTTTCTCGACAATGTCCGCGCCGAGGCGATCGACAACGTCAGGCGGCTGCGCCACCACCCCTGCATCGCGTTGTGGGCCGGCAACAACGAGATCGACGTCGCCTGGCAGCACGAGGTCCCATCCGCAGGCTGGGGCTGGAAGGAGCGCTACACCCCGGCACAGCGCGAGCAGCTGTGGGAGGCCTATCAGGCCCTCTTTCACCGGATACTCCCGCAGGTGATCGCCGAATACGACCCGCAGCGCTTCTATTGGCCCTCCTCGCCGCTCGCCGCCTGGGATGGCGGGGAGCGCATCGCGCACGCCGACCTGCGTGCGCCGCGCCAGTCGGGCGATATCCACTACTGGGGCGTGTGGTGGGGCGGCAGGCCGTTTGCAAGCTACCGCAGCGAAATCGGCCGCTTCATGTCCGAGTACGGCTTTCAGTCATTCCCGTCGCTGCGCTCGATCCGCGCCTTCTGCACCCCGGAGGATCACGACATCTTCTCCGCGGTGCTGCAGGCGCACCAGCGCTCCAGAATCGGCAACGGCGCCATCCGCGCCTACATGGCCGACGAATACCCCGTGCCCAGGCGGTTCGATCAGTTCATCTACCTCAGTCAGGTTCTGCAGGCCCAGGGTGTGCGCACCGCGATCGAGGCGCATCGCGCCCGCAGGCCCTATTGCATGGGCTCGCTGTTCTGGCAGATCAACGATTGCTGGCCGGCGGCCTCCTGGAGCAGCATCGATTATTACGGCCGCTGGAAGGCGCTGCACTACTTCGCCCGCGACGCGTTCGCGAGCGTTCTGTTGAGCTTCTGGCCCGAGGGGGGTGAGCTGCGCATCTGGGCGGTGAGCGATCGACGCGTCGACACACCGGCGTGCCTCACCCTGCGGCTGATTGATTTTCGCGGCACGGTGCTCGCGATGCACACCCGCGCGCTGCGCCTCACGGGCAATGCCAGCACCCTCGCCTTCAGCGCATCGATTGCGGATCTGCTCGGGGACAGCCCGGCGCACGAGGTGCTGCTGCACGCTCGCCTCAGCACGGACGACGGGACCATCGCGCAGAATCTTCACTACTTTCGGCCGGTGAAGGAGCTTGCGCTGCCGCCGGGATCGCCCGAGGTGAGGATCGATGCGCGGCCGGCGCACTGCGACCTCACGCTCTCATCGCCGGTCCTGGTCAAGAACCTCTGTCTCGAGACGACCGACATCGACGGGCTCTTCAGCGACAACTACTTCGATCTGCTGCCCGGGGAGCCCAAGCAGGTGCGCTTCACGCCGGTGCACCCGTGCAGCGCTGAGGCCCTCGAGAGTGACCTCAAGCTGATGCACCTGGCGCAGCTGCTGACCTGAGCGACACTCGTGCGTGCGCACGCCCCGCGCTGCCCTCAGCACTCATCAGGAAAGCCGCCACACCCGGCGCGTTCAGGGGCGCGCGCCGCCGCAGGCGGCACGGGCGGCGAGGCAAGCCCGACATTGAGGTACCAATGCTGCGTGCCTGCTGCGCGGCGCCGCCCGATCACCTCCTCGTGCAGCTCGAACGCCCCCGGCAGCAGACGGTGCCCCGCCTGCGGCGTCGCGCGGATCTCGAGATACGCCCGATCGTCACTGTAGGGCTGCCAGACAGCCGCGCCTGCGGCGCGTGGAACACCATCCCGGGCGAAGCTCGTGAAGTAGCTCATGACCGACTGGCTGAGCGCGCGCTCGTGCACCTCGTCCGGCGGCCGGGGCCACAGCTCGGGCCAGCCGTCCGGCGCGCCAATCCGGCCGAACTCGTACGGCAGCTCGCTGGCGTGGAACGCCTCCAGATGCAGCGGCTCCTGCGCCGGATAGCGATGCGTGAAGTAATACAGATACGCCGGCAGCCCGAGCCGCGCCTGAGCTCTGGCGAGGCGCTCGGCGCTCCAGCCGTAGAATGCGTCGCGCGCCGCCGCGAGCGCGCTCTGCTCGATGTCGGTCGCCGGATAGCGTGCCAGATACGCCGCGGCCAGATCCCCGTAGATGCTGCGCACACGGCCCTCGTACTCCGCCGCGCTCGCTGGCAGCGGCGGCAGAAACAAGCGCAGGGAGCGGATCTCACCTTCGTTGAAGCCCGCGATCAACGGGACCGCCGCCTGCTCGCCTCGATCGAAGCACTCGACGATCTGCTGCGGCAGAACCCACCCATCAATGCTCGCCTGGGGATCGAATCCGGCCGCCGCCGATCGCTGCACCAGCGATAGCGCGTCCAGGGCCCGCAGCGCCGCCAGGTCCGCCGCGCCGAGCCCACGCGCCAGCCCTTCGCCGATGGCCTGCGCGCTCGGCAGGCCAAACCGCGAACGCCCCAGCTCGGGATTCGACACGAGATAGCCGCTCTGAACAATGACCTTATGGAACAAATGCTTAGCGAGCGGACTTGTCATCAGTTCGATGGCGCTCAGAGCGCCCGCGGACTCTCCGAACAGCGTGACATTGCCCGGATTGCCGCCAAAGGCCGCGATGTTCTCGCGGACCCAGCGAAGCGCCTCGATCTGATCGAGCAGTCCATAATTGCCCGAGGAGGCATGCGCGGACTCCTCGGTCAGTTGCGGATGCGCAAGGTAGCCGAGCACGCCCAGCCGGTAGTTGACCGTGACGATGACCGCGCCCTGGCGCGCGAGCGCACTGCCCTCGTAGAGCCCGCTCGCCGGATCACCGCCGCGCAGCGCCCCGCCGTGCAGCCAGACCATCACCGGCGCATCGGACGCCTCGGGCGGCCGCCACACGTTGAGGAACAGACAGTCCTCGCTCATGCGCGCGGGCTCCTGCGCGTAAATGCTTCCCGGCACCGAGCGCACCTGCAGGCACGCGGCCGCGAAATCCACCGCCGGGCGCACATCGCGCCACGGCGCGCGCGCGACGGGCGGCCTCCAGCGCAAATCGCCGAGCGGCGGCTCGGCATAGGGGATCCCTCTGAACACGGTGACGCCACCGGCGAGTGGCGCCCCCGAGAGCGCGCCTCGGGCCGTGCGCACGATGAGGCCCTGGCTCGTGGCGCGATCTCCCGGCTGCGCAGCACGCACATTCATCGGTGAGGAACCTCGATGGCGGCCCCGAGCGCGGCGCCGTTCGGGCAAGAATCCCCGATCAGCACTCCCGTGTCAATTTCATTCACTCGATAATCAATATCTTTGGCCGCCGGCGGCAGACCCGCCCCGCCGCCGGCTCACCGGCCGCTCTTCCTGCGGCCCGAAGCGCTCTTTGATGCCCTGGCGCCCTTGCCGCACAGCGCAATGAAGCCGGCGGCCATGAAGCTCGCGAGACGCTCCTTGACCGCCGCGAAGTCCTGCGAATTGCACGCCCCGCTCGAGAGACGGTCGATACGCCCCGTGCGCCCGAGCACGTGCATGAACGCGCCGGTGACGAAATCGTAGCCCCAGAAGATGTCCTCATCGGAGCACCCCGGCAGCGCCTGCTTCAGAATGCCAATCAGCTTCAGCACCACCGGATCGAAGTGCAGGTCCATCATCGCCGCTCCCTCCTGGGAGTTGCTCACCTGCGCGGCGAACGCGGCGAAATTGCGCCATCCCTCCCCGCCCGTGATGTACAGATCGAGATCGGTGTCGAGAAACGCGCGCAGCGCGCCCTCCACGGTCGGCGCACCGCCGCATTCGCGCTCATAGTGATCGAGCGCATCGAGCCTGCGGCTGCTGGTCGTGCCGGCGCGCCGTGTGAACACCGCTTCGAACAGCCGGCGCTTGTCGACAAAATAGTAGTGCATCAGGGAGGTATGCACGCCGACCTTCAGCGCGACATCGCGCAGCGTCACGCCGTTCAGTCCGTGCTTGGAGAAGAGGTACTCCGCAGCGTCCAGGATCCGCTCGAGGGTCTCGGCCCGCTGCTCGGCCTTGGTGCGTGGTTTTTGCTTGTTCGTAAGACGCTTCGCCATGCTCGCAACCTTTCGGGAAAATAGGCGCTTGCCGCGTAAAGACTACCACCAAGAGCGGCGCTTTTGTGCCTATCGTCGCGCTCCTCGGACTCGGCAGCGCCGAGCAGATCGCGCGAGCATTAGCCTTTTTTTGCCGGCAGCGCGGTGGATTTTGCAGACTATATTATCGAGCGTGCGGCCGCGGCGGCGGACTACGCAACGTCTGTGGCCTTCGATCAGGGCGCCGCAAACGGTACTGGAAGGGCGCCGATAACCTGACTCGGGACGATCAATGCGCGTCGTGAGATCGCGCAGCGCGAGAACGGCATCGGCACGCCATTTCCACGGCCCTTGCACGCTCCCAGGGCCGCTCATTAAGGCGCTCATCGAGCAAGGCGGCGCAAGTCTGCGCTCGGCAGCGGTGCGCTCGCCCTACGGACTTGCCTCCTCGACGATGCACAAAATGCTCGACACCTTCGATGCACGCGCAGTTGTGGGTGAGGAGGAAACAATCGGACCGATTCGCCATCGTCTCGAGGACCCGTTTCGCCCCCCAGCTCCGACTGCCCCAGCGCGCTCGCATGTGAGTGCCGGCCGCGCGGAACACGGCCCGAACAGTCCGCGAGCGACAGCTCGGTGAGACAGCGAAAGCCCCAATGGAGTGACCGCAGTTGTCCGGTTGACGGCACTTCCGAAATCGCGCTTCTTCTATCGTCCAAGCTGCGAATCGAGATCTTCCGTATCCAATTCGAATACGTGATCATCGTCATCGAAGAAATACAAAGCCCTGTCGGAACGCGCCCTTATGAACTCGCGCCCCATCGCCTGGAGCTTGGCGGCGGTAGCTCAGAGAATTTCCGGTGTGACGCGAAAGGCAATATGGTCCCCGGTCCGGACACGTTGAGCGGGTGCGCCCACCAGCACAATCCAAGTGCCTGCGAGCCTGAGGAATGTTTCCAGATGCCCGTCTTCGTCCTCGCGCTCAACCGCACGGGCGCCGAAGAGGTCATGAAACAGCGCAGCCGTCCGGGCAGGGTCCTTCACTACGAGGGCAATGTGGCTAATTGCTTCGAGCATGCGTCACCTCGGCAGACGTGCTGTTCTATGATACGCAGTAAGGAGAGCGTCCACTATGCGGCCATCCCTTGGGCAAGCTCGAGGGGCGGCTGCTAGCCGACTCGTTCTCGAGCGAGGATTTCGATTCGGGTCGACGGCGGAACGTGTCAATCACTTTGAGACACCCGGTTG
>JAJYLP010000109.1 GCA_021787615.1 Pseudomonadota bacterium
GCGGGAGCGTGGGTGGTTCGAGTTTCCAGAGCTGGGCGCGGCCCATGAGTAGAGCACTGCGGGGGGTCGTTCGCGGCCGCTTGGATCGTGGTTGAGCACGTTCCCGTGCTCGAGCGCGAGGCGGTCGAGGCGTTGGCCCCCGAGGCGGACGGCTACTATGTCGATGCGACGTTCGGGCGAGGCGGTCATACGGCACTTCTACTCGAGGCCTTGGGTCGAGAAGGCCGCGTGCTCGCGATCGACCGTGACCCCGCGGCCATCGAAGCGGGGCGCACGCGCTTCGCCGGCGAAAGCCGCCTCACGCTGGTGCACGCACCGTTCGCGGACCTCACGGCGCTCGTGCCGGCTCACTCGGCCGGCCGTCCGTGCCGCGGCATTCTGTTCGACCTCGGGGTGTCCTCGCCGCAGCTCGACGAGCCGGCGCGTGGATTCAGCTTTCGCGCCGACGGCCCTCTCGATATGCGTATGGATCCGACGCGCGGGGAGGCGGTGTCCGCGTGGCTCGCGCGCGCGAGCGTTGACGAGATTCGGGAAGTGATCGCGACCTACGGGGAAGAGCGGTTCGCGCGGCGCGTCGCGCAGGCGATCGTCGCCGAGCGAGCGCGCGCGCCACTCGAGCGCACGCGACAGCTGGCCGAGGTGGTCGCCCGCGCCGTGCGCACGCGCGAGCCGGGCAAGCATCCGGCGACGCGCACCTTCCAGGCGCTGCGCATGTACATCAATGACGAGCCGGGCCAGCTCGAGCGGGGCCTCGCCGCGGCGCTCGAGGCGCTCGCCCCGGGCGGCCGGCTGGCGGTGATCAGCTTCCACTCGCTCGAGGACCGCCTGGTCAAGCGCTTCATCGAGCGTCACTCACGGCTCGATCCGGCGCTCGCCGCCCTGCCTTCGGTGCCGCCGCATCTGGCGCCGCGTCTGCGGCGCATCGGCCGCAAGATCCGCCCGCAGAAGGCGGAGATCGCCCGCAACCCGCGCGCGCGCAGCGCCCTGCTGCGCGTCGCCGAGAAGATCGCATGAAGGCGCGGCGCGCCACATTCGCCCTCATGCTCGGCACGCTGTGGGTGGCGGTGCTCGCCTCCGGCATCGGCGCGGTCTATTGCCGCTACCGCGCTCGCGAGCTCTTCATTCACCTCGAGCAGCTCAGCCGCCAGCGCGACAACCTCGACATCCAGTGGGGCCGGCTGCAGCTCGAGGAGAGCGCCTGGTCGACGCACGCGCTCATCGAGAGCGTGGCGCAGAACAAGCTGCGCATGAAGATGCCCCCGACCCAGAAGATCGTGGTCGTGCGCCCATGAGCGGACGCCGCGTTCGCCAGCGCGCGCCCGCCTACCGGTGGCGGGCCTACTTCCTGCTCGGCGTGCTCGCCGTGCTCGGGCTCGGGCTCGTTGCCCGGGCGGTGGATCTGCAGCTCGTCGATTACACCTTTCTCACCCGCCAGGGCGATGCGCGCTTCACTCGCATCGTCACCATCCCGGCGCATCGGGGCGTGATCACCGACCGCTACGGCGAACCGCTCGCCGTGAGCACGCCGGTCGACTCCGTCTGGGTCAACCCCAAGCAGATCATGCAGGGGCCCCATCGGGTGCCGCGCCTCGCGCGGGCGTTGCACCTGAACGAGCCGACGCTGCTGCGCGACATCAGCAGCAATCTGAACCTCGACTTCCTCTATGTCGCGCGCCAGCTGCCGCCGCCGCGAGCGCTTGCCATCAAGGCGCTCGGCATTCCGGGGATGTATCTGGCGCGCGAGTACCGCCGCTACTACCCGGCCGGCGAGGTGACCGGACAGCTGATCGGCTTCACCAACATCAACGATCAGGGCCAGGACGGCCTCGAGCTCGAGTACAATTCCTGGCTGACCGGCATCGACGGTGAGAAGCGCGTCATCGAAGATCGCTACGGCCGGATCGTTCAGGATGTCGACAGCATCAGACCGGCGAGGCCGGGGCGTGATCTGGTGCTTTCGATCGACATGCGCATTCAATACCTCGCCTACCGGGCCCTCAAGGCGCAGGTCGAGGCGCAGCGGGCGCGCGCCGGCAGCATGGTGGTGATCGATGTCGACACCGGCGAGGTGCTCGCCATGGTCAATCAGCCCGCGTTCAACCCCAACGACCGCTCGCAGCTGCTGCCGAACCTCTACCGCAACCGCGCCATCACCGACACGTTCGAGCCCGGCTCCTCGATCAAGCCGTTCTTCATCGCCGCCGCGCTGAAGAGCGGTGAGTACAACAGCCGCAGCATCATCAACACCTCGCCGGGATACATCAAGGTCGACGGGCACATCTTTCGGGACGAGGCGGACCTCGGGCCGATCGGCATCTACACCATCCTCGCCAAGAGCTCGAACGTCGGCATGGCGCACATCGCGCTCTCGCTGCCGCCGGCCCTGCTCTGGCACACGCTGCACCGCTTCGGCTTCGGGCAGTTTCCCACCGAGGGTTACCCCGGGGAGTCCCCGGGCGTGCTGCTGCCCTACAACGCCTGGCATCCGATCCGCATCGCAACGATGTCGCACGGCTACGGGCTGTCCGTCACGGTGCTGCAGCTGGCCCACGCCTACGCGACGCTCGGCGCGCTCGGCATCGAGCGCCCGGTTTCGTTTCTGCGTGTGACCACGCCGCCGACCGGCCGGCGCGTGCTCTCCGCGAAGCTGGCCCGCGAGCTGTTGGGTCTGATGCGCGGGGTCGTCAGGGCCGGGGGCACGGCGCCCTCGGCGGCCATCCCGGGCTACACCGTGGCGGGCAAGACCGGCACCTCGTGGGAGGAGGATGGCGGCAGCTACCGGGAGCACCATTACAACGCCGTGTTCGCCGGGGTCGCGCCCGCCACCGCGCCGCGCCTCGCCGCGGTGGTGTGGATCCAGGACCCGCGCGCCGGGCTTTACTACGGCGGTGACGTCTCGGCAACGGTGTTCTCCAAGGTGATCGGTCGCGCGCTGCGCCTGATGGCCGTGGCGCCCGACAAGCCGCTGCCGGCCGCACAAACCCTGCAGATGGCCTCGCTGCGATGAATGCCGCGGTGCACATCGATTCCGGCGGCCGACTGCTCGCTGAACTGCTGGCCGGACTGGCGAGCGCGCCGAGCGGGCTGCGCGTGAGCGACGTGACGCTCGACAGCCGCACGGTGCGGCCGGGGGCGCTGTTTCTCGCTTGCCGCGGCCGTTCCCACCACGGTCTGGCGTTCGCCGCCGAGGCGCTCGCGCGCGGCGCCCGGGCGGTGTTGTACGAGCCGCCGGCCGAGCCGCCGGAGGCGCTCGCCTCGCTTGCCACCCAGGCGTTCGTCGCCGCGGTGCCGCAGCTGTCGGCGCGCGCCGGCCTGATCGCCGACCGCTTCTTCGGCGAGCCTTCGCGCGCGCTCAGCGTCGCCGCCGTCACCGGCACCAACGGCAAGACCACCTGCGCGTGGCTCATCGCCCAGGCGCTCGAGCGCTGCGGCACGAGCGCCGCGTACCTCGGCACGCTCGGCTACGGCCGGCCCGATGCGCTCAACACGGCCACGCACACGACGGCCGATGCCGTGACCCTGCACCGCCAGCTCGCGCAGGTGCGCGAGCTCGGCGCCCGGTGGGTGGGGATGGAGGTCTCCTCGCATGCGCTCGACCAGCAGCGCATCGCCGGGGTGCGCGTGCACACCGCCGCCTTCACCAATCTCACCCGCGACCACCTCGATTATCACGGCACCATGGCCGCGTACGGCGGCGCCAAGAGGCGCCTGTTCCAGCTCGACACGCTCGTCAACCGTGTCATCAATATCGACGACGCCTTCGGCGCCCAGCTCGCCGCGCGCAGCGACCCGGGCGCACTCATCGTCACGGCGCGCGCCGCCGCGCCGCTCGAGGGGGCGCGCTGGGTGCGGGCCGCCGAGGTGCGCGCGCAAGGCATCGGGCTGCACATCGCAGTGGACTCGAGCTGGGGCGCCGGAGCGCTCGCCGTGCCGCTCATCGGGGATTTCAACGCCGACAACACCCTGACGGTGCTCGCGGTCCTGCTCGGCGCCGGCGTGCCGCTCGCCGCGGCGCTCGAGGCGCTCGGCCGGTGCCGCGCCGCGCCGGGGCGCATGGAGGCCTTCGGGGGCGATGCGGGGCGGCCGCTCGCGATCGTCGACTACGCGCATACGCCCGATGCGCTCGCCAAGGCGCTCGCGAACGCCCGCCGCCACTGCCGGGGCCGGCTGCGCGTGGTGTTCGGCTGCGGCGGCGATCGTGACCGCGGCAAGCGCCCCATGATGGGGCGCATCGCAGCCGAGCTCGCCGACGAGATCATCCTGACGGATGACAATCCGCGCAGCGAGTCTCCAGAGCGGATCACCGATGAGATTCTCGCCGGCCTTGCGCCGCGCGCCGCGCGCGTCGAGCACGATCGGGAGCGGGCGATTCGCGAGGCGCTCGAGGGCAGCAGCGCCGGCGATGTGGTGCTGATCGCCGGCAAGGGGCACGAGACGCAGCAGACCTACGGCGCCGAGCGGCGCCCCTTCAGCGATCAGGCGGTGGTGCGCGCTGCGCTCGCGATCGGGGCGGGACACGCATGAGCCTCGAGCGCACACTCGCCCGCTTCGCGAGGCTCTGCGGCGGAGAGCTGCATGGCGAGGACCGCCCGTTCAGCGGCGTGTCGATCGACACGCGCACGCTGCAGGCGGGCGAGCTGTTCATCGCGCTGCGCGGCCCGCGCTTCGACGGCGGGGAGTTCCTCGCCGCCGCGCTCGAGCGGGGCGCCGCCGGCGCGGTGCTCGAGCGCGAGCAGCCGCTCGCGCTCGCGCAGATCGTGGTGAGCGACTCGCTGCTCGCGCTGCAGCGCGCCGGGCACGCCTGGCGCGCCGCCTGTCCGATCCCGGTGGTGGGCGTTGCGGGCAGCAATGGCAAGACCACAACCAAGGAGATGACCGCCGCGATCCTCAGCCAGGCGGGCGATTGCCTCGCGACCCGCGGCAATCTCAACAATCACATCGGCGTGCCGCTGACGCTGCTGCGTCTCGTGGCGGCGCATCGCTTCGCGGTGATCGAGATGGGCGCGAACCGCGCCGGCGAGGTGGCCGACCTGGTGCGCATCGCGCGCCCGACGGTCGGACTCATCACCAATGCCGGCGCCGAGCATCTCGAGGGGTTCGGCAGCCTCGCGGGCGTCGCGCGCGCCGAGGGGGAGATGGTCGCGGGGCTCGACCCGCAGGCGACCGCGGTGCTGAACGGCGACGATGAGTTTCTCGGTTTGTGGCGTGGCATGACGGCGGCGCGCGTCGTGACGTTCGGGCTGGCCGCCGGCGCCGACTTCCGCGCGAGCGGCCTCGAGTCCACGCTCGCCGCCGACGGTTTCCTCACGCGCTTCACGCTCAACTGCCCGCTCGGGACGGCGCCGATCGAGCTGCACGTCGGCGGCCGGCACAACGTCGCCAACGCGCTGGCGGCGGCGGCGGCGGCGGCGAGCGCCGGTGCGACGCTCGGGCACATCGTCGCGGGCCTCGCCTCGGTGCGCCCCGTGCCCGGCAGGCTGCAGCTCAAACAGGCCGCCGGCGGCGCGTGGATCATCGACGACTCGTACAACGCCAACCCCAGCTCGGTGCGCTGCGGCATCGAGGTGCTGTGCTCGCTTGCGGGCCGGCGCTGGCTCGTGCTCGGGGACATGGCCGAGCTCGGGGAGTTCGCCGAGCGTGCGCACCTCGAGATCGGCCAGTTCGCGCGCGAGCGCGGCATCGAGCGGCTCTATGCCACAGGTCCCCTCGCGGCGCTTGCGGTCGAGCGCTTCGGCGCGGGCGCGCGCTGGTTCCCCGAGGCCACCTCGCTCGCCGAGGCGCTGCGCGCGGCGCTCGCCGAGGCGGGCTCGGGCGTCTCGGTGCTGGTGAAAGGCTCGCGGATGAACCGGCTCGAGCGGGTGGTCGCTGCGCTCACCGCCGGCGCGCCGCCGGAGGGGCATTGAATGTTGTACTGGCTCGCACACCGGTTGCTCGCGCTGTACTCGGGATTCAATGTCTTTTCGTACCTGACCTTCCGGGCCATCCTCGCCATGGGCTCCTCGCTGATCATCTCGCTGCTGGTGGGCCCGGCCATGATCGCGCGCCTCTCGCGCTACCAGATCGGCCAGGTGGTGCGCGACGACGGCCCCCAGACCCATCTGCCCAAGGCCGGCACCCCGACCATGGGCGGCACGCTGATCCTGGTGACTACCCTGGTGAGCACGCTGCTGTGGGCCAAGCTCACCAGCCGCCAGGTCTGGCTGGTGCTGGCGGCGACCTTCGCCTTCGGCGCGATCGGCTTTCTCGACGATTACCTCAAGCTCGTCGTGCGCAATGCGCGCGGGCTGCCGGCGCGCTGGAAGTATCTGTTCCAGTCGGTGTTCGGCGTGGCGATCGCCGCGGTGCTCTATTACACAGCAAGTGTTCCGGCCGAGCGGACGCTGTATCTGCCGTTCATCAAGAGTTTCGCCGAGCCCTTGCCGGCGGCCGTGTTCATCACGATCGCCTACTTCATGACCGTCGGCATGAGCAATGCGGTCAATCTGACCGACGGTCTCGACGGCCTCGCCATCATGCCGGCGACGCTGGTCTCGGCAGCCCTCGGCATCTTCGCCTACGCCAGCGGTAACGCCGTGTTCGCCCATTACCTGGAGATCCCGATGATTCCGGGCGCCGGGGAGCTGCTCATCTTCTGCTCGGCGCTGTCCGGGGCGGGACTCGGGTTCCTGTGGTTCAACTCCTATCCGGCGCAGGTGTTCATGGGCGATGTCGGCGCGCTTGCGATCGGAGCGGCCCTCGGGGTGATCGCCGTCATGGTGCGCCAGGAGCTGGTGGCGCTGCTGATGGGCGGGGTGTTCGTGCTCGAGACCGCCTCGGTGATCCTGCAGGTCGCCTCGTTCAAGCTCACCGGCCGGCGCATCTTCCGCATGGCCCCGCTGCATCATCATTTCGAGCTCAAGGGCTGGGCCGAGCCCAAGGTCATCGTGCGCTTCTGGATCATCTCGCTGATCCTGGTGCTTGCCGGTCTGGCGACGCTGAAACTCAGATGAGCCCGGTGAGCCACAAGCCCGCAACCGCCGTCATCGCCGGCCTCGGCCGCACGGGGCTGTCGTGCGCGCGCTATCTGCGCGAGCGCGGCTGGCGGATCGCGGTCACCGACACGCGCGCCGCGCCCCCGCAGCTGGCGCCGCTGCGCGAGCTCGCGGGCGACATCGAAGTGCGCGCCGGCGGGCTCGATACCGGGCTGCTCGATGAGGCGGTGTGCGTGGTGGCTTCCCCGGGGCTCGCGCTCAATCTGCCGTTCTTCGCCGAAGCGCGCCGCCGGGGCGTCGAGATCTTCGGCGACATCGAGCTCTTTGCGCGCGCCGTGAGCGCGCCGGTGGCGGCGATCACCGGCACCAACGGCAAGAGCACCGTGACGAGCCTGCTCGGGCGCATGGCGGAGCGCGCCGGTCTCGAGGTGCGCGTCGGCGGCAATCTCGGCGAGCCGGCGCTCGAGCTCCTGGCCGCCGCCGAGCGCTCGGCGCGGCCGACCGAGCTCTACGTGCTCGAGCTGTCAAGCTTCCAGCTCGACACCACCCAGTCGCTCGATCTGAAGGCGGCCGCGGTGCTCAATGTGACCGCCGACCACCTCGACCGCTACCCCTCCCTGGAGGATTACGCCTTGTCGAAGGCGCGCATTTTCGAGCGCTGCGACACGGCGGTGGTGAACCTCGACGACCCGCTGGTCGCGCGCATGACGCGTAGCGGCCAGCGCATGCTCGGTTTTTCGGTGCACGGCGCGAGCGGCGCGGCCTATACCGTGCTCGAGCGCGGCGGGCGCTGGCTCGCGCGAGGCAGCGAGGCGCTGCTGCCGGTCGCTTCGATGCGGTTGCGCGGGATGCACAACGCCGCCAACGCGCTCGCGGCGCTCGCGCTCGGCGAGGCGCTCGAGCTGCCGCTCGCGGCCATGGTGGCGGAGCTGAAGGACTTCCCCGGTCTTGCCCATCGCACGCAGTGGGTCGCCGAGGTCGCCGGTGTCACCTACATCAACGACTCCAAGGGCACCAACGTGGGAGCCACGCTGGCGGCGGTGAGCGGCCTCGACGGGCCGCTCGTGCTGATCGCCGGCGGCGAGGGCAAGAACCAGGACTTCGCACCGCTCGCGGCCGCGCTGCGCGGCAAGACGCGGCACGTGGTGCTGATCGGCCGGGACGCAGCGCGCATCGGCCGCGCGCTTGCGGGAGTCTGCTCGAGCGAGCGGTGCGGCTCGATGCAGGAGGCGGTGCGCGCGGCCGCGCGGGCCGCGGCGGCGGGCGACACGGTGCTGCTGTCCCCGGCGTGCGCCAGCCTCGACATGTTCCGCGATTACGCGCATCGGGGCGAGGCGTTCGCCGAGGCTGTGCGGGAGCTGCCGGCATGAGCGTCACGGAGCGCACACCGATGACCTTCGCCCGCTCGAGCGGGCGCGGACGGGCCCTCTACATCGACCGCGTGACGCTGGCGCTGGTGCTCGCGATCGTGCTGTTCGGGCTGATCATGATGACCTCCGCATCGATCTCGATCGCCCATCAGTACACCGGCCAGCCGTTCTATTTTCTCGAGCGGCAGCTGATCGCGGTGGCGCTCGGGGTCGCCGGCGCCGTGTTCGTGTTCTCCTTCAAATGCGAGCGGTTGGAGCGGCTCTCGCCGTGGCTGATGATCGGGGCGATCGTGCTCTTGCTGGCGGTGCTGGTGCCCGGGCTCGGCGTGCGCGTCAACGGCGGGCGGCGCTGGCTGCACCTCGCCGGGCTCAGCTTCCAGGTCTCCGAGCTCGCCAGCGTGCTGGTGATGGTCTACATCGCCAGCTACGCGACGCGCCGCCAGGATGAGCTGCACGAGAGCTTCGGCGGGCTCCTCAAGCCGCTCGCGCTGCTGGCGCTCATCTCGGCGCTGCTGCTCGGGGAGCCGGATTTCGGCTCCGCGGCGGTGCTGTTCGCCACCGGCTTCGGCATCCTGTTCCTCGCCGGCGCGCGCCTGCGCTACGTGGTGGTGCTCACGGTGGTGGCGGTGGCTGCCTTCGCGCTGCTCGCGGTGACCTCCGCGTACCGCCTGCGGCGCATCACCAACTTCATCGATCCCTGGGCTTCCCCCTACGGCGCCGGCTTTCAGCTCACGCAGTCGCTGATCGCGATCGGGCGCGGCAAGTGGTTCGGCGTGGGCCTCGGCAACAGCGTGCAGAAGCTGTTCTACCTGCCCGAGGCGCACACCGACTTCCTCTTCGCGGTGCTCGCCGAGGAGCTTGGGCTTGCCGGCGTGCTGTTCACCATCGGGCTGCTCGGGACGCTCGTGTGGCGCGCCTTTCAGATCGCCGAGCTCGCCGCGCGCGCGGGGCTCACCTTCCAGCGCCTCCTCGCCGCCGGCTTCGGCCTGTGGCTCGGCATGCAGACCTTCATCAACATCGGCGTGAACATGGGCATCCTGCCGACCAAGGGACTGACGCTGCCGATGATGAGCTACGGACGCTCGAGCATGATCATGACGCTGGTGTGGGTGGGGCTGCTGCTGCGGATCTATCACGAGGCGATGATCGAGAGCCGCGGCGCGGCGCGGCTGCACGCGGAGGACGCGCAGTGAACGGCCCCATCCTCATCATGGCCGGCGGCACTGGCGGGCATGTGTTCCCGGCGCTCGCGCTTGCCCGCAGCCTGCGCGCGCGCTCCGTGGAGGTCGTCTGGCTCGGCACGCGGCGCGGGATCGAGGCGCGTCTGGTGCCGGCCGAGGGCATCGCCATCGAGTGGCTCTCGGTGGGCGGGCTGCGCGGCAAGGGCTGGAAGACCCGCCTGGCGGCGCCGTGGCGGCTGACCGTGGCGCTGTGGCAGGCGCTCGCCGTGATGCGCCGCCGCCGCCCGCAGGTGGTGGTGGGCCTCGGGGGATTCGTGACCGGGCCGGGCGGAATCGCCGCCTGGCTCACCCGCCGCCCGCTCCTCATCCACGAGCAGAATGCCATCGCCGGCTTCACCAACCGCACGCTCGCGCCGCTCGCCCGCGAGGTGCTCGAGGCCTTCCCCGGCAGCTTCGGCCCGGCCGTGCGCGCGCGCACCATCGGCAATCCGGTGCGCCGCGAGATTGCCTCGCTCGCCCCGCCGCGCGAGCGCCTCGCCGGGCGCGGCGGGGCGGTGCGGCTGCTGGTCATCGGCGGCAGCCAGGGTGCGGTGCGACTCAACACCGTGGTGCCGTATGCGCTCGCTCGCGCCACCGCCTGCCGCTTCGAGGTGCGCCATCAGGCCGGCGAGCGCTGGATCGATGCGTGCCGGCAGAGTTACGCCGATGCGGGCGTGGCGGCCGACGTGCAACCGTTCATCGGCGAGATGGACGCCGCCTACGCCTGGGCCGACCTCGTGATCTGCCGCGCCGGAGCGCTCACGGTCTCGGAGCTCGCCGCCGCCGGCATCGGCTCGGTGCTGGTGCCTTTTCCCGCCGCCGTCGATGATCACCAGACGCACAATGCGCGCCTGCTGGTGCGCCAGGGCGCCGCCGTGCTCATGCCCGAGCGTGAGCTGACGGCCGAGCGGCTCGCCGCCGAGCTCGAGCGCCTGT
>JAJYLP010000018.1 GCA_021787615.1 Pseudomonadota bacterium
TGGCGCGGGTCGACGGTCTGCTGGTGCGCGAGCAGCTGTGGCGGATGCTGCAGTATTCCAACAACTACATCGCCGATGTACTGACCCTCGACATGGGCGCGGTGAGTCAGCCGCACGAGACGCTCGCCTCGGCCAGCCGGCTGCTGTCGGGTTTCGTGGCAGGCACCGAGTACGGCGACCCGCCGGATCTGGGCCCGCCGCCGCTTTACAGCGGCAGCGGCCTGACCACCGACAACAGACTCTCGGCGAACGATCTGGTGCGGCTGCTGATCCACGAATACCACGACACGCGCCGCTTCCCGGCCTTCTACGCCGGTCTCGTCGCCCCGCATGACGCGCCGTTTCTGTTCCTGCGCCAGGGTGATGCGGCCTGGCTGAACCGCGTGGCGCTGAAGACCGGCACGCTGAACAATCCGCGCTCGGTGTGCGGCATCGCCGGCTACCTGCGCACGCGTGATGGCGGCTGGATCGCCTTCGCGGCCCTCGTCAACGGCGGACCGCGCTGGCGCCACGTGCCGCTGTACCAGGCCATCGCCGCCGAACGCTCCGACATCGAGGCACTCGCCCGCCGGTACTGAGAGGCGCCAGCGCCCTCCGGCGTTTGCTATCCTGCGAAAATTTACCGGAGGATTCCCGTGGCGCCATCCCTCGGCGACGAACAGAACGCGGCCGCCGACCCCTGGGGTGAGCGCATGCCGCGCACGGTGGGGCTCTGGAGCGCCGTGGTCGTGCTGGTCGGGGTCACGGTGGGCAGCGGCATCTTCCGCGTGCCGGCCACCGTGGCGACGATGCTGCACTCGCCGGGGCCTGCGATCCTGTGCTGGGCGATCGGCGGCGTGGTGGCGCTTTGCGGTGCGCTGTCGGTCGCGGAGCTGGCCGCGGCCATGCCGCGCTCGGGCGGTATCTTCGCCTACCTGCTGGAGGCCTACGGCCAGCTGCCGGCGTTCCTGTTCGGCTGGACGGAACTCGCGGTCATCCGCGCCTCGGCCCTCGGGGCCACCTCGACGATCTTCGCCGAGTATCTCGGCTACTTCATTCCGCTCAGCCCCGAGCAGGTGCACCTGGTGGCGGCCGCCACCATCTTCGTGGTCGGGACCATCAACTACATCGGCGTGAAGCGCGCGGTCGCCGTCCTGACGCCGGCCACCGTGGCCAAGTACGGGGCATTGCTCGTGCTGGGACTGCTGGCATTCACCGCCGTGGCCGGCGGCGGTGCGGTGCATCACCGCGTGATCTGGCAGGGCGGACCGCAACTGTCGCTGATCGCGACCGCGCTGGTCCCGGTGATGTGGACGTATGACGGCTGGGCCGATCTGTCGTTCATGGGCGGGGAAGTGGCCCGGCCGCAGCGCACGCTGCCGCTGGCGCTGATCATCGGGACCTGTTGCGTCATGCTGGTCTACCTGGTGGTGAACGTGGGGTTCTGGTACGCGCTGCCGGCCGATCAGATTGCCCGTTCGCCGCTCGTGGCGACCACCGTGGCGCAGCACATTCCGCTCATCGGCGCAGCCGGCGCGGAGGTGATCGCGGCCGTGGTGCTGCTGTCGACCTTCAGCGGACTGCACGCCTCGCTCATGACCGGCTCACGGGTGATATTCGCCATGGGCGACCGCGGGCTGCTGTTCCGCAGCGTCGGGCGGGTCTCGCCGCGCTTCCAAAGTCCCTCGGTGGCGATTTGGATCGCCACGCTGCTCGGCTGCGTCTACGTGATGCAAAACGACTTCGCCCAGCTCGCCGCCCGCTTCGTGCTCGGCTTGTGGCCGTTCTACGTGCTCACCGTAGCGGGGGTGTATGTCCTGCGACGGACGCAGCCGGACCTGCCGCGGCCGTACCGCACCTGGGGCTATCCGGTGGTGCCCGCGCTGTTCCTGCTGGCCTCGCTCGGGATGCTGGCGAACGCGCTCGTAACCGACCCGCGCGACACGGTGCTGACGCTGCTGGTGATCGTCGTGGGTGTCCCGATCTATTACGCCTGGCGGTGGTTCACGACGCGCCCGGCGATGGTGTGACTTCGCCGTGACCGGGCTCCTCGTCGAGCTTGTCGCCGAGGAGGCGCCGCACGCTCACGTAGCACAGCGGGATCAGCAGCACGCCTAGAACCACCGCAGTCAGCATGCCGCCGACGACACAGGTGCCCAGATCGTGCCTTGCATTGGCGCCGGCGCCCGTCGAGACCACCATCGGAAACACGCCGAGAATGAAGGCGAATGAGGTCATGATGATGGGGCGGAAGCGCAGCCGGGCCGCCTCGAGCACGGCCTTGTGCAGGCTCAGCCCGTTGTGTTGTCCCGAGACCGCGAACTCCACGATCAGGATGGCGTTCTTGGCGGTGAGGCCGATGATGGTGACGAGGCCGATCTTGAAGAACACATCGTCCGTCAGACCCCGCAGGCTCATCGCAATGGCGCTGCCGATGATCCCGATGGGCACTGCGAGCAGCACGGATGCCGGAATGCTCCAGCTCTCATAGAGTGCGGCGAGCGCCAGGTAGACCACCAGGATCGAGAGGGTGAAGAGCATCGGCGCCTGAGCCCGGGAGCTGATCTCCTGCAGCGACTCGCCCGCCCAGCTGTAGCCGAGCCCGTGCGGCAGGTACCGGGTGACGATCTTCTGCATCTCGCTCATGGCCTGCCCGGAGCTGTAGCCGGGCGCCGCGGAGCCGACGATCTCCACCGCCGGATACTCATCGTATCCGGTCAGCGCCGGGTCGGCCATCATCCACTGGGTACGCACGAAGTCGGACAGCGGCACCATCGTGGGAGTCGAGCCGCCTGCACGGGCGGCGCTGCCCGAGGTGGTGGCATTCGGGGCATTGACATAGAACTGCTGCAGACTCTTGGCGCTCATGCGGTAGGGCGCCGCGGCCTGCACCAGCACCTGCTCCACCCGTCCGTCGTAGATAAACTGGTTCGCAAACACCGGCGCCAGCATCAGCTGGATCGACTGGTAGACCTGTTGGGGCGAGACGCCCATCGACTCGGCCTCGACTCTATTGACGTGCAGCATCAGCTCCGGTTGCGGCTCGAGGCCATTGACGCGCACGTTGTAGAGCACCGGGTCCTTGGCGGCCTTGTCGAGCAGCGTCTTCACCGCCGAGTTGAGCGCCTTGCGCCCGAGCCCCGCGCGGTCCTCCAGGTAGAAATCGAAGCCGCCGAATTGCCCCAGGCCCTGGATCGTCGGCCGGTTGATCACGAAGACGCTCGCATTGTGGATCTGCTGCTTGGCCGTCCGGTTGGCCCAGCGGATGATCTGGGAGGCAGTCTGCGAGCGCTGGCTCCAGGGAACAAGGTGAATGAACGCCCGGCCGGCGCTTTCGGCAGTGCCGGAGAAGTTGCCGCCGGCGGCTTGGAACACATCGTGCACGGCCGGGTTCTTGATGAGGATCTGGTAGAAGTGATGCAGCACGGCCTCGGTGCGCTGCAGGGATGCCCCCGGCGGCAACTCGAAGGACGCCATGATGTCGCCCTGATCCTCCTGGGGCACGAAGCTGCTGGGCAGCTTGGCGAGCAGAAACAGGCCGAGCGCCACGATCACCGCGAAGCCCGTTATCCAGCGGGGCAGGTGCGCGACCGACTCGAATACCCGGCGCACGTATGCGGCGCGTGTGCCCTCGAAAATGCGGTTGAATCCTCGGAACACTGGGTTGCTCAGGTGGTGCGAGCGCATGAGCGAGGCGCACAGCGCCGGCGAAAAGGACATCGCCAGGAAGGCGGAGAACACCATGGAAATCGATAGCGTTAGGGCAAACTGACGGTAGATGACCCCGGTGCTGCCGGTCTGCAGCGCGCTCGGGATGAACACCGCCGCGAGCACGAGCGTGATCGCCACGATGGCGCTGGTGATCTGGCGCATCGCCTTGCGCGCGGCCTCCTTGGCCGGCAGGTGCTCCTCGCGCATGATGCGATCGACCGCCTCGACGACCACGATGGCATCATCGACGAGAATGCCGATGGCCAGCACCATGGCGAAGAGAGTGAGCTGATTGATCGAGTAGCCGAGAGCGTAGATGCCGATGAGCGCTCCGGACAACGCCGTTGGCACGACCAGCATCGGGATCAGGGTCGTGCGCAAGCTCTGCAGGAAGAACAGCATGACGATGAAGACCAACACGAAAGCCTCGGCGATCGTGATCAACACGTCCTTGATCGCCGCTTTGATGAAGATGGTGGAGTCGACCGGCGCAAACCAGGTCACTCCCGCCGGAAAGGTCATCTGCAGCCGGTTCATCTCGGCCTTGACCGCCTTCATCACCTGCAGGCTGTTGGCCCCGGGCAGCAGCTGGATGCCGAAGGCCGCCACCGGTGTGGTGTTCACCTTGACCGAGAACGCGTAGTTCTGCATGCCGAGCTGCACCTTGGCGACGTTCTTCAGGTACACCGAGGTGCCGTTGGGATTGGTGCGCAGCAGGATGTCGCCGAACTGCTCGGGCGAGTCGAACCAACCCTGGGTCGCCACCGTCGCGGTGGTCTGCTGCCCGGGGACCGCCGGCGCGGCGCCGATCGAGCCGGCGGCGACCTGGATGTTCTGGCCCTGGATCGCCTGCAGGACGCTCGCGCCGGACATGCCGTAGGCATGCAGCTCGTTCGGGTTCAGCCAGATCCGCATGGCGTAATCGGAGCCGAACAGCGTCGCCGAGCCGACACCGGGAATGCGCTCGATCTGATCGAGCACGTGCGCCGCCACCCAATGATTGAGCGCCGCCCGATCCGGCCCGCCCGGCTGCGAGCGCAGCGCGATCACGCCGAGGAATCCCGCGCTCGACTGGTTGACCTGGATGCCCTGCTGGGTGACCTCGGTGGGCAACAGCGGCTCGGCGAGCGACACACGGTTCTGCGTCTGCACCTGGGCGATCGACGGGTTGGTTCCGGTCGCGAAGGTGAGTGTGATCTGCGATTGCCCGTAGCTCGACTGTGAGGTGAAGTAGAGGAGATTGTCGATGCCGGTGAGGTCCTGCTCGATGACCCGCGTGACCGTGGACTCGACCGTGCTCGCGTTCGCGCCCGGATAGTTCGCGGTGATGGTTACCTGCGGCGGGGCCACCACCGGGTAGGAATCCGTGGGCAGGCGGCTGAGCGCAATGCCGCCGCCGAGCAGGATCAGCAGCGCGATGACCCAGGCGAACACCGGCCGGTCGATGAAGAATTGCGGCACGAGCGGCTCCTAGCGGTCCGCCGCTGGCGCGCTGCGCGCCGCTTCGGGAGAGACCTTGGCGCCGGGGCGCGCATCCTGGATGCCGGAGACGATGACCCGATCGCCGTCGGTGAGGCCGCGCGAGATGATCCAGTCATTGCCGCTCGACCCCTCGGTCTTTACGCTCTTCTTGACGACCGTGTCGGCGGTCGAAACCGTCAGGACGTAGGGGTTGCCGGCGCTGTCGCGCTGCAGCGCCGCCTGCGGCACCAGGAAGGCGTGATCGGCCGTGCCGACCGTGAGGCGCACGTTCACGAACATCCCGGGCAGGAGTTGGTGATTCGCGTTGGGCAGCACGCCGCGCAGGGCGATTGTGCCGGTGGTCGGGTCGACGGTCGCGGCGCGGAAATCGAGCGCGCCGGGCTGTCCGTAGGGCGTGCCGTCGGACAGGGTGAGCCGGATCTGGGCCCGCTGCGGCGCCAGCGTGATCAGATGGGCCTGCGCGTCCGCGGTGAGCTGTTCCTGGCGCGAGGCGGGCTCGTCGAAATTGACGTAGATGGGATTGATCTGCTCGACGGTGGTCAGCAGCGTCGGGGTGCCCTGGCCGACCATGGCGCCCTCGGTGACCTGCTGTTCGCCGGCGATGCCTGCGATCGGCGAGGTGACGTCGGTGTAACTGAGATTGATGCGCGCCGCCTCCACGTTGGCCTGCGCCTGCTTCACCAGCGCGGCCGTGGAGCGCTCGGCCGCCTCGTCGGTGTCGAGCTGGGACTCGGACACCAGATAGTGGCGGATCAGCACCCGATCGCGCTGCGCGGTGACGGCCGCGTTGGCGGCATTGGCTTTGGCCTGGGCGAGTGCGGCCATCGCTGCATCGAGAGCGGCCCGGTACGGCGACGGATCGATCTCGAACAGCGGCTGACCCGCCTTGACCTCGGCGCCCTCCGTGTAGCGACGCTGCAACAGCACGCCCGCGACCCGGGCCAACACGTTCGCCTGGCGGTACGCCGACAGTCGCCCCACGTACTGTTCCGTCAGCGGCAGCTGTTGCGGATGCACGCTGACGACTGACACGACCGCAGGGGCGGCCGCAGCTTTCTTCTGGCCGGAGGAGCTGCAGCCCGCGAACAGCAGCGCGGCGGGCACGACCAACAGAAGCACAACACGATTCGCCGGGCGGGCATGGCGGTACGTGCATTTCTTTGCACTTCTTGACAAACGCGTCTCGGGGGGCAAGAGTAAGACTCCCAGGTGCCAGCCACGTCAGTGGCTCTGATTCCATCGCCAAATCACGGGCGCTAGACAGTCGATCTTAGCGATGCCTGCCTGGGCAAGCTAGTGATAATCGGCAGAACGACAGAATCGGAAGATCAGTCCCGATGCACGCAGTGAGGCGTGCGGCGGCGCGTGCGCGCTCGGAGAGTGCGGACTCCGCGGACGTCCTTGTCCGAGAGCCCGGCGGCGGCGCGCAGAGGGGGTTAGGGCGCGCCGCCGCGCGAGGGATGATCGAGGCGCGGGTAGAGCGTGAGCAGCGCTTGCGTCACGCCGTTAGTCCAACCGAAGCCGTCCTGCAGCGGGTACTCGCCGCCGCCCCCCGGCAGTTCGCGCTCGACGTTGTATTTCTCGACCAGCTTGCCGGTGTTGCGGTATACGCGCCGCACGGTGGCCACCCAGCGTCGCGCGATTCGGAAGGCGAGCCGGGGGTGGCCGTAGCGGCGCAGCCCCTGGACCGCGATCCACTGCAGAGGCGCCCAGCCGTTCGGCGCATCCCACTGTTGCCCGGTGACGATGGTGGTGGTCACTATGCCGCCGAGCTGCAGCAGGCGGGCGCGCGTGACGGCGGCCACTGCGTTCGCCCGTTGCGCATCGGCCAGTCCGACGAACAGCGGATAGAGCGTCGCGGCACTGAGCTCGCCGGTGCGTCGGCGGCTGCGCCAGTCATAATCGGAGAAGTACCCGCGCCGCGCAGCCCACAGATACCGGTCGAGGGCGTTGCGCCGGCGGCGCGCACGAGCCGCGAAGCGGCGCGCGCACGGCAGGTCATGCCGCGCGGCGCATCCGCGGGAGATGGCCCGCTCCATTCCATATAACAGACTGTTCAGGTCGATCGGCACGATGTCGGTGGTGCGGATGGTGGCGAGGTGACGCTCGTCACCCAGCCAGCGCGAGCTGAAGTCCCAGCCGCTCTCGGCCGCGGCGCGCAGGTCGCGATAGACGCGCGCCGGCGGCCGGCCGGATGCGCGAGCCAACAACACATCGTTGCGATAGGACTCGTCGCGCGGCGTGTCAGCCTCGGACCAATAGCGGTTGAGCAAGGCCCCGTCGGGCATCGCCACCACGTTGCGCCGCGCCTGTCCAGGGCGAAGGCCTGCCGCGCCCCGCATCCAATACGCATACTCGCGGCGCAGCGTCGCGAGATGATCGGCCCAGGCCCGCGCCGGATCATGCGGATCGAGCAGCCCGACCATCAGGTAATAGACGGGGGGCTGGGAGCGCGAGAGATAATAGGTGCGCGTCCCGTTGGGAATGTGCCCGTAGGTGCGGATCAGATAGGAGAAGTCATCGATCATGTCCCGCGCGCTCGCCATGCGCCCGTCGGGAATGAGCCCGAGCATCGTGAAATAGGAGTCCCAGTAATAGAACTCCCGGAACCGCCCGCCCGGAATGACGTAGGGCTTGGGCACGTACAGCAGCGAGGAGTACAGCGGCGGCACGGCCGCCGGGCGGGTCAGCAGCGGCCACAGCGCCGCGATGTGCGCCCGCAGCGTTGCGGTCTTGGGCACGCGCGTGCGGTCGGGCGGCGGCAGGGTGAAGTTGCGCTCCACGAAACGCAACAGCGCCTCGCGTGTGCGCGGATTGTTCTTGCGGAAGCGTTGCAGAACGACTTGGGGCGAGGCCTTGGGGACGGCGTCGACGAAGGTCTTCCCGTCCGGGAACACTCCGGCCATCTGCACGCGCACGAACAGGGGGCCGAACAGTTTCGCGGGGGTCGGATAGAAGGCGTGCGCCGCTGCGCCCGTGATCCCCGCCAGCGCCAGCGCGGCGCCCAGCGCCGCCGCGCGGCGCACCCCCTGGACGGGAATCCTCAGATGATTGCTCATGGGTACCGGTCGGCTTCCAGAAATGCGTCGCGCGCTGAGCGCCGCCTTGGGCGTTCAGCGGGTTGTCATCGAATCAATACGTCAGGGTGCGCCTGTCGTGCTCGATCGACGCCAACGCCGGTCTGCTCACCGCATTCCCCTCGTGCCTGCTCCGCAGGTCGTGCGCCGTTCAACGCAGCTTCTCCTGTGTGGTGCGTGCCCTCGGTGCCGGTTGCCACTCTGGCATGACATCGATACCATCATGATATCGATGTCATCAGGGCGTTGCAATACTATCCGACGGCCCCGCGGCAGGCCGCTAGAGGAAAGCATTCATGCGAGTTCGTCTCTCATCCTGGACCCGGCCCGCGGCGGCGGCGCTGCTGAGCGCAGTCTCGTGCTGTCCCTTGGCCGCGGCCCGCGCCGCCCATCCGCCCTTGACGTTCGCCGTCCGGCAGGGCCGATTCTTCAATGCCTTTCTGCGCCAGGGTCCCGTGGCGGGCGACTTGGTGCTGCGCTCCGGGCCCGATCCGCGCCTCATTATGGCATTTCCGGCCGGCGACAGCGGCGTCGGCGTCTGGTTTACGCGCGAGCCGCATTGGGCGAACTGGCGCCTGCTCGGCCCGCTGCATCCGGTGCGCGCGCACGACCGGCACGGCCGTCCGCTCTACGGGATGTCCGCCGTGGTCGAGCTCACCGGCGATGCGGCGCTGCAGGTGCGCCAGGCTGTCCTCTCCAGCATCCGGGTGCTGCGCGATTACAACTCGCTCGGCAAGCTGCCGGCGGGCATTGCGACGATGCCGATCAGCGATGCGCAGCGCATCGTCTGGTCGCGCGAGCGCCTCGACGGCAGGGTCAGCTACCGGCTGAAGCTCACCGTGCTGCGCGGCCGCGTGCGGGGCGCTCGCATTCTCGCCGACCGCGCCGGAGTGATTCGTCTGCGCATCACGGGCCTGACGGGCGAGCCGCCGCTGACATCGCTCGCCGCAAGGCAGCTGTTGCGCCATCCGCATGCGGGCAGCCGGGCGGCACGCGACACCCTGAGGTTCCTGGCGTACCGGCAGAAGTTTCTCGCCGGCTCGTGGCGCTTCGACACCTATTTCGGCCGGGATACGCTGATGAGCGTGCGTCTGCTGATGCCGGCGCTCACCGGCGCGGCGATCGATGACGCGCTCGACTCGGTGTTGGCGCGATTGTCCGCCGACGGCGAGGTAGCGCACGAGGAGGACATCGGCGAGGAAGCCGTGCTCATGAATCTCAAGCGCGGCGTGCGCTCGGACGCGCCGAGCTACACCTATCTCATGATCGATGAGAACTACATGCTCGCGCCCGACGCGGCCGCCTGGCTGTTGAATCCGCGCGAGCGCCCGCACGCGGCGGCGTTCCTCTCCGCCCCGCTCGGCGGTCCGCAGGGGCGCCAGGGCAGCCATGGCGCGGCGCTGGTGAAGAACCTCCGCTTCGTGCTCGAGAGCGCCGCGGCCTTCGCCCGCGATCCGCGCCGCGCGCATCTGATCGGACTGAAGCCCGGCGTTCCGGTCGGCGATTGGCGGGACAGCAATACGGGCCTCGGCGGCGGGTACTATCCGTACGACGTGAATGCGGCCCTCGTGCCGGCCGCGCTCGATGCGGCCGCCCGGCTCTATGCGAGCGGGCTCCTCGAGCCGTATCTGACGGCCGCCGAGCGCCCGTTGTTTGACAAGGCGGCCACGATGGCGCGGGTCTGGAGCCGGCGCGCCCCGCGCCTCTTCACCGTGACGGTGCCGAACGCGACGGCGGTGAGCGATGTCCTGCACTACGCCGGGCTCGACAAGGTCCCCGCGCAACCGGCGGTGCGCGCGCTCGGCCGCGGGCCGCTGACGTTCCCGGCGCTGTCGCTGAGCCGCTCGGGCCGCCCGGTCCCGGTGATGCAATCGGACGTCGGCTATCTGCTGCTGTTCGGCAAGCCGGCCCCGCAGGATCTCGCCCGGCTGGTCACCATGCTGACTCGGCCGTTTCCCGCCGGACTCATCACAGGGGCCGGCATGGTGGTGGCCAATCCCGCCTTCGCGCCTCCGAGCCTGCAGACGGAATTCACGCGCCACGCCTACCACGGCACGGTCGTATGGTCCTGGCAGCAGGCGCTGCTCGCCGCGGGCCTGGCGCGCCAGCTGCATCGCACCGATCTGCCGCCAGCGGTGCGCGCCGACCTTGAGGATGCGCAGCGCACGCTGTGGCGGGTGATCGAGGCGACCCACTCGATGGCCAACACCGAGCTGTGGTCCTGGACGTATCGGCACGGTCATTACCGCATCCGTCCGTTCGGCTCGGCGAGCTCCGATGCCTCCGAAGCGGACGCGGCGCAGCTTTGGAGCACGGTGTATCTGGCGATCAAGCCGCCATCGGGACTGGTGGACACGGTCCGCACGGCCGCAGCGGCCGGAGCCCGTTAATGGCGGGGCGCGGGGGCGGATCGGCGCGTGCAGTGCGCCTCACGGCGGCCCTCTGCGCAACACTGCTCGCGGTAACGGCCGTGCGCCCGGCGCGGGCCGACACGGGGTTCCATCTGCGGGTGGGGTTCACGGGGCTTGCGAGCTACTTCCCGGGCATGCTCGGCAACGGCTACCTCGCCACGCTCACTGCGCCGCGCGGCACCGAAGCGACGCAAACGTACATGGTCGGGCTGATGGACCGCACGCCGGGGGACATCGCCCGCCCGGCGCTGCTGCCCGGATGGAACGCGATCGACTTCGACCCGGCTCCGGCGGCTGCCGCGGCCACATGGCTGAACCGTGCGGCGCTCACCCCGGCGCATTTCCGCCATTACCGCCAGAGCCTCGATCTGCGCGATGCGACACTCACGACGCGGTATCGTTATGTTGATCACTCGCGGGCCACGGCGATCACCGTGGTGAGCTTCATCAGTGAGACCCAGCCGCATCTGAGCGTCGTCCGGCTGCGCATCACGCCACGCTACAGTGGCCAGGTCACACTGTCCTTCCCGCTCACCCTCTGGCCGGCGCATACGCCGCGGTTCGCGCTGGCGCGCCTCACCGGTCCGCAGGTCAATCGTGCGCTCGCCGCTCACGGTCTGTCGCTGACGCCCCGAGCACCGGCCACACCCGACCGCGCGGCGCTGTGGTATCCGGGCTACGTCGCCGTGCGCGCCACGGGCGGATCGGCGCGCACGCGCACGCTGTGGCTTGCGGGCCGGGCGGCCAACAGTCTGCCGCTCGCCATGGCGGCCGCCGTGTCGCTGCCCGCGGGAGCGCAGCGGACGGTCACGCTGCGCCGCGGCCCCGGCCGGCTCGCGCTCGAGGTGACGCTGCATGTCGAGCGGGATCGGACGTACACGTTCACGAAATTCGTGATGCTGTCTCGCGCCGGATGGGGCGGCGATGCGGCCGCGGATCTGCGCCTGGCCCGCGTGGCCCGCAGGCGCGGATTCGCGGCGCTGCTGGCCACACAGCGCGCCGCATGGCACGCGTTGTGGCGCCCCGACATTCTAATCAAAGGGGATCCGAAGGCTCAGCAGGTGGCGCATGCGGCACTCTACTACCTGCTGACCAACACCACGCCGGATACGGGGTGGGCGGTCGGACCCTGCGGGCTGACGCTCTGTTACGCCGGGCACGTGTTCTGGGACAGCGACACCTGGGTTTATCCGGCCCTGCTGCTGCTGCACCCGCGTCGGGCCCGCTCACTGCTCGCCTTCCGCGAGCGCACGCTCGCGCCGGCCGAGGCGCGTGCGCGCGCGAACGGCTATGCCGGAGCGATGTATCCCTGGGAGTCCGATCCGTACAACGGCAGCGATCAGACGCCGTATTCGGCGCACGCGCTCTCGCAGAGCGAGATCCACGTCAATGCCGAGATCGCCATCGCGCAGTGGCAGTACTACCTCGCCACGCTCGATCGCGCCTGGCTGCGGGCGCACGGCTGGCCGGTGATCCGCGCGGTGGCGCGCTTCTTCGCGAGCCGCGCGACGTATGACGCGCGTAGCCACCGCTACGGGATTCTGCACGTGACGTCGGTGTCCGAGTCGCATGGCGACATTCCGAACGACACCTACACCAACATGGTGGCGGCCAAGGCGCTCGACATCGCGGCGGCGGCGGCACGCGTGCTCGGGGTGCGCGCCGATCCGCGCTGGCGCCGCATCGCCGGCGCGATGGACATTCCGCTCGCGCCGGGCGGGCGGCACCATCTGCCGTATCAGGAATCGGGCGCTGCCGCCGCCAGCACGGCCTTCGGCGGCGGACCGCTGCCGCTGCTGTTCCTGCCGGCACTCGATCTGCGCCTGCCGGCGGCGCTGCGCCAGGGCGATTACGACTATGCGGTGCGGCCGATCCCCTCGTCCCGGGTCGGGCGCGTCAGCATGGGGATTCTGCCGTGCGTGGCCGCGGCGGACGAGGTCGGTCTCGGGGCCGAGGCGGGCAAGCGGATCGAGCTGTATCTGACCGGCGGCACGCTGAAGCGGCCCTTCGACGTGCGCACGGAGACGGCGAGCAATAATGTCGGCCCGTTTCTGACCGGATCGGCAGGCTACCTGCAGAGTCTGATGTACGGGCTGACGGGGCTGCGCGTTCGCCGCGACGGGCTCGTGGATGCCTACACTCCGGCTTTGCCGCGTGGCTGGCGTTCCCTGACGCTGCGTGAGGTGAGCTTTCGGGGCCGGCGCCTCGATATCACGGTCACGCGGGCCGCGGACGGCTCGGCGCAGCTGAAACGGACAGTCCTATGAGCGCAGCGGCGCACCGATCGACACCGGGCGGCCTGCGGTGCCTCGGCGCCGCAGCGGTTGCCCTTGCTGCGCTGGGGCTGACCGCGTGCGCGCGCGGCCCGGTGCGGCACGGCTCGGTCGTCCTCGCCGGCAAGGCGCGCTTCGAATTCCTCACCCCGTCACTGGTGCGTATGGAGTATTCGCCGAGCGGAGTGTTCGTGAACGCCCCGTCGGTGGTGGTGCGCAAGCGCCGCTGGCCGGCGGTGGCGGTGCACATGCGCCAGCGCGGCGGGTGGCTGATCGCCACGACCGGCGCGCTGACGCTGCGCTACCGGCTGCATTCGGGCCGCTTCACGCCGGACAATCTCATGGTCACCTGGACAGGTGCGCCGGGCGTCGCGCACGGCTGGCGCCCCGGGCAGCACGATCCGCTCAATCTCGGCGGACTCACCGACTCGCTCGACAACGTGAGCCGGGCCAATCTGCCGCCCGGCCGCTCGGACCTGGCGAGCCCGGTGCACGACATCATCCCGGGGATCGACGTGCCGCTTGCGCCCGCGCAGCCGGGATTGCTCAGCCGGTCCGGTTACGGACTGATCAACGACAGCGGCACACCGGTGTGGAACGTCGGGCGCACCTGGATCGAGCCGCGCGAGCCGGCCCACGATCAGGACTGGTACCTCTTCGCCTACGGCGCGCATTACCGGCGCGCGCTGCGCGAGTACGCCGAGCTCTGCGGCCCGGTGCCCATGATTCCGCGTTACGCGCTCGGGCCGATGGTGACCGACCTGAACTTCGAGTATTTCCCGGGTTCGCCCGAGACGCGTGATCCGGCGTTCGCGCGTTACGGCGTGCGGCACATCATGCGCGAGCTCGAACGGCTGCGCAGCGAGCACATTCCGGTGGATACGCTGGTGCTCGATTTCGGTTGGCACAACTATGGCTGGGACGGCGGCTACGACTGGAGTCCGCTCATCCCGCACCCGCGCCGCTTCATGCGCTGGCTGCGCCGGCGCGGCTTCAAGCTCGCGCTGAACGATCACCCCGGGTACGCCAACACCCAGGAGAGCGGCCTGTCGTACTACGACAGCCATGCGCTCGAGGTACTGCGCGACCTCGGGCGGCCGGTGCCGCCGCGGCCGACGTTCAATCTTGATCTGGCGCATCTGTGGCAGTTCAGCCCCGGACCCTACACGCCGGGCGAAGCCAGCCGCACGCGCTGGCGGCCGGTGCGCGTCGGGTTCACCTGGCGGGCGCAGCTGCTGCGCGGCAGCGGCGGCACGGGCTGGTATCGCGCCACGGTGCGCGTGCCGGCGCCCCTGCCGCGCCATTTGTATCTGTATCTCGGCGGTGTCGCCGGCTCGTACCAGCTGTTCGTCAACGGCAAGCGCGTGCCGCACAGCCACGTTCAGTGGCCGCAACGACTGACCTTTGCGGATGTGTCGAGCGAGATCCTGCCCGGCACGGTGAATGCGATCGCGCTGCGCGTCGAGTCGGCAGCGCACGGCGGCGGGCTGGTGTTGGGACCGACCGCCATCCGCAACGTCCCGCCGCCGCCGCCGATCCGCTTCAACCTCGCCAACCACGCTCAGGCGGCGGTGTTCATGCACGACCTGCACGCGCCGCTCGTGCACGAGGGCGTGAGCTTCTGGTGGGTCGACGGCGGCAGCGGCGCGGCACGCATGCCGGGGTTGAACCCGCAGCTGTGGACCAACGAGCTGTACTACCGCTCGACGCAGCGCGAGTCGGGCCGGCGCGGATTCATCCTGGCGCGCTACGGCGGCTGGGGGAGTGAGCGCTATCCGGGATTCTTCACCGGGGATACCTACTCCGAGTGGCCGGTGCTCGCCTACGAGGTCGCCTTCTCCGCCCGCGGCGGCAACGAACTCATCGACTATATCAGCCATGACATCGGCGGGTTCCACGGACGCAAGATCCCGTTCGCGCTGTACGCGCGCTGGATCGAGTTCGGCGCCTTCGGCCCGATTCTGCGCATGCACAGCGCGCACGAGAACCCGTTCGAGGGCAATCTGCGCATGCCCTGGACGTACGGGGCGCGCGGCGTGTCGCTGATGCGCCGGTATTTCACGCTGCACACCGAACTCATCCCGTATCTCTACACCTATGCATGGGTGGCGCACCGCAGGGCCTTGCCGATCATGCGCCCGCTGTACCTCGAGCACGTGGGCGGCCCGGAGGCCTACCGCCATCCGCACGAGTATTTCCTGGGCGATGACCTGCTGGTCGCGCCGGTGCTGGATGCGAGCGGCGTGCGCGCCGTGTACCTGCCGCCGGGACAGTGGATCGAGTTCTTCACCGGCAAGCACTACGTGGGCGGCAGGACCTTCACCGCGCACTACGCAGTGAGCGACACGCCGGTATTCGTGCGCGCCGGAGCGGTCATTCCGGAGCAAAAGCCGAGCACCTACTCCAACGCCAAGCCGCTCGATCCGCTCGTGCTGCAGGTGTACGGCTCGGGAGACGGGCGGTTCGGTCTGTATCAGGATGACGGCGTCTCGCTCGATTACCTCAAGGGGCAATACGCCCTGACGCCCATCGACTACGCGACGCACGGCGGACTGCACCGCCTGGTCATCGGGCCGACACGCGGCGCCTATCACGGCCAGCTGCCCGCACGGGGCTATGTGCTGCGCATCCATACTCGACAGCGGCCCCAAGCGCTCGCGGTTGACGGGCACGATACCGCGGCGATTCGGTGGAACGCTGCCCGGCGCCTGGCGCAAGTCGTGCTGCCGAAACACAGCATTCGCGAGCGGGTGGTGGTCACATGGCGCTGAGGCCCGCACCGTTCGGTGTGCGCGATGGTCGGCGCCGGATCGTATCGCTGCGATGACGGTTGCGGTCGCCTGCGCCGGATTGCCGCCCGCTCGCGCGACGATCGCGGCGAGCTGCCCCCGGGGTCGCACCGAAGGTCGCCGCACAGCCCTCAAGGTTCATTCTGCTGTGCCGAATCGAGCGCTTCCGGAGTAAATCCGTACCGAACGCGCCCGGCTCGAGCGGGCTGACAGTGTGCCTGCAGACATCTGCCTGGGGCTCGCGGCATCAGAGGCGCCGGCACGCACCCATTCGGCGAGCGGAGTCCGCCGGTTCTCGTCACGGGGCGCGGACGACTTGCACGAGGCGCTTATTGCAGCGGGACGGCGTCGAAGGCCACTGTCAGGCGCGGCTGAGCGCTCGCAAACGGGACGGTGCTGTGCCAGAAGTACGACGGAAACAGCACCAGCATGCCGACGGCAGGGCGCACGGCGTATTCGGACTCGAGCGCGGGGGTCGTGAGGATGCCCGGCCTGCCGAAGTCGAGCACGCCTTCCTCGGTGCGTGCCTCGGCCATGATGTCAGGCAGCTCGATGTAGAACGCCGATGAGATCCATCCCCGCGGATGGACGTGGCTCATGTGGAAGCCTCGATTACGCAGCCGCACCGACCAGCTGCCGTTGAAGCGCCAGCGGCCGCTGTTGCGCCCGCGGAGCGGATCGGTGCCGCGGCCGATGTGCTCGAGATAGCGCTCGATCGGAGCGGCAAATGCCTGGAACAGGGCGCGGATCGGCTCCTCGGCGCTGCGGGTCAGGTCGCCGGTAGTCTCGGTGCCGTGGCGCAGCGATTGAAACAGCAGGGCATGGCCGTCGGGATCGTGCAGCCGATCGAGGCTCCCCTTCAGGTCCCGCAGGAACGTTGCCACGTCGGTCCAGGGCTTGGGGGCCTCGAGGGGCAGCGGCAGCACCAGATTGCGGTAGTCGCAAAGCTGTGCGTAACGCTCGTCGCCGAGCAGGCGCATTGCGGTCGTCTGCAGCGCGATGAGGTACTGGTTAGTCGGGGCACGAGTCAGCAGCGCCTCGCAGTGGCTCAAAGCGCAGCGTGCATCGCCTACACCGAGTTCGGCCGCGGCCAGCAGGCTGCGCGCGGATGCGTCGTGCGGCATCGTTTGCAATGCTCGCTCGGCGAGGGACCGAGCCGTGGCAGGCTCGAATTCGAGCGCCGCGAGACCGGCGCGCACCACCAGGGACGGCGGTGCCTGCGCGCGCTGTGTCCGAGGCGCGAGGCAGGCGTAAGCGCCACGGGCGTCGCCCGCTCCCTGCAGGATGGCCGCCTTGGCCCCCCACAGCGCATCGTCGTTCGGAAACGTCCTGAGCGCGCGGTCGAGCTGCTCCGTCGCCTGCGCCAGGTCGCCACATCGCGCCCAGACCAGCTGCGCGAGGCTGTTGTGCGCCTCGATCAGGCGTGGCTCGAGTCTCAGACAATCGCGCAGGGCGGCTTCCGCGCCCCGGGAATCGCCGTCGGCCATGAGGCTGCGCGCCAGAGAATGAAAGATCGCGGCCGTCTTGTGCCCGTGCAACAGGGCCCGGCGAGCGACTTGGCCCGCCTCGCCGTGCTCGCCCGCGGCATTCAGGGCGATGGCCAGCGCCTCAGCGGCCGCCGGATCGGCCGGGGCCGAAGCGGCGATGCCCCGATAGTATTTGACCGCTTCAGCCTGGCGGCCGAGGGCGATCAGCGCGTTGACGTGCTGCGTGGCGAGCTGTGCATCCATCCGGCCCTGCGAGCAGAGCGGTGCAGCCACCGCGAGCGCTTGGCTCGGCCGGCCGCTGGCGTTGTAGCAGCGAGCCAGCACCATCGCTGCGCGCGGATCGGGTGACCCTGCGGCCAGCGCGCGCTGCAACACCGCCTCCGCCTCGGCTGAACGCCCGCTCGAGAGGAGGAGTTCGCCAAGCATCGTCAGGCTCGGGGTCCAGGCCGGGTCAACCTCGATCGCACGCCGCAGAAGTGCCTCCGCTCCCGCTGCATCGCCGAGAACGAGTTTCACGCCGGCCAGGAGACGCTGTGCTTCGGCGAACCCGGGATGGGACGCGACGATCGGCCCGAGCTGATCGTGCGCGGCGCGATACTGGCCGGCTTGAAGCTGTGCGCTGATTTCGCGCATCGCATCGAGGACAGAAGCCGGAACTGACACGTCGAATGGACCTCGCGAGGGGACGCAGCAGCCGGTGATTCTCGCACGCGGCGGCGGTCCCGCACAGCGGCTCGCGCGCCTCGCGCTCTTGCGGCGCAGCCGCCGCCGTCCGATGAGCCCGGGCCGGCAACATCCCGCCTCGCCTTATCCGGCGCGAGGAAGGCTCACGCAGGCGGGGTCCGCCAATTGCACTCGGCAGCAACGTTTGCCGAACGACGCTGCTCGGAGCGACCCGGATCAGCCCGCCGAGTCCAATCGCGTAGCCGGCATTGCTCGCGGCCGAGGGAATTCTCAGTTTTGGCGCGCTGGACTGTCGCTATCAATCGCGTACCCAACACGGCCAAAATCTCCCCTCACGTCGCCGTGAGGGGAGAATCGCAGTGGCCTTACCAGTGGTACTTGACCATTATGTTGACTTCGCGGCCAACGATCGAGCGGCCGAAACCGACGTTGTTCTGCACCGTGTTGCCGCCGAACCGGGCGTTACCCTCGGTCAACCCGAGCTGGTTGGTGAGGTTGGAGCCGAGCACGCGGAACTCCCAGTGTGAACCGATCATGGCATCGATGCCCGCAGCCAGGTCGTAATAGGCGGGCAACGGCGTCAACCCCGTGTTGTCCTGGAAGCGCAGGCCAATGTCCTCGTACGTCAACTCCTCAGTCAATGTGCCCCAGCTGAAAGCCTGTATGTCGCTCGGGCTTATCCGGAACTGATACTTCGGCAGACGCGCGAGCTGATTGCCGTTGATCGTGCCGCAGACCGTCTGATTGTTGATGTTTGTGTACAGGAAGCAGCCGCGGAAGTTGGTGTAATAAGCATCTTCCCAGTTGCCGTTGAGCGATATCCTGAAGGACCTCAGGGCCGAGATATCACTGGCCGCGAAGGGGCTGACACTGCCTACGAGCCGCACGCCGGTGGAGGTCGATCCATAGGTGGAGGCCGGGCCGATCGGCACGTCATTGACATTCGTGGGAGTGTACGCGATGCCCTTGAATGTCTTGCGGTAAACCGATGCGTTGATGTAGGTCCAGCGGTTCTGAATCTTGAAGCCGAATTCGTAGTTCTGGACCGTTTGCAGGGGCACTCTGCTCGGGCATCCGTTCGATCCGTTGTAGACGTTGCACCGAACAGCGTCGAAGTTCTCGAAGAGCACGCCGTTGTTGACGCGCACGTAGGCGCTCATGTGATTGTTGAACTGGTAATTTGCACCCACGGAGTACGTCGGCATGGTGTTGTTTTCATGGCCATGCGACCACGTGCCGTTGGGCAATTCGACCGCGTTGTCCCACAGGTCGTACGGGGTTCCCATCTGAACCGGCGAGCTGTTGGTCGTCTCCTGAGACAGGTTGATGTGCTCGATGCGGATCCCGGCGTCGAACAACCACTTGTCAACCTTCCATTGGTCGGCAAAGTAGGGGGCAATATTCGTGGCGCTGCCGTTCTGGAGGATGTAATAACCCCCGTTGGCGCTCACGATGCCTTGCGGGCTGGTGACCTGGTAGATATTGCCACCGGCGGCGGCGGACAGGATGATGGGCGCCGCATTTGGCCGATTGGTGATCAGCACGTTGGAGCTGAGCGACCAGTTGTCGCTCATGGTGTAGTGCGCCAGATACAGGCCGAGGGTCGCGGTATTGCCGAAGCCGAGGTCCTTGTTTACGCGAAATTCATCGATGTAGCTCCGGATCTTCTTCTGCACGTACCAGACCTGCTGGGTGACCACGCTTTGATTGAAGTTCGCGGGCTGACCGTTGGCATAGGAGGCCTGCACCATGCCGGTGGTCAGGATGCTGGGCAGGGTCAAGCCCGAAATGAACGACGACAGCGTAGAGGGATTGCCGTTGTTGATCAGAGCGTGCGTCGGCACAAGCCCGCCGTCGAAGATGAAGTTATTGCTGATCGACCAGCCGTTGCCCAATCGGTCGTGCATCGCCGAGCCGATATAGTTCAGATCCGCGCCTCGGCCCTTGCTGATGTTGTCGTTCTCGAAACAGTTGCACGCCGGATTCGGTACTTGGAAATTCTCGAGCTGGTAGCTGTTGTAGGTGGAATCGAGCTGATTGAAGCCGGGATAGATCCCAACCGAGCCGTTGTGCACGGTATAGGGGAAGTCGGCGACCCATTGATTATGGTCGTGCAGGGTTCGGGCCCAGAACATGATCGATCCATGGGCGAGATCATGCTTCAATGTGACCGTCAGCTGCCCACCGTTGTCGGCGGGATATTGAGGGTTTCGGATACCGTTTGATTTGCGGTAAAAGCCGCCGATGCTGCCGTACCAGCCGTCAGTCAGCTTGCCGCTTGCGAACGCGTCGATGCGGTACAGACCCTGGGTTCCGTAAGTGACGCCCACCGATCCTTTGGCCTGGTTCGAGCCGGTCCGCAGGATGAAGTTGGCCGTCGCACCCGGCTGGCCGGGGCCGAAGATTGCGCTGGGGCCGCCCTGGACAATCTCCACCCGTTTGACCGTGTCGTCCATGCGGATCAGCGAGCTGTTGTCCATGAACGATAGATACGGGGCGCCGTAGAGGGGCGAACCCTCGATCATGGTCGTGAAATACGGTGAATCGCCGCCGCCGAGCGGAAAGCCGGCCACGTCGATATTGACGCCGGTCTGTCCGCCGGAGGCCTCCGGCCAAACGCCGGGCGAAAGTTTATAGATTTCGGCTGCACTCGACGGGTCCGACATTGCGATCTGATGTCTGGACAGCGCGACGATGTTGTAGCTCGCATCCAGCTGTTTCACCGCCATCGCGGTGGCGGTTACGACGACTTCTTGCAGCGACTGGGCCGGCTGAGTCGCCGCAGCGGCGGGCCTGGCGGGCGCCGGCTTGGCGAGGGCCGTGCCGGAGGCCGTGAGCACGGCGGCCCCCCCGAGAATGCTGGCAACCACCGCGGCGACGCTGTGCGGCGCAGCGGCATTGCGTGCCGCCGGACGGCTTGCCGGGCCGACGCCCGCGCGGGGCGCCTTCTTCTTGTTCACTCTCATGCAAAATCCTCCTATCGGATAGCTGAAGATGTCAGGGCTGATTGGCCGCGCCGGCTGACGCGCGCAGAGGCAACACAGGAGTCTCCGTGAGTGGAATACGCACGTAAGGACTGGACGGCCCCTGTGCTGCGGCTGGCATCACACCCCGGTGTTGCACCGAGGTCACATCGACATGTCCACTGCCGCCACGCCGTGTGCTGCGTTCGGACGCGCGCCGAGGACGGCTTCGCGCAAGGCGATCCGGCTGCGGCGGATGCAGGTCCAACGACAAGGAGCACGGCGGTTCCCCCCCCGAAATACCGCTGAAAGACTCGGTGTCATCCCTCGCAAGGTCGATGACATCGATAACAAATGGTATCGATGTCATGATGTCAATGCAATAGCAGCTGTGGCGCGCGCCGCAATGAAGGGCTTGGCCGCGGTGCGCCGAGGCGGTTTCAGATGTGGTAAGAACGCAACGCGCGGAATGTTGGGTTCGACGCCTCAGTATTATCAGAGACTTACGAAGTACGCCGAGGCGCGCGCGCCTTGAGGCGTCGCGAGTTGAGCGCCCGAGCCGCGCCGGGCTCGCGGGACGGCCGGAGGTCTGAGCACGGTGCGGGAACGATGCAGCCCGACCGTTGCGAGCGCGCGTTAGAGGGGTGCGGCGCGCCGAGCGGGGCGGGGTTTGTCGGCTATATCCCGTGGACCAAATCCCACAGCACGCCGCATCTTCGCGCCGCCCGCAGGGCCAAGCGCAAGGTCGGCATGAAGGCGCCGCGTCACACGAATGTCAATCAGATTCCCGCGGTGTTCGGCCGGGTCCTGCGCGAGGAGCGCAGGCGCCAGAACATCTCGCAGGAGCAGCTGGCGCTGTACGCCGACGTCGATCGGACGTTCGTCAGTCAGATCGAGCGCGGCATCCGCCAGCCGACCATCACCACTCTGGTGAAACTCTCGCGCGTCCTGCAGCTCGCGCCATCGACACTGGTGGCGCGCATGGAGCGCTCCCTCAGGCGATGAGGGCCTGGGGGTCGGCGCCCGGCTCGCGCTGCGCGCGCCGCCGGTCCTGCTCCTTCAGATGCCGCTTGCGAATGCGTATGGAGCTCGGGGTGACCTCGACCAGCTCGTCGTCGGCGATGAACTCGACGGCGTACTCCAGTGTCAGGTCGATCGGCGGCGTGAGCAGTATCGCATCGTCCTTGCCCGCGGCGCGGATGTTGGTGAGTTTCTTCGTCTTGATGGGGTTGACCACCAGATCGTTGTCGCGGCTGTGGATGCCGATGATCATGCCTTCGTAGAGCTTCTCGCCCGGGGAGACGAACAGCCGGCCGCGCTCCTGCAGGTTAAAGAGCGCGTAGGCCACCGCCTGGCCCTGCTCGTTGCTCACCAGCACACCGTTGCGGCGGTCCGGGATCTCGCCCTTGACGGGTGCGAAGCCGTCGAAGATGTGGCTCATCAGCCCGGTGCCGCGCGTCAGGGTCAGGAACTCGCCCTGAAAGCCGATCAGGCCGCGGGCAGGCACGCGGTAATCGAGGCGCGCGCGGCCATTGCCGTCGACGGCCATGTCCGTGAGCTCGCCGCGGCGGCGGCCGAGGGCTTCCATGACCGCCCCCTGATGCGCCTCCTCGACGTCCACGGTGAGCGCCTCGAACGGCTCGTGCACCTCGCCATCGACCACATGGGTCAGGACCTGCGGGCGCGACACGGCAAGCTCGTAGCCCTCGCGGCGCATGGTCTCGATGAGGATGGTCAGGTGCAGCTCGCCGCGCCCGCAGACGCGGAACACATCCGGGGATTCGGTGTCCTCGACCCGCAGGGCAACATTGCTCTGCAGCTCGCGCTGCAGCCGCTCGCGCAGCTGCCGGCTGGTGACGAACTTGCCTTCCCGGCCCGCAAACGGCGAGGTATTGACCTGGAAGTTCATGGCGAGCGTCGGCTCATCGACACAGATCGGCGGCAGCCCCTCGGCGGACTCGCTGTCGCAGATCGTCAGGCCGATGTTGACGTCCTCGATGCCGGTGACCGCGACGATGTCGCCCGCGAACGCCTCCTCGACCGGGTGGCGCTGCAGTCCCGTGAAGGTCAGCACCTGGCCGATGCGCGCCGTGCCGCGATCCGAGGTGCCGTAGCGCAGGGCGACGCTCTGGCCCGGACGGATCACGCCGCGGCGGATGCGGCCGATGCCGATCCGCCCGACGTAGCTGTTGTAGTCGAGGGTGGAGATCTGCAGCTGCAGGGGCAGCGCCTCATCAGCCGCCGGAGGCGGCACGTGGGTGAGGATCGCATCGAACAGCGCGCTCATGTCGCTGCCCGGGGCGGCATGGTCGGTGCCCGCGCGTCCCTGCAGCGCCGAGGCGTAGATCACCCGGAAGTCCAGCTGCGCATCGCTCGCGCCGAGCTTGTCGAACAGCTCGAACGTCTGATCGACGACCCAGTCGGGGCGGGCGCCCGGCCGGTCGATCTTGTTCACCACGACAATGGCCTTCAGGCCCAGCGAGAGCGCCTTGCGCGTAACGAAGCGGGTCTGCGGCATGGGCCCGTCGACCGCATCCACCACCAGCAGCACCCCGTCGACCATCGACAGCACGCGCTCGACCTCGCCGCCGAAGTCGGCATGTCCCGGCGTATCGACGATATTGATGCGCGTGCCGCGGTACTCGATGGCGCAGTTCTTGGCGAGGATGGTGATGCCGCGCTCGCGCTCCAAGTCGTTCGAGTCCATGATGCGCTCGGCGAGCTTCTCGTGCGCGGCGAACGTCCCGGACTGCTTCAGCAGGCAGTCGACGAGCGTGGTCTTGCCGTGATCGACGTGCGCAATGATGGCGATGTTGCGGATGGGCTGGCTCATGGGGAACGCGGGGCCGTCTCGCGGCCGGGTGACAAAGACTTAGAATCATAGCACAGGCGGCCCGCCCCAGGCCGGGTGAATTCCGTCCGGGTGGCGGGCGCACTATCATGCCGCCACGCCCAAGCTCTGCATCGTCTTCGGGGGAAACTCATGTGCGCCAGCCCTTCCACCAAGCCCGACTGTGACGCGCTGATCATCGGCGCCGGACACAACGGCCTGGTCTGCGCGGCCTATCTGGCCGCCGCCGGTCTTCGCGTCACGATGCTCGAGCAACGCGCCGTGCCCGGCGGGGCCGCGGTGACCGAGGAATTTCATCCGGGTTTCCGCAACTCGGTGGCCTCGTACACGGTGTCGCTGCTCAACCCCCGGGTGATCGCCGATCTGCAGCTCGCGCGCCACGGCCTGCGCATCGTCGAGCGGCGCCTCGGGAATTTCCTGCCCACCGAGGATGGGAGCTACCTCGCCGTCGGCGCGGGTCGTACGGCCGCGCAGGTCGCGCGCTTCTCGGCGCGCGATGCCGGGCGGCTCGAGGACTATGCAGCGCGGCTCGCGGCGATCGCCGATGTGCTGCGCGAGCTGGTGCTGCTCACCCCGCCGAACGTCGGCGACGGCGGCTGGCGCGAGGCGCTGCCGGAGCTGCTGCGCACCGCCCGTCTGGGCGGGCGGCTGAGCCGCCTGGAGATGCCCCTGCGGCGCGAGCTGCTGACGCTGTTCGCGAGCTCCGCGGGCGATTACCTCGACGGCTGGTTCGAGAGCGATCCGATCAAGGCCGTCTACGGCTTCGACGGCATCGTGGGCAACTACGCGAGCCCGTATGCGGCGGGCAGCGCCTACGTGCTGCTGCATCACGCCTTCGGCGAGGTGAACGGCCGCAAGGGCGCCTGGGGCCATGCCATCGGCGGCATGGGCGCGATCACCCAGGCCATGGCGCGCTGCTGCGCGTCCCGCGGGGTCGAGATCCGCCTCGAGAGCCCGGTCCGCGAGCTGCTCGTGGAGCGGGGCAGGGTGATTGGGGCGCGCACCGAGAGGGGCGAGACGGTGCGTGCCGGGGTGGTCATCGGCAACGTCAATCCGAGGCTGCTGTACCTGCGCCTGCTCGACCCGGCGGCGCTGCCGGGGGACTTCCGCGAGCGCATCGAGCGGTGGCGCTGCGGCTCGGGCACGTTCCGCATGAACGTGGCGCTCGCCGAGCTGCCGCAGTTCAGCTGCCTGCCCGCGCACGGGGTCGCCGACCATCACACCGCCGGGATCATCCTCGCCCCGACGCTCGCCTACATGGAGCGGGCGTATTTCGACGCGCGCACCCACGGCTGGTCGCGCCGGCCGATCATCGAGCTGGTGATCCCCTCCACGCTCGATGACACGCTCGCCCCCACGGGGGCGCACGTGGCGAGCCTGTTCTGCCAGCACGTTGCGCCTGAGCTGCCGAACGGGCAGTCCTGGGACGCGCACCGCGAGGCGGTGGCCGACCTGATGATCGACAGCGTCGATGCCTACGCCCCGAACTTCAAGCGCGCGGTGCTCGGCCGGCAGATCATGAGCCCGCTCGATCTGGAGCGCACCTTCGGGCTCATCGGCGGCGATATCTTCCATGGCGCGCTCAGCCTCGATCAGCTCTTCTCGGCCCGTCCCGTGTTGGGCCATGCGCACTACCGTGGTCCGCTGGCGGGGCTGTACATGTGCGGCTCGGGCACTCATCCGGGCGGCGGGGTCACCGGCGCGCCCGGGCACAACGCCGCGCGTGAGATCCTCGCGGACCTGCGGCGCCGGCCGGCGCGCTGAGCGGCGCTTGCAATCGGCCGGCGGCGCCTCCAATTCCAGTTTGAATGTCGACCACCGCGCACGCCCGCCGACCGGCTGCTCCGCCGCCGCCCGAGGCGCTGACGCTGCGCGCCTTCCTCGGCGTGTTCCGCTACAGCCGCCACGCGCTCGATCTGGTCTGGTCGACCAACCGGAATCTGACCGTCCTCTTTGCCGCGCTGACGCTGTTCGCCGGGGTGCTGCCCGTCTCGGTGGCGTACGTCGGCGGCTCGATCGTCGATGCGGTCCTGGCGGCGATGCACGCCCATGGCGCAGGCATCCACCGCGTGCTCGAGTGGGTGATTCTCGAAGGGGTGCTGGTCGCGGCGCTCGCGGCCGCCGAGCGGGGGCTGACGCTCGCACGCTCGCTGCTGCGCGTGCAGCTCGGACAGCGCGTCAACGAGATGATCCTGCAAAAGGCGGTGACGCTGGAACTGCGCCATTTCGAGGACTCGGAGTTCTACGATAAGTTGACGCGGGCGCGCCGCGAGGCCTCCACCCGGCCCGTCAGCCTGGTTACGCAGACCTTCGGCATGGCGCGCAACATCATCTCGCTGGTGAGCTTTGCGCTCCTGCTCGCGGCGTTCTCGCCCTGGACGGTGCTCGCGCTGCTCGTCGCCGGCGTTCCGGCATTCATCGCCGAGGCGAAGTTCTCCGGGGACGCGTTCCGGCTGTTCCGCTGGCGCTCGCCCGAGACGCGGATGCAGACCTATCTCGAGACCGTGCTCGCGCGCGAGGACTACGCCAAGGAGGTCAAGCTCTACGGGCTCGGGCCCCGGCTGCTCGAGCGCTATCGGGACATCTTTCAGCGGCTCTATAAGGCCGACCGCGCCTTGACCCTGCGCCGCGGCGGCTGGGGCTTTCTGCTCGGGCTGGTGGCGAGCGTCACTCTGTACGCCGCCTATGCGTGGATCGCGTTGAGCGCCGTCGGCGGGCTGATCACCCTCGGGGCCATGACCCGGTACGTGGCGGCCTTCCGCCAGGGCCAAACGGCTGTCTCGGCGATGCTCGCGGCGATCGGCGGAATGTACGAGGACAACCTTTACCTCTCGACGCTGTACGAGTATCTGGAGACCTACGTACCGCCGCCGCCCGGCACGGTGCGCGCCGGTGCGCAGCCGGGAGACGGCATCCGCTTCGAGGACGTCAGCTTCGTCTATCCGGGCACCGACAGCCCGGCGCTCGAGCACATCACGCTGCATCTGCGCCCGGGCCGCAGCCTCGCGCTCGTTGGAGAGAACGGCTCGGGCAAGACAACGCTGATCAAACTGCTGACGCGCCTGTATACCCCGACCTCGGGGCGCATCCTTCTCGATGGGGCGGACCTTGCCGAGTGGGACGAGCAGCGGCTGCGCGAGCGCATCGGGGTGATCTTTCAGGACTTCGCGCGCTATCAGCTGCCAGCCGGTCACAACATCGGCGCGGGCGATGTGCGCGCCTTTGAGGATGAGGCGCGCTGGCGAGAGGCGGCGGCGAAGGGGCGCGCGAGCGAGTTCATCGAGTCGCTGCCGGCCGGTTACCACACTCAGCTCGGCAAGTGGTTCCAGGACGGACGCGAGCTCTCCGGCGGCCAGTGGCAGAAGGTGGCGCTGTCACGCGCGCTGATGCGCACCAGCGCGGATGTGCTGGTGCTCGATGAGCCGACCGCGGCAATGGACGCGCAGGCCGAGGCGGAGGTTTTCGAGCACGTCCGTCAGCTCGCCCGCGAGCGCATGACCATCCTCATCTCCCACCGCTTCTCGACGGTGCGCATGGCCGATGAGATCGTGGTGCTCGAGCACGGGCGCATTCTCGAGCAGGGCAGCCATGGCGAACTGATGCGCGCCGATGGGCTGTACGCGCGGCTCTTTGACCTGCAGGCGCGCGGCTACCGCTGACTCGCGCCGCGCGGCTTGCGCTCATCCTGCCGCATGCGCTGGTAATCGACGGGCTGGATGGTCTCGATCATGCACTTCCAGCCGTCCGCCGTGACGAAATCGAAGCGCGCCTGCGTGATGTCGATCGTCGAGGTGATGCCGATGCCGTGGGCGAACAGCAAGTCGGTGCAGGGCGGGAACACCGTCATCAGGTAGGGCTGCTCGATGTTGGTCCACACCAGCAGCTTGTTCGCCGCGATCGGCGACCAGCGCTTGTAGTTGTTGACCCACCGGATCTGCTTGACCGGCTTGCCCGCGTAGGCCTCGTAGCGGTGCAGCACGGCGGCCTGCCGCTCGCGCAGCGGGACGCCCGAGCAGGACGCGAGCACGAGCGGTGCCGTGAGCAGCGCCGCGCCGAGCAGCCGTTTGAACCAATTGCGCATGGGCCGCGCTCCTTGGGGATCGCCCCTGCTGAGACAGGCAACGCTCGCAACGGCCATCCGTTGACCGCGCCGGAAGCGCCGTTCGCCTACTCGGGCGTCAGCACCACCGCCGCCAGCGGCGGCAGCCTCAGGGTAAGCGAATACGGTCGGCCGTGCGAGGGGTGCTGCTGCGCATCCGCCGCGCCCAGGTTGCCGATGCCGCTGCCGCCGTACTCGGGCGCGTCGCTGTTCAGCCTCTCGAGCCACTTGCCGGGGAGCGGAACGCCCACCCGATAATGCTCGCGCGCCACGGGCGTGAAGTTGCAGGCGACCAGGACCATCTCGCGCGGACCCTGGCCGCGCCGCAGATACACGATCACGCTGTCGTCGGCGTTGTCGCAGTCGATCCACTCGAACCCGTCGGCGCTGAAGTCGCGCTGGTGGAGCGCCGGGGTGGCCCGGTAGAGGCGGTTGAGGTCCCGCACCCACTGCCGTATCCCCTGGTGCGGCGCGAACTCGAGCAGGTGCCACTCGAGGCTCTGCTCGTGCTGCCACTCGCTGGTCTGCGCGAATTCCCCGCCCATGAACAGCAGCTTCTTGCCGGGGTGGGTCCACAGGTACCCGTAGAGCAGCCGCAGGTTGGCGAAGCGCTGCCACTCGTCGCCGGGCATCTTGCCGATCAGCGAGCCCTTGCCGTGCACCACCTCATCGTGCGAGAGCGGCAGCACGAAGTTCTCGCTGAAGGCGTACCAGAGGCTGAAGGTGATCTGCCCATGGTGAAACTTGCGGTACACCGGATCGGCCGTGAAGTACGTCAGGGTGTCGTGCATCCAGCCCATGTTCCACTTCATGCCGAACCCGAGGCCGCCGAGGTAGGTCGGGCGTGAGACCATGGGCCAGGCGGTCGACTCCTCGGCGATGGTGTGGGTGTCGGGATGGTCGCGGTACACCGCCAGGTTCATCTGCTTGATGAACTCCACCGCCTCCAGGTTCTCGCGGCCGCCGTAACGGTTGGGAATCCACTCGCCCTCGCGCCGCGCATAGTCGAGATAGAGCATGGAGGCGACCGCATCGACGCGCAGCGCATCGACGTGATAGGCCTCGAGCCAGAACAGCGCGCTGCTCAGCAGGAAGTTGCGCACCTCGGAGCGGCCGTAGTTGAAGATCGAGCTCTTCCAGTCGGGGTGATGACCCTGGCGCGGGTCGGCGTGCTCGTAGAGGTGGGTGCCGTCGAAGAAGGCGAGGCCGTGCTGGTCGGCCGGGAAATGCGAGGGGACCCAGTCGAGGATGACGCCGATGCCGCGCTGGTGCAGGTAATCGACGAAGTACATGAAGTCCTGGGGTGTGCCGTAGCGCGAGGTCGGCGCGAAATATCCAGTCACCTGGTAACCCCACGAGCCATAGAAGGGGTGCTCCATCACCGGCAGCAGCTCAACGTGCGTGAAGCCCATGTCGGTGACGTGCGCGGCGACCGCTTCGGCGAGCTCGCGGTAGGTGAGCGGCCGGTTGCCGTCCCCGGGGACGCGCCGGAACGAGCCCAGGTGCAGCTCGTAGATCGACCAGGGGGCTGTGAGCGCATTGCGCTCGGGGCGCCGGGCCAGCCACTCGGCATCGCCCCACGCGTAGGCGAGATCCCACACCACCGAGGCGGTGCGCGGCGGGGTCTCGCAGTGGAAGGCGAACGGGTCGCTCTTGTCGACCGTGTAGCCCTCCTGGCGGGAGACTATGTGATACTTGTACAGTGTGCCTGCGCCGAGGTCCGGCACGAACGCTTCCCAGATGCCCGAGGAGTCGGGGCGTGGCACAAGCGGATGAGCGAGGCCGTTCCAGCCGTTGAAATCGCCGACGACCGAGACCGAGGCGGCATTCGGCGCCCATACGGCGAAGCGCGTGCCCGCCGGACGGCCCTCGCCCGCGGGCAGCGGGTGCGAGCCGAGCTTCTCGTAGGCCCGGCCGTGCGTCCCTTCGCGGAACAGATAAATGTCATGTTCGGTGAGCAGCACCCGCCGAGTGTAGCAACTGCCTGATGTCCATGCCCGTCGTCATCGCTCACCGCGGCGCGAGCGGCTACCTGCCGGAGCACACCCTGGCGGCCTACGACCTCGCGTTGCAGCAGCGCGCCGACGCCCTGGAGCCGGACCTGGTCATGACGCGGGACGGGGTGTTCGTGGCGCGTCACGAGAACGAGCTCGGCGGCACAACGGATGTGGCCGAGCATCCCCGCTTCGCCGCCCGCCGGGTCACCAAACGCATCGACGGCAAGCCGGTCACCGGCTGGTTCAGCGAGGATTTCACGCTCGAGGAGCTGAAGAGCCTGCGCGCCCGCGAGCGCATCCCGGCGCTGCGCCCGCACAACAGCCGGTTCGACGGGCAGCTCGAGATCGCGACGCTCGAGGAGATCCTGCTGCTGCGCGAGCAGGCCGGCCGCGAACGCGCCGCGCGCGCCGCCGCGCTCGGCCGGCCGGCGCCACCGCCCATCGGCCTGTATCCTGAGTTGAAGCACCCGAGTCACTTCGCGGCGTGCGGTCTGCCCATGGCCGAAGCGCTGCTCGGGGTGCTCGAGGCGCACGGCTGCGCCGCGCCCGCTGCGGGGGTGTTCATCGAATCGTTCGAGACCGGCATCCTGCGCACGCTGAGCACCCTCACGGGCGTGCCGCTGGTGCAGCTGATCGAGGCCGAGGGAGCCCCGTACGAGGCGCGCGCGGCGGGTGAGGCGCGCACCTTTGCGCAGCTCACCACACCGGCGGGGCTCGCCGAGGTGGCCACCTATGCTGCGGCGGTCGGGCCGGAGAAGTCCCTGGTGATCGCGCGCGATGCGGACGGACGGCTCATGCGTCCCACGCGGCTCGTCGCCGACAGCCATGCGCACGGCCTCAAAGTCATTCCCTGGACATTCCGCGCGGAGAACGCGTTTCTGCCGGTCGAGGCGCGCACCGCGGGACCGGCGCACGAGCGGGGCGATCTCGAGCACGAGATCCGCCGTTTTCTCGCTGCCGGTATCGATGGGTTCTTTACGGATCAACCCGACATCGGCGTGCGCGCCCGCGACGGGTTCATGCGCGCGGTGGGGCCGGACGCTGGGGCTTGACCTGGAGCGGGCCGTCGTGCCCGGCCGGGCCGGGCGTTGCCACGACCTATTGCCGTATACTAGCGATATATGGGAGAAGAGGGCCCATGACCGAAATCGCTGATACGTTCGATTCCGCATTCACCAAGGCCGTTGATCTGGGCAACAAGATCGCGGACAAGGACCGCGACGCTGATTTGTGGGACATCGCCGACGGGCTGCTCGCCGGGGCGCTGCAGTACTGGCTCTATTCGCGCCAACCCTGCGGCGACCCGCGCTGCCAGGACTGCATGCCGATCAGCACGGCCGAGGGTCGCATGGCTGAGCTGAAGCGCCTGATCGAGCAGCTGGCCGCCGAGAGCGAGTACTTCCATACGCCGACGGACTCGAACGCGGGCCGCGCCTAGCGGCGCGGCGCGCTCTGAAGCTCTGTAGAATGGCGGCTTTGCACCCGATGGGGGCGAAGTGAGCCACATGAGCGAGCACAGCGCAGCGCCTGAAGGGGGCGCGCCGATCGATGTCGAGGCGCTGATCGTCGGAGCCGGACCCTGCGGGCTGTTTCAAGTGTTCGAGCTCGGCCTGCTCGGGATCGGCGCGCACGTCGTCGACTCGCTGGCGCATCCCGGGGGGCAGTGCACGGAGCTCTACCCCGACAAGCCCATCTATGACATTCCGGCGCTGCCGGTCTGCGGCGCGCAGGAGCTGATCGACCGGCTGCTCGAGCAGATCAAACCGTTCAATCCGCAGTTCCATCTCGGCCAGGAGGTCACGCAGCTCGTGCGCCGCGCGGACGGGCGCTTCGAGGTGAGCACCGCCGCTGGCACGCGCTTCAACGCCGGTGCCGTGGTGATCGCCGCGGGCGTCGGTTCGTTCCAACCGCGCCGCATCGGCATCGAAGGGGCCGAGGCGTTCGAGGGCGGCGCGATTCAGTATCGCGTCAAGGAGGCCGCCGCGCTTGCCGGCCGGCACATTGTCATCTTCGGCGGCGGAGACTCGGCGCTCGACTGGACGCTCGAGCTGGTGCCGAAGGCCAAGAGCGTGACGCTGGTGCACCGCCGCGCCGAATTCCGCGCCGCCCCGGCCTCGGTGGCCAAGATGCGCGAGCTCGTCGCCGTCGGGCGCATGCGCTGCTGCGAGGCGCTGCCGCATTCACTGATCACCGAGGGGGCTCGCCTGACCGGGGTGCACGTCAAGAAGCCCGACGGCGGCACCGAGGCGCTCGCGGCCGAGCAGCTGCTTGTGTTCTTCGGACTGCACCCGAAGCTCGGGCCCATCGCCGAGTGGGGACTCGAGCTCGACAAGCGCGCCCTCAAGGTCGATACCGAGCGATTCCAGACGAGCGCGCCGGGTATTTTCGCCGTCGGTGACATCAACACCTATCCCGGCAAGAAGAAGCTCATTCTCTCGGGCTTTCACGAGGCGGCGCTCGCCGCCTTCGGGATCCAGCACCATCTGTACCCCGAGAAGCGCCAGTTTCTGCAGTACACGACCACGAGCCCCATCATGCATCAGCGGCTCGGCGTTCCCGACTGAGCGGCGGCGCGGCGGAGGCACACCCGATGGATCCTCGGCTCGCCGATTTGGTCAAGCTCCTCGATCTGGAGCGGCTCGAACTCGATCTGTTTCGCGGCGAGAGCCGCGACATCGGCAGCCCCCAGGTCTTCGGGGGCCAGGTGCTCGGGCAGGCGCTCACCGCGGCCGCCGCCACGGTCGAGGGGCGTATCGTGCACTCGCTGCACGCGTACTTCCTGCGCCGCGGCGATTTCAGCGCGCCGATCGTGTACCAGGTCGACCGCAGCCTCGACGGGCACGCCTTCTGCAACCGCCGCGTGGTGGCCATTCAGCACGGCGCGCCCATATTCAACATGGCCGCCTCGTTCCAGATCGTCGAGGAGGGCTTCGATCATCAGCTCGAGATGCCGCAGGTGCCGCCGCCGGAGTCGCTGCCCGACTCGAGCCGCCCGCCGCCGCAGCTGCTCGAGCGTCTGCCGCAGGCCGTGCGGCGCTTTCTCGAGCGGCCGCGGCCCTTCGAGTTCCGCCTGGTGCAGCCGATGGAGTTCCTGCTGGCAGGCCGCGCGCCGCCGGCGCGTCAGGTGTGGTTCCGGGCGGTCGACCGGTTGCCCGACGATGAGAGCCTGCACCGCCGGCTGCTCGCGTATCTGTCGGACTATTTTCTGCTCGACACGGCGACGCTGCCGCACGGCAAGACCTCGTTCAGCGACGCGCTGGTTATGGCGAGCATCGATCACGCCATGTGGTTTCACCGGCCGCTGCGCGTCGATGACTGGCTGCTGTATGCGGTCGAGAGCCCGAGCGCCTCCGGCGCGCGCGGCTTCGCGCGCGCCGAGGTGTACGGGCGCGACGGCAGGCTGGTCGCGAGCACGGCGCAGGAAGGGCTCGTGCGGCTGCGCAGGCCCACGCGGACCTAACTGCGCTGCGCGAGACGGGTCGGCGTCAGGCCGTCCGCCGCTGCGGCTGCGCCTTCGAGCGCGCTGGCAGGCCGGCGGCGCGCGTGGTGAGCGCACCGACGAGCAGCAGAGCGGCGAACGTCACGGCGTTAAGGACCAGGACCTGGGTCAGGATGCCTGAAGTGAACGCGCCCGCGGCCGCACCGACGAGCCGGCTGACGGCCCACAGCACACTCTCGTAGACGGCAAGCGCGGTCGCGAACGTGGCCAAGAGGCCCGCGGTGCGCGGGACACGGCGCGCCACCGAGCCCGCCGCCCACGTGGCCGCGAGCAACGCCGCGCCGACGAGCGCGGCCCAGCCGAACGCCACCGCTCCGACCGGGAAGCCGAGCAGCGTGAAGCCGATCAGTTCGCTGGCGAGCCACAGCAGCCCCATGGAGAGCAGCGCCTGCCCGCGGCGCTGGCGCAGGGCGCAGATCGCGGCGAACGCGACCAGCGGGACCGCGCAGGTCAGTCCGGCGGTGAACAGCGTCGTGGCGAGCACGAATGCCGCCAGCCACGCCGCGCGGGCACCCCAGGATGCGGATGATCTGTGCTGATGCATATTGGACCTCACATTTTCATTGTACCGTGTCGGCGGCGCTCTGGCAGCCCATCGGACGGAGCACGCGCCGAGTGGCTTGACTCACGGACCGAGCGGCCGCCACGTCAGGCCCACGAACAGCCCGAAGGGCACCGAATTGTAGCTGTAGGCGGTCTCGTATCGTTTGTCGAGCAGGTTCTCGGCGCGCACGCTCCAGCGCCAGCTGGCGCTGATCGGTCCGCCCGCGGTCAGCGTCACGGTGGCATAGCTGCCGAGCGTCACGGGCAGGGTCGTGAACGTCGGCGTGTACGTGACGTCCGGCCGGGGACCGGTGTAATGAACGGCCAGAGCGGTCGATACGCGCCCGAAGTCGTACTCGAGACTGACGTTGGCGATGCTGCGCGCGAGGCGCTGCAGGGTCGGATGCCCGGGGTTGCTGAGGGCGAGCGGCTGCTGCAGGGTCAGGTTCGCCTCGTAGCTCCATCGCCGCCAGGCGCCGCGGGCGCTGAGTTCCAGACCACGGGTGCGGGTCCGGGCGATGTTCTGAAACTGCGTCAGCCCGCCGGGTGTCGTGCCATAGCCCCACAGGTCGCTGCCGGTGGTCTGGAAGAGTGTGACGCGCACGTCGTTCAATGCCTTCGACCACTGCAGCGCCGCCTCGACCGTGTGCGCCGACTCGGGCTTCAGGCGCGGATTGGCGGCCCAGTAGGGGCTGTTGTAGTAAAGGTAGCCGAGCGGGGGCGCGTTGAACGCGCTGGCGTAGCTGGCGATCGCCTTCAATCCGTGGCCCAGGGCGCGCCCGTAGCCGGCGAAGAAGGTGTTCTCGTTGCCCGTGTAGCCGTCGATCTGGTCGTGGCGCACATTGAGCTGCAGCTCGTTGCCGCCGAGCGAGCCGTCAAGGCCGGCGAACACCGCGGTGAGGCCGCGCGAGGTGCTCGGGATCCCGCCCTGCCCGGTGCTCGTAACCGATTGGTGCTGATGAGTCGCGCCCGCGGTCAGCGTCCAGCCCTGCGACAGCCGGACCACGTTGCGCCACAGCACATCCAGATTGGTCGAGCGGAACGTCTCGGGGTAGCTGCCGAGATTGATGTTTTCGGTGCGCTCGCGCGAGAGGCTCAGGTGCGAGGTCCAGATCGAGCCGAGGCGATTGTCGCTGAACAGCTGCAGCAGCGACTGTCGGGTGCGTCCGCCGGAGGTGTCGTTGTCGTAAGTATAGCGTCCGTCGCTCAGGAATGCGCGCGCCCCGAGCTGTTGGTGGGCGGCGAGGTCCTGCACGAGCGATCCATTGACCGTCAGGTTGTGGTAGCCGTCGGACCTGTTGGAGGTGACGAGGGTGCTTTGCGCCGGGTTGATCGAGGGGATGCCGGCGGTCGTGTAGCGGCTGACGCCAATCTGCAGGCGGGTGTGATCGATCTGTCCACTGGCGTTGGCCGAGACCGTGGCCGTGTTGCGGCTGCCCGCGCTCAGGGAGACTTCGGCCTGTCTCTTGCGGCCACCCTCGCGCGTGGTGATCAGGATCGCCCCGCCGATGGCCCCCGAGCCGTAGATCGCCGACACGTTGCCGTGAATGACCTCGATGCGCTGGATCTGGTCGGTGGTGAGATTCTCCAGGTAGTTGCTGCCGCCGGAGGCGTCCTGGGGCGTGATCGGCACGCCGTCGACGAGGACCAGCACGCCCGCGTCGATGCCGCCGAAGCCCTCGAGGTAGGTCGTGGCCGGCTGTCCCGGGCCCCCGTTGGAAGTGATCTGCACGCCGGCGAGCCGTTGCAGCAGCGTCGTCAGGTTCTGCACGCCGCTTGTCTCGATCTGCTCGCGGGTGATCACGCTCACGCTGGGCAGCGCCTGGGCCAGGGTCTGGGGGAACGTGGCCGCCGATATGACTACGGTCGGCACCGTGCCCGGCGCCGCCGCGGCGACGACCGGCACGGCGGCAGCGGCCAGGCACACCAGCATCGCCGGGGCGCCTCGCGCGCCGGCGGCCGGCGTGCGGCTCGCCGGTGTGCGCGTGAGGCGGAAAAGTGCAGAGGCGGGAGGCGGAATCGGCATCAATCGCATCGCAATGCTCCGTAGCGGTGCCCCCGTCGGGGGCGTGGCAACGACAGCCGATGCGCATGGCATCATCGAGCGCACAGTCCGCGTGCCGAGCTTTTGCGCCGCACACGCCTCTTGCATCACTCTGCGTGGAACGTCGATCCCACGGTCCGCGCACCGGCTCCAGTGTCACCGCTGCGATTGACCGCTCCGTATGGTGCTCCCCGCCCACCGGTTGGGTGACCGCACTGGCAGGTCTCCTGGCTCGCGGGTCGTAATCGTGCGTCCGGCCTTCCCAGTATTCCCAGTGGCCATGTTGGACGCGGACTCGCCGCTTACAGTTACGGGGGTAGCCGCGGCATCGACTCGTCTAAAGTCTCACCGCGTTCCCTCTTGCCTCCCCGGCGAGAGCCGGGGAACCAGCACGTGGCGGGCAGTCTCCTCAATTCGGTCGCCGGCGTCAAGCCGCGCGGCGCGCGTTCCTCAGGAACGCGAGGCGAGCCGGCGGCCGCGGGCCATCCAGGACTCATCGGCGAGGTTCATCGCCGAGACCGTGGTCAACACCAGCATCACGATGGTGGTGGTCCTGGAGAGCGGATTGTGCAGCACGAACCATGCGGCCCCCAGGTTGAAAATCAGCAGCAGCGCCGCATTCACGCGGATCGAGCCCACAGTGCCACGCTGATCGCGCGTGTCGGGGAAGAAGATGCCGAAGTCCCCGCGGCGCCGGTGCAGCAGCAGGCGCAGCGTCAGGGAGAGCGCACCGAGGGCGAGCAGCAGCGGCAGCACGGTGTCCGCCAGCGCCGCCGCTCCGATGCGCAGCGCGACACACCAGAACGGCAGCGGCCAGCTCGCGAGCGCCGCGGTCGCGAGCAGCCGGACCGCAAGGCTCGGGCGACGGGCGGGCGGCACGGGCCGGCTCACCGCTGCTCCCGCAGCACTTTGCCCGGGTTCAGGATGCCGTTGGGATCGAAGGCGTGCTTCACCGCACGCATCAGTTCCAGCTCCACCGGCGGCGCGTAGCGCTCGAGTTCGGCGACCTTGAGCCGACCGATGCCGTGCTCGGCGCTGATGCTGCCGTCGAACTCGCGCACCAGGTCATGGATCGCGCGCTTGACAGTCTCCCCACGCGCGAGAAACGCGGTGCGGTCGGTTGTGCTCGCCTGGTTGATGTTGAAGTGGAGATTGCCGTCGCCCACGTGGCCGTAGGAGACCAGCCGGCCTTCGGGCACGTGATCGCGCACCCATTGACCGGCGCGCTCGATGAACGCCGGGATCGCCGCCACCGGGACGGAGATGTCATGCTTGAGGCTCGCGCCGTCGCGCCGCTGCGCTTCGGGGATGGTCTCGCGCAGTTTCCACAGGGCCGATCGTTCGCGTTCATTGCGCACCACGACGGCATCCTCCACGAGGCCCTCCTCGAGCGCCGGCTCGAGGCACTCGGTCAGCATCGCATCACACGGGTCCGCCGCGCGTGCTGAGGTCAGCTCGCACAACACATACCACGCGTGGGCAGCGTCGAGCGGGTCGCGCACGCCCGGGATGTGCCGCGTGGTCAGCTCCACCGCGATGCGCGGAATGAGCTCGAAGGAGCTCACCCGCTCGCCGCTCGCCTCGCGCAGCCGGGCGAGCAGCTCGACGGCCGCGCCCGGATCGCGCACCGCCGCGAACGCGGTCGCCGTCGCGCGGATGCGCGCAAAGAGCTTGAGGCTCGCGGCGGTGATGATGCCGAGGGTGCCCTCGGCGCCGAGAAACAGCGATTTGATGTCGTAGCCGGTGTTGTCCTTGCGCAGCCGGGTGAGCGAGGACAGCAGCCGGCCGTCGGCGAGCGCCACCTCGAGCCCCAGCACCAGATCGCGCATCATGCCGTAGCGCAGCACGTGCACCCCGCCGGCATTGGTCGAGAGGTTGCCGCCGATCTGACAGCTGCCCTCGGAGCCGAGGCTGAGCGGGAAGAAGCGCTGCGCGGCCTGCGCCGCACGCTGTACGTCGGCGAGCAGGCAGCCGGCTTCGCCGATCAGTGAGTCGTTGAGCGCATCGACCGCGCGGATGCGGTTCAGCCGTGCGAGGCTGATCACGAGCTGAGCGCCGCTGTCATCCGGAGTGGCGCCGCCGCAATAGCCGGTGTTGCCGCCCTGGGGGACGACGCCGATGCGGTGCGCGTTGCACACGGCGAGGAGCTCCGCGACCTGGCCGGCCGTGTCAGGCTGTGCGACGGCGAATGCGCGGCCGTGGTAAATCTCACGGTGGTCGGTCAGAAAGGGCGCCAGGTCCGAATCGGCCGTGAGCAGGCGGCCCGGCCCGACAACGCGGGCGAGGCGCTCGAGCAGCGGCGGTGCGGGAGCGCTCATCGGCTCGCCCGCGGGCAGTGAAAGACGTCCATCGGCAACGGACTATGCCTCACGGAGCCCGCCGCGCAAAACACCCTGCGGCTCAGTGCAGCACCCCGCCGAGCGCGCGGCCGAGCAGATAGGTTACGAGCCCGGTCGCGCCGCCGATCAGCACCATGCGCAGCGCGCCGCGCAGCGCGTGCCGGCCGGTGAACAGGCTGATCGCCAGACCCACGATGAACAGCGCTGCGGCGGTCAGGGCTGCGGCCGCTACGATGGCTGCACCGCCGGTGCTGCCCGCCAAAAAGGGCACCAGCGGCACCGCAGCGCCCAAGGCAAAGGAAAGAAAGGAGGCCCAGGCCGCGCCCCAGGGCGAGCCCAGCAGCTCCGGACTCAGCCCGAGTTCCTCGCGGGCGAGCACATCCAGGGCGTGCTCGGGGCGGGAGAGCAGCGACTGGCTGACCTCCCGGGCCTGCGGCAGGGGCATGCCGCGAGCGGCGTAGATCAGCGCCAGCTCCTCGGCTTCCTCCTCGGGGTACTCGGCGATTTCGGCGCGCTCGAGCGCAATCTGGTACTCGTACATCTCGCGCTGCGAGCGCACCGAGACGTACTCGCCGGCCGCCATCGACAGAGCGCCGGCCAGCAGCCCCGCGACGCCCGTGAGCAGCACCCAACCGGAGGCGTTGCTCGCCCCCGAGATGCCCATGACCAGACTGGCATTGGCGAGCAGACCGTCGTTGACGCCGAACACCGTCGCCCGGAGGTTCCCGCCGAGACCGCCACGATGCCGTGCTCCGACCTCCGACAGCGTGGTCGGCATGTCGTGGCCGGGCACGGCCGGGCCGCTGTACACCGAGAGGCCCCGCAGCTTCATGGCGGCCAGCACGGAGCGCAGTGCACGGGGCCCGAACCAGCGGACCAGGCGGGCCACCACGCGGGCGCGCGCCGAAGGTTGGAACTCGAGTGTGAGCGATCCGCCCGAGCGGCGCGCAGACTCCTCCCAGCGCTGCGCCTGCTCTTCGGCGGCGGCGGCCAGCTGTTCGAACAGGCGCCGGTGGTGCGGATCGCTTTGCGCAGCGGCGACGTGACGGTACAGCCAGGCGGATTCCTTCTCGTGCAGCCAGCTCGCCGCGACGTCGTGATTCATGGCCGCCGCAGCCGCTCGAGCCTCCGGCGAAGCGCCGGCGGGCGCGCCGCAGCCGCTCGAGCCTCAGCGCCGAGGCGCGTCACAGGACGCACGCACGGGGCGCAGCGACACCGGGGCGACACGCGGGGCAGACTCAGTACTCCTCGCGCTCATCGTCGTCGTCCCAGTCGTCCTCATCCTCGTCCTCATCCTCGTCCTCGTCCTCGTCCTCGTCGTCCTCCTCGTCCTCGTCCCAGTCCTCGTCCTCTTCTTCTTCGTCCTCATCCTCATCCTCGGGCTCGGCCCAGCCCTCGGGCTCTTCGGTCTCCTCGAGGTCCATCTCGTGCCAGGTTTCCAGGTCGAGCTGCTCGATCTCGCCGTCGAGGTGCTCGATCTGGACCAGCTCGGCATCCTCGTCCACTTTGAGTACGCGGAAGGATTCGTCTTCTTCAAGGTTCTCGTACCACTGGCCGGGAACCGGTTCGTAATCTCTGCTCACCGATGGGGTCCTCTCACTTGGCGGCCGCGCAAGTTTAGGGGTTGCGCTGGCCGGGAGCAACGCACGGCCGAGCCGCGCTCGCGCGAACGATTCGCCGCACGTATAGTTTTCGCATGTCCACCCGACTGCAAGCGGACTCTCCTCTGGCCAAGGCACGGCGCATCGTGGTTAAGGTCGGCTCGGCATTGCTGGTCGAGGGGCGCAGTGGTCGCATCAATCGCGCCTGGCTCGAGAGCCTCGTCGAGGACCTCCTGCGGCTGCGCCGCCGGGGCCAGCAGGTCATCCTGGTGTCATCGGGGGCCATTGCGCTCGGGCGCAGGCAGCTCTCGCTCGCCAAGGGACCGCTGCGACTCGAGGAAAGCCAGGCCGCCGCGGCCGTCGGCCAGATCCGCTTGGCGCACGCCTACAAGGAACTGCTCGAGAGCCGCCAGGTGACGGTCGCTCAGGTGCTGCTGACGCTCGAGGACAGCGAGCGGCGCCGGCGCTACCTCAACGCGCGTGCCACACTCGAGACCTTGCTGGCCCTCGGTGCTCTGCCCGTCATCAATGAGAACGACACGGTTGCCACGGCTGAGATCCGCTACGGGGACAACGACCGACTTGCCGCGCGCGTGGCACAGATGGCCGGCGCCGACTGTCTCATCCTGCTCTCGGATGTCGATGGCCTTTACACGGCCGACCCGAACCGCGATCCGAGAGCGCAGTTCATCGACGAAGTTCGCCAAATCACCCCTGAAATCGAGGCGATGGGCGGCCGATCGGCCTCCGGGGTCGGCTCCGGCGGCATGGCTACGAAGCTGCTCGCCGCGCGGATCGCGGTGGCCGCCGGCTGCCGCATGTGCATCGCGGCCGGGCACCCGCGCCATCCGGTCCGCCGTCTCGAGGAGGGGGCGCGCTGCACCTGGTTCCTGCCGGGCGCGAGTCCGGCGACGGCCCGCAAGCAGTGGATCGCCGGGACGCTGCGGCCGGCCGGCGCGCTGACCATCGATCACGGCGCGCTGCGCGCGCTGCTTGCCGGCCGCAGCCTGCTGCCCGCTGGAGTGACTGGTGCACGCGGGCAGTTCGAGCGCGGCGACACGGTGAGCGTTCTGACGCCGGAGGGCATCGAAGTGGCCCGTGGCATCATCGCGTACAGCGACAGCGACGCGGCGAAGATCATCGGCCGCCAGTCGGCTCAGATTCCGGACATCCTCGGATTCCGCGGCCGCGATGAGCTGATTCATCGCGACGATCTGGTACTGTTGCAGTCCTCACCGACATGAGCGCGAACTCAAACTCTGGGCTTGGCGAGACGATGGAGCGCATGGGCCGCGATGCGGTGGCCGCCGCGGCGGTGCTGGCGCGCGCCACTGCCGCCGTGAAGGACGAGGCGCTCGGCCGCGCCGCGAACGCGATCCGCGCGCAGGCGGGCGAGGTTCTGAGCGCCAATGCTCATGACCTCGCCGCCGCCCGCGCCGCCGGACTCGGCGGCGCGCTGCTCGATCGCCTGGCGCTCAACGCCGAGCGGCTCGAGGCGATGGCGGGCGGCATCGAGGCCGTCATGAGGCTTGCGGACCCCATCGGCACCATCATGGCCGAATGGCAGCGCCCGAATGGACTGAAGATCCAGCGCGTGCGCGTACCGCTCGGGGTGATCGGAATTATTTACGAGAGCCGCCCGAACGTCACGGCCGACGCCGGCGCGTTGTGCTTGAAGTCGGGCAACGCCGTGATTCTGCGCGGCGGGTCCGAAAGCCGCCACTCGAACGTCGCCATTCACGCCTGCCTGACCGAGGGGCTGCGCGGCGCGGGACTGCCGGCCGAGTGCATCCAGCTGGTGCCGACCACCGATCGCGCCGCGGTCGGCTACATGCTCTCGGGCATGACCGAATATCTCGACGTGATCGTGCCGCGCGGCGGCAAGAGTCTGGTCGCGAGGGTCAGGCAGGAGGCGCGGGTGCCGGTGATAGGGCATCTCGAGGGCAACTGTCACGTGTACATCGATCGGGACGCCGACGTGCGCATGGCCGAGGCCATCGCGCTCAACGCGAAGATGCGCCGCACCGGCATCTGCGGCGCCGCCGAGACGCTGCTCATCGATCGGGCGTGTGTCGCGACGCACATGACCCCCGTGGTGCGTACTCTGCTCGATGCCGGCTGCGAGGTGCGCGGCGATGAGACCGTGCAAAGCGCCGACCCGCGCGTGCGGCCGGCGAGCGAGGAGGACTGGTACACCGAGTACCTCGATGCGATCATCGCGGCAAAGGTGGTCGATGGCGTGGACGGGGCGATCGCGCATATCGGCCGCTACGGCTCGGCGCACACCGAATCGATCGTGACTGAGAATCAGGCCACCGCCGAGCGCTTTCTGCAGCGGGTCGACAGCGCCATCGTGCTGCACAACGCCTCGACGCAGTTCGCCGATGGGGGCGAGTTCGGCCTGGGGGCGGAGATCGGCATCTCCACCGCGCGCTTCCACGCCCGCGGACCGGTCGGTGTCGAACAGTTGACGAGTTACAAGTACATTGTGCGCGGCGCCGGCCAGGTCAGGCCGTAGCGGCGCGCGCGAGCGCGGCCAGCCCTCCGCGCAGGGAGAACACGTGCGCATGGCCCCTGGCGCGCAGCTCGCTCGCGGCCGCGAGGCTGCGCACGCCGCTTGAGCAGATCAGCAGGCAGCGCTGCGAGAGCGAGGCGGGCGGCGGGCCGTAGAGCAGCTGCGCGAGCGAAATCGCGCTGACGGCCGCGCCCGGGGCCGGCTCGCGCGCGCACTCGGCCGGCTCGCGAATGTCGATGAGGGTGTAGCCCGCCGCGAGCGCCGTGTGCAGCGAATCGAACTCGATCTCCACGCTCCCCGCGTCCGCGCTCGGCAGAGTGCCTGCGCCGCGCGCGGCGTGCCGGGGACAGTCCGGCGCGCGCCGGGCGCGCAGGCGGGTCACGTTCAGGGTGAGCAGATCCACCATCAACACCGCATCGGTGAGCTGCCCGGGCAGCCCGAGCAGCACCTTCAGCGCCTCGAGCGCCTGCAGAGTACCGAGCACGCCGGGAACCGGTCCGAGCACGCCCGCTTCCGCGCAGGCGCCGACCAGGCCGTCGCGGGCCGTTTCCGGCCAGACGCAGCGCAGGCAGGGTCCCTGCCCCGGCCGCACCACCTGCAGCTGTCCCTCGTACTGATACACGCTGGCGAACACTGCCGGCTGGGCGGAGCGCACGCACGCGTCGTTCAGCGCCAACTTGCTCGCGATGGTGTCCGTGCAGTCGATGACGATATCGTACCCGGCAATGAGGTCGGACGCGTTGTCCGGGTCGAGCCGGGTGCGATAGGTCCGAACGTCGAGGGCGGGATTCACCGCGCGCAACCGCTCGGCGGCGAGATCGACTTTGGGGCGCCCGGCGTCCCCGAGCGCGTAGAGCGGCTGGCGGTGCAGGTTGGATGCTTCCAGCACATCGGCATCCACCAGGCCCAGCCGGCCGATCCCCGCCGCAGCGAGATAGCTCATTGCAGGCACGCCGAGCCCGCCGCAGCCGACGATCAGCACCGCGGCCCGCCCGAGCCGCGCCTGGCCGGCCGCGCCGACCTCCGGCAGCACCATCTGGCGCGAATAGTCCGGAGCCGGCGCACGGTGCGCCTCGGAATGCCGCGCGGCCGTGTGTTCGTGCTCGTGGCGGTGCCGATGCGCCGGCGCGCGGGCGCCGGCCTCGGCGAGCGGCTCGGCGCCCGCCGCGCAGCGCTCGCAGTTCACCCAGCCGGAGTCCCCGTCGAGGTAGTGTTCCTTCTTCCAGATCGGTACGCGGTGCTTGACCGCATCGATGATGTAGCGGCAGGCGAGGAACGCCTCGTGGCGGTGCCGCGCCGCGACGCCGACCCAGACCGCGGTTTCGCCGATCTCGAGCGCTCCGAGGCGATGCACGCAGGCGGCCCGTTCGACGCCAAACCGCGCGACCGCTTCGCTGACGATCCGCTCGCCCTCCTTGAGGGCGAGCGCCTCGAACGCCTCGTATTCCAGGCGGCGCACGCGCCGCCCCTCGTTGTGGTCGCGGACCCAGCCCTCGAAGCTGCTGTAGCCGCCCGCAGCCGCGCTCGTAAGCGCCGCACGCAGCGCGGCGGGATCGATGGGTTCGGTGCTGAAGCGAAAAAGCGTCATGTCGTCACATCGGGTTCGAGGCACATCCGCCACGCCCTCGGGGGCGCCTCGGGCTAGCCGCCGGCCACCGGCGGGATGAACACCACAGTGTCGCCGTCGGCGAGCGGGGCGGCCCACTCGGCGAACTCGGCGTTCACTGCTACGCGCAGCAGCTCCGGCGGCAGCGTGAAGGGGTGGCGTTGCTTCAGTTCGCGGTACAGCTCGCGCGCGGTGGCGGCGGCGGTGTGCAGCGACTCGCCGCTGCGCCCGGCCTGCTCACGCAGCAGCGCGTAATACTGCACCGAGATGTGTTTGTCCGCTGCCAGCCGCGGCGTGCTCAGGGTATCGGATGCCTGTTGAAACTCCTCCGGCGTGTTGACGTTCTCCAGCGCGCCGGGCGCCGGCTGATCGAGCAGCTCGGTGTCGGCGCCGAGCAGAAACTTCCGCGGACAGAGCTGCCCGGCAGCCGCGGCAGCGGCCAGCGCCGAATGGCTCGCCGGCTCGTAGATCGCGCACAGCGGTTCGGGCAGCCCGTCGTGGCTCGAGCGATAGGCGGTGGCGGCGCGCCCGGGGGCGCGCGCAGCGATCAGGTGCCCGAGCGTGTGCGCATCGAGGAACGGCAGGTCGCAGGCGAGCACGAGCCAGGCCGCGTGTGGATGGGCCGCCTGGGCGGCGAGGATGCCGCCGACGGGACCGAGGTCCTGGGGCGCATCCACGATCAGCTCGTAACGCGTGCGCAGCGGATCGTCGCGCTGCTCGGCGCGAACCGACACAAAGGCGTGCTCGAGGCGGTCCTGGAGCAGCGCCATGGTTCGCTCGAGCTGACTCAGGCCGTGGTATTCGAGCGCGGCCTTGTCCCGCTGCATGCGGCGGCTGCGTCCGCCTGCGAGCACCAGGCCGTAGAGCGGTGCGGCGGGAGTGCCGGCGTCCGTCATGCCCGCGTGCCCTTGCGCGCCGCGGCGCGCTGGTAGGGGCGCTTGCCGCCGGACTTGGCGAGCAGCCGCACCCCTTCGATTTCGATGTCGTGGGAGAGCGCTTTGCACATGTCGTAAATGGTCAGGGCCGCGACCGAGGCGCCGGTGAGCGCCTCCATTTCCACACCGGTGCGGTGGTGGACCGCCACGCGGCAGCGGATGCGGATCTGCCCGCCCGGGCGCTGCTCGATCTGCACCGAGCAGTGCTCGAGTCCCAGGGGGTGACAGAAGGGGATCAGCTCGTGCGTCCGTTTGGCCGCCATCACACCGGCGATGATCGCCGTGTCGAATACCGGACCCTTGCGGGTGCGATGGCCGCTGCGGCGCAGCTCGGTGGCGACCGGGCGCGGCAGAATCACGCGCGCCTCCGCGGTCGCCTCGCGCAGCGTGACCTCCTTGCTGCCGACGTCCACCATGGCCGGGCGATTGCGCGCATCGAGATGGGACAGCTTGCTCGGCGCCATTAGCCACCAATGTAGAACATTTCGACCTTGCGCGCGCCTTCGGCGGCGAGGGCTCCCTGATGACGCTGCTCGCTGTAATTGTCGGCGCGCTCGCGCCACAGCGCGCGCAGCGCATCGAGCAGGTCCTCGTCGCTGGCGCCGCTGCGCAGCCGGTCGCGCAGCGGCGTGCCGTGCGTGGCAAAGAGGCAGGTGTAGAGCACCCCGTCCGAGGAGAGCCGCGCGCGGGTGCAATCCCCGCAGAACGGCTGCGAGACTGAGGAGATGAAGCCGAGTTCACCGCCGCCGTCGGTGAAGGCGTAGCGCGCGGCCACCTCGCCGCGATAGGCGGGCTCGAGCGGCACGAGCGGCCAGCGCGCGGCGATGCGCTTGAGCAGCTCCCGCGAGGGAACCACCGCCTCGCGCTGCCAGTGGTTGCGGTTGCCGACATCCATGTATTCGATGAATCGCACGATCACGCCCGTGCCGTGGAAGCGCGCCACCAGCTCGAGCACCGTATGATCGTTCACGCCGCGCTGCATGACCGCGTTGACTTTGATCGGGCCGAGGCCTGCGCGCCGCGCCTGCTCGATGCCGGCGAGGGCCTCTTCCAGTCCGCCGAAACCGCCGCTCATGCGCATGAACACGTCCGGATCCAGACTGTCGAGACTGACCGTGACGCGCTGCAGGCCGGCCGCGCGCAGCTCGAACGCATGTTTGGCGAGCAGCGTGCCGTTGGTGGTGAGCGCCACGTCCTCGATGCCCTCGATGGCGGTGAGGTCACCGATCAGGTCGGTCAGGTTGGGCCTCAGCAGCGGCTCCCCGCCGGTCAGGCGCAGCTTGCGCACCCCGAGGCGCACCAGCAGCCGCGCCACGCGGACGATTTCATCGAACGAGAGCCGCTCGTGCGAGCCGAGAAAGCGGTAGGTCTCGTGGAAGGTCTCCCGCGGCATGCAGTAGGGGCAGCGGAAGTTGCACCGGTCCATGACCGAGATGCGCAGGTCGCGCAGCATCCGGCCGCGCCGGTCGCGCAATCCGAGCGGCGCGCGCGCGGTGGGGGCATCGCTTGCAGTCATGCGACACCTTTACCACTCGCCGGGGCGGATTGCCATCCTCCGGCCGGCTACCAGCGGTACAGTGGCGCGACGAATCCGGCCGGATAGGTGTTCGGGCCGGGCGGCAGCTCCACGAACCCGTCGGTGCCGGCGAGAGAGGTGAAGTCGCCGGAGCCCTGGGTGGGGCGCGGCAGTGCCCGGCAGCACCCGTGCTCGTCCGTGACGAGCCGCACCGGCAGGAATAGCGTGAGCGCGGGCTTCACGGTAAAGGCCTCGGCGAGCGCGATCCGCTCGGGCGCGGTGGTGCGCTCGCCCTGGGCGGCCGCGAGCGCCGGGAGCACGTAGCGCGAGACGCACACGGCGGTGGAGACGGGATTGCCGGGCAGGGCGAGCACGGCGGCGCCGGTGGGAGCCATGCCGAACCACAGCGGCTTGCCGGGCCGTTGCGCCACCTTGTGGAATACGCAGCGCACGCCGAGCGCATCGAGTGCCTGGGGCACCAG
>JAJYLP010000110.1 GCA_021787615.1 Pseudomonadota bacterium
GTGAGCAGCGCCTGCTGCTGCACGTAGGGCGCCACCGCCTCGACGCCGGGCTCGGCGCGCACTCGCCGCTGCACCGCGCGCCAATCGCCGATGCTGCCGCGCAGGCCCATCAGGGTCGCATCCGCGGTGACATCGAGGATGCGGCTGCGCAGCTCGCGGCCGAAGCCGTTCATCACCGAGAGCACCACGATCAGGGTGGCGACTCCGAGGGCAAGGCCGCACACGGACATCACCGCCACGAACGAGACGAACCCGCGCCGGTGCGTCGAGCGCAGATGCCGCGTGCCGATCAACCACTCGTAGGAGCCGAATATCATCGCGCTACTCGTACCGCAGCGCCTCGGCCGGCGCGACCCGCGCGGCGCGCACCGCCGGATACACCGTCGCCGCGGCGGTGAGCACGAGCGCCGCGCAGCCGATCACCGCGACGTTGCTCCATTCGACCACCGAGGGAATGGTGGTGATGTAGTACACGTTGGGGTTGAAGATCTGAAAGCCGAAGGTGCGCTCGAGGAAGCTCGCCACCGTATTGACGTGATAGGCAAGCGTCAGTCCGAGGCCGACCCCGAGCGCGACGCCGAGCCAGCCGATGGTCAGCCCCTGGGTGAGAAAGATCGCGAGCACCCGCGCCGGTGATGCGCCGAAGGTGCGCAGGATCGCGATGTCGGTGCGCTTGTCGGTGACGACCATCACCAGCATGGCCACGATGTTGAAGGCGGCCACCGCTACGATCAGCAGCAGGATCAGAGACATCATGGTCTTCTCGATGCGGATCGCGCGGAAGTACGCCGCATTGTCCTGCGTCCAGTCGATCACCGCGAACCCCTTCGGCAGGCGCGCGCGCAGCGCCGCGGAGATCTCGGGCGCATCGAGCGCATTGCGGTAGCGCACCCGCAGTCCCTGATCGAGCCCGCCGCCGGGCAGCAGCGCGCTCACATCGGCGATATTGCCGTACACCAGTGTCGCATCGCTGTCGGCAAGCCCCACCGAGAACACGCCCGCGACGGTGAAGCGGTGCAGCTCCGGGGTCGGCAGCCCGCCGGCGCTCACCGCGGGGATGAGCAGCGTCAGCTTGTCGCCGCGCGCAAGGCCCAGCTCCTCGGCGATCACCTCCCCGAGGATGACCCGGTCGGTGCCCGGCTTGAGCTCGCCGAGCGCCCCGGCGGTGCTCACCTTGCCGAGGCGCGTCACCGAGGGCTCCGCCGCCGGGTCGATGCCGCGCAGCAGCACCGGCAGCATCTGCGGGGTGCGCACCGCGAGCGCCTGGGACTGCACGAAGGGGGCGACCCCGCTCACCCCGGGACTCGCGCGCACGCGCTGCTCGATGCGCCGCCAGGTCGCCGCCGAGGGGGGGCCTGCGCTCTCGGCCGAGCCGCTCGCCACCACGCGCGCGTCGGCATCGAGGGCGAGCAGGCGCTGGCGCAGATCGCCCTCGAAGCCATTCATCACCGAGAGAATGACGATGAGCGCCGCCACCCCGACGCACACCCCCGCGAGCGAGGTCCAGGTGATGAACGAGACGAAGAACTTGTGCGAACGGGCCCGGACGTAGCGCCAGCCCACAAAGAGCGACAGCGGATGATACATCCGCGGATTTAACCATAGTCGGCCCCCCCGCCGCCGCTTGCGGCGCGTCACAGATTTGCGCTGCGGGTTTGCGCGGCAGCTTTGACAAAATGCCCCCGGGTGTATAGTCATCACCGGAGGTCCGGACATGCGCGCCCGAGTTCTTTTGGCAGTGCTGGTCGCTTGCGCGGTAACCGCCACGGCGGGGGCCGAGACCATCGTCGTGAACGGCCGGCTGCAACTCGCCCCGACCACCGTACCCCACCCCCATCGCAGTCAGACCATGCGCCAGGTGGAGCGCCATTTCGGCACGCCCGAGAAGCGCTACGCGACCGTGGGGCGCCCGCCCATCACCCGCTGGGACTACCCCGACTTCAGCGTCTACTTCGAGTTCAACCGAGTCGTGCACGCCGTGGTGCATGCGCCCGCGGCGAGCTAGCACCAAGTCTCATTCAAGCCGCGGCCGCTAGCTCATTGCCGTGCGCGGCGCAAGCCTGCCCCTGCACGTCGCGGGTCGGCATTTAGCGACGCGCGTCGCAGAGATTGTGGTAGGCTCATCTTTCACAGAAGAATGATCGGGTAACTCTCCCGTGGTCTTGGATAAACCGCTCAGCATCGAGGAGCTGCTCCGCGCCGGCTCGGTGCGCCGCGAGCTCGCGCGGGCCCACCTGCAGGCCGAGGTGCGCCGGCGCGAGGAAGTGCTGCGGCGCGCGGTGCGCCGCTACGTCGCCCCGCAGCTCGCCGACAAGATTCTCGAGGACGTGCAGCTGCGCGAGACGCTGCTCTCGGCCGACGACCTGCGCACCCACGCGGTGGTGCTGTTCGCGGACCTGCGCGGCTTCACGGGCCTCTCCGAGCGGCTCGAGCCGCGCCAGGTGGTCCCGCTCCTCAACGAGTACTTCTCGCTGCTCACCGAGATCACCCTGCGCCACGACGGCACGGTGTTCCACATGGCCGGCGACTGCCTGATGCTCGGCTTCGGGGTGCCGCTCGAGCAGCCCGACAGCCCCGGGCGCGCCGTGCGCGCCGCCCAGGAAATGCTCTCGAGCTTCGCGGCGCTGGCGGGCTCCTGGATGACCCGCTTCGGCGTCGAGGCGGGCCTCGGCATCGGCATCAACGAGGGCGATGTGGTCGCCGGCAACATCGGCTCGAGCTCCTACATGAGCTACACGCTGATCGGGGACACGGTCAACGTCGCGGCCCGGCTCTGCCAGCGCGCCCGCGCCGGCGAGATGCTCTTCTCACGCACCATCAAGCAGTCCCTCGATGCGCTCGGCGTGGATGTGGGCGCGACGCCTCTGCCGCCGATGCAATTGCGCGGCCGCAGCCGTACCATTGACATCTTCTGCGTACCCGCTGCACCGCGGGTCCAGGTCACGGAAGTTCCGGTCGCAGTTTGAGTGTCTTAAATCCGCCCGTCCCGGGCCCCGCCAGGCGCCACTTGCGCTGGCAGCATCTGCGCGGCAGCGCCACAGCGCTCGCGCTCGCCGAGGCGGCCCGCTCGGACCAGAAGCTCTACGTCGTGGTCACCGACGCGGCGCGGGAGCTTGCGCGCCTCGCCGCCGAACTCGGCTTCTTCGCCGGAGCGGATCTACCGCTGCTGACCTTTCCCGACTGGGAAGTCCTGCCGTACGACCTGTTCTCGCCCCACCCCGATATCATCTCCGCGCGACTGCGCACGCTCTATGAGCTGCCGCGCCTCACACACGGCTGCCTGATCGTCGCGGCCGATACGCTCATGCAGCGCCTGCCGCCCCGGCAGTACGTGCAGGCGCGCGCCTTCCAGCTCTCGCGCGGGGAGCGGCTCGATCTGGAGCCGTTCCGCGCGCGCCTCACCGATGCCGGCTACGCCAGCGTGAGCCAGGTGCGCAGCCCCGGGGAGTTCGCCGTGCGCGGCTCGCTGTTCGACGTGTTCCCGATGGGCGCCGCCGAGCCGCTGCGCATCGACCTGTTCGACGATCAGATCGAGGCCATCCGGCGCTTCGACCCCGACACGCAGCGCTCGCTCGAGCCGATCGAGCAGGTGCGGCTGCTGCCGGCGCGCGAGGTGCCGCTCGATGCCGAGGCGGTCAAGGAGTTCCGCCGGCGCTTCCGCATCCGCTTCGAGGGCGATCCGACCCGCTCGAGCCTGTACCGCAGCGTCAGCGAGGGACTGGCGCCGGCGGGCCTGGAGTTCTACCTGCCGCTGTTCTTCGAGGCGACCGCGACGCTGTTCGATCACCTGCCGGCCAACGCGGTGATCGTGCGCCATGCGGCCCTGCCCGAGGCGCTCGCGCGCGCCTGGCGGGACATCGAGTCCCGCTATGAGGAGCGGCGGCATGACATCGAGCGCCCCGTGCTCGCGCCAGCGGAGCTGTTCCTTGAGCCCGCCGCGCTCGCTGCCGCGCTCGCGCGCTTTGCCTCGATCACACTCGCCGGCGAGACCGAGGCGGCCGAGGCCGCGCCGGGCCGCGACTTCGCCACGCTCGAGCCGCCGGAGCTGCGCATCGATACGCGCGCCGAGCGACCGCTCGAGCGGCTGGAGGGCTTTCTCGAGTCCTTCGCCGGCCGCGCGCTGATTGCGGCCGACTCACCCGGCCGGCGCGAAGTGCTGCTCGAGCTGCTGCGCGCGCACGGTCACGCCGTCGAGCGGGTCGCCGGCTGGGATGCCTTCCTCGCCGGCCGTGCGCCGCTCAGCCTGACCGTGGCGGCGGACCTGGCCGGCCTATCCCTTGCCGCACCGCCGCTCGCGATCATTGCCGAGTCGCAACTGTTCGGCGCGCGCGCGCCGCAGGAGCGGCGCCGCGCCCGCGCGGCCGCCGACCCGGAAGCGATTCTGCGCGACCTGCAGGACCTCACCCCCGGTGCCCCGGTGGTGCACGAGCAGTACGGTGTCGGCCGCTACGTGGGGCTGCAGCCGATGGAAGTCGCCGGCGAGGCCGGGGAGTTCCTGGTGCTCGAGTACCTGGGCGGCGATCGGATCTACGTCCCGGTGCAGTCGCTGCACCTCGTAACCCGCTACACGGGCGCCGCGAGCGAGAGCGCGCCGCTGCACAAGCTCGGCACCGATCAGTGGGCCCGGGCGCGCCGGCGCGCCGCCGAGCAGATCCGCGATGTGGCCGCGGAGCTGCTCGACCTCTACGCGCGGCGCAAGGCGCAGCGCGGGCTGCAACTGACCTTCAGCGAGGCGGACTACCGCACGTTCGCGGCCGCCTTCCCCTTCGATGAGACCGCCGATCAGGCCGATGCCATCGCGCAGGTGCTCGCCGACCTCAAGAGCGAACGGCCCATGGACCGCATCGTGTGCGGGGACGTCGGCTTCGGCAAGACCGAAGTGGCCATGCGCGCGGCGTTCGCGGCGGTGCAGTCGGGCAAGCAGGTCGCGGTGCTCGCCCCGACCACTCTGCTCGCGCAGCAGCACCTGACGAACTTCCGCGACCGCTTCGCCGACTGGCCGGTGCGCATCGAGGGCCTCTCGCGATTCGGCAACGCCAAGGAGACACGCGCGACGCTCGAGGGCATCGAACACGGCGCGGTCGACATCGTGATCGCGACCCATCGGCTGCTGCATACGCACGCGCGCTTCAAGGACCTGGGGCTGCTGATCGTCGACGAGGAGCAGCGCTTCGGGGTGCGCGACAAGGAACGTCTGCAGGCGCTGCGCGCCAATGTGCACGTGCTGACACTCACCGCCACGCCAATCCCGCGCACGCTCAACATGGCTCTCGGCGGCCTGCGCGATCTGTCGCTCATCACCACGCCGCCGGCCGAGCGTCTCGCGATCAAGACCTTCGTCATCGAGTGGCACGGGCCGACGCTGCGCGAGGCGGCGCTGCGCGAGCTGCGCCGCGGTGGACAGATCTACTTCGTGCACAACGAGATCCGCACCATCGAGAAGGTCGCCGCCGAGGTACGCCAGCTCATTCCCGAGGCGAGCGTGCGCATCGGCCACGGCCAAATGCGCGAGCGGGACCTCGAGCAGCTGATGGTCGACTTCTACCACCGGCGCTTCGATCTGCTGCTGTGCACGACCATCATCGAGAGCGGCATCGACGTGCCCACCGCCAACACCATCATCATCGACCGCGCCGATCACATGGGACTGGCACAGCTGCACCAGCTGCGCGGGCGGGTCGGCCGCTCGCATCACCGCGCCTACGCCTACCTCATCGCCCCGCCGCGGCGCGCCTTGAGCGGCGATGCCGCCAAGCGCCTCGAGGCGATCGAGTCGATGGAGGAGCTCGGCGCGGGCTTCGCGCTCGCCACACATGACCTTGAGATCCGCGGCGCCGGCGAGCTGCTCGGGGAGGCGCAAAGCGGACAGATGTCGGAGATCGGACTGGCGCTGTATCTCGATCTGCTCGAGGAGGCGGTCGCGGCACTGAAGGCCGGGCGCGAGCCGGTGCTCGATCGTCCGCTCGCGGCGGCCACCGAGGTCGAGCTGCGCCTGCCGGCGTTTCTGCCCGAGGCATACATCGCCGACGTGCCGGTGCGCCTCGGGCTGTACAAGCGCATCGCCGCAGCCGAGGAGGCCGATGCGCTCGATGGGCTCACCGCGGAGCTCTACGACCGGTTCGGCCCGCTGCCTGCGCCGGCACAGCGGCTCATCCGCATCACCAAGCTCAAGCTGACCGCGCGTGCCCTCGGCATCCGCCGCCTCGACCTCGGTCCGCAGGGCGGCATGGTGCTGTTCGAGGAAACCACCGCCGTGCAACCGCAGAACCTGATCAAGCTGATGCAGCACTCCGCGCGCGAGTACCGCCTGGACGGGGCGATGAAGTTGCGCATCTCGCGCGTGCTGCCCGATGAGGAGGCGCGCTTCGAATTCGCCGCCGCGCTGATGAGGCGGCTCGCGGGCAAGCCGAATTAGGGGCTCATCGTTTACACTGGCGGCATGAGGCATCGAATCGCAACGGCCCTGGCCCTGCTCGCAGCGCTCGCCCTCGGGGCCCTCTCGCCGGCGCTGGCCACAAGCACCCCGCCGCTGAAGGCGCATCCGGGAATCCAGGCCCATCCGGCCCAGCCAGGCGCCGCGACAGTCGCCCCGCCCGCTCCCAGCGCCGCCCCGGGCGCCGCCGCCGCTGCGCCGGTGGCCGTGCACCGCGAGTACTACATCGAGATCATCGTATTCCGCGCGCTGCAGGCGCTCGGCAGCCCCGAGGACTGGCAGGCGGAGCTGCACATGGCGCCCAACATCAGCGGCTCAGAGAGTCCGACCGGCACCGGGGTCGGGCACTTGGTGAAGATCGTGCCCCCTTCGGGCTACAAGCTCACCCCGATCTGGAATGCGTTGCGCGGCAGCAAGGCCTATGAGCCCGTGGCGCACGTGGCGTGGATCCAGACTGGGAGCGACTGGGGCACGCACGCGGGATTTGATCTCAGCGAGCTCGGGGTTCACGTGCCGGGACTCAGCGGCCTCGTGTACTTCGAGCGCGGCGAGTACCTGCACCTGGGCCTCACCCTCGATTACACCATGCAGCATCCGCCGCGCGGGCTCGATGCCCCGCCCGGCACCACGTTCGTGATGAACGAGACCCGCCGGGTGCGCTTCTATCAGCGCAACTACTACGATCATCCGGCCTTCGGGGTCATCGCGCTCGTGCTGCCGGTGCGCGGCACACAAACGCCGGGACCGTAATCGCGGCGCGTGGAGGCAGCCGCGCACGATGCCGGCGCTGACATACCGCCGGCATCCCTGCACGCGCTTCTGCGCTCGGAATCTCGCTCTCAACGGGCGCGGCGGCCGTCCAGCGCAAGGCGCGCAAGCCGCATGCCCACCGCGTCGGCGAGAGAGATTCCGATGGCGGTCAGCGCCGGCAAGGCAGGTGTCTTGAGGTTCTCGTCCGCGCGCGCGTGGAGCACGGGGCTCTGGGTATCCCGAAGTGCTCTCGAGTGAGCCATCCCGTGACTCGTCCGCGTCGCGCCCGCCAGTCTCCGGGCGCTCGACCCCCGCCAGGATATTGATAATATTTCTATTATTTTTCATACAGTTACAACTGTATTCTGAGATTAATTCTGGACTAGGACCTGCGCGGACCGTTCCAGGCCGGCGCCCTCACTGCCCGTCAGGCCCCTTTCTGCCCGCGCTGCGGCGAGTGGTCCGAGGCGCTCCGCGCCCGGGGTTGTCGGCGTCAAAGCTTACAACTATGACGAAGACAGCAAGCGGCGGATGTCCCTGAATGCTTGAGTATCCGCGTACGTGCTCTGCTGGTTGGCTTGGTAATGACAATCAACGGCGCGCTGATGCTCGCCTCGCCTGGTCGCTGGTTCCGTCTGCCGCCCCGGTTGGGGAAGGTTGCAGATTCGACTCACCGGATTACTAACCTCAAGTTCCGTGCGCCGTGGAAAGGCGCACGGAACTTAGGGCTAGCCCTCGGCAACAGCCACTACAACCCGGCCGACCCCATGGGCAAGATGTTCTTCAACATCCTGGCGACTTTTGCCGAGTTCGAAGCGGACCTCATCCGGCTGCGCACGCGCGAAGGGATGGCGATCGCCCGGGCCAGGGGGAAGCTGCGCGGCAAGCAGCCGAAGCTCTCGGTGAAGCAGCAGCAGGCGCTCAAGAAGATGCACGGGACGGGGAAGTACTCGATCAGCGACTTGGCGGAGATCTTCTCCGTCTCGCGACCGACCGTCTACCGCACGCTCGCCCGTAGTGCCCGATGAGTCACGCGGCCGCGGTCATTCTCAGGCTGCCGTCTGGTCCCTCGGCCGACCGCCCCGCTTGCCATTCTCGCGCGAGGCCTTCGCTTTGGCGGCACTGCGCCGCTGTCCCCCGAGCTTGCCGATCTGCTGCATCCAGCGCCGTGAACCGAAGGCACCTTCGATGAGCCCGGGGACATAGAGATCGGCATCGAGCAGCGGCCAATGCAGTGCGAGCCCGTTCGGGCTCAGGGTGATTTTCGACAACTTCGCGCGCGGCGCTCCGGCCAACCCTTCGGCGAGAGTGACCGGGAAGGCGAATTCACAGCCGCCCTCGAGCTCGACCACGATAAGTCCCCGACGGGCGTCAAAGCGCGCCGCCCGTGCAACGGGTCCGCGCGCGAGGGTCGCCGCGGCCTGCGCGTTCGCCGCCTTGAATTGCTCTTTAGTGATGGCCATGGATTGTCCTCCATGCCGCACACAGGCTTGCGATGTGCGGCTCAAGCGATTGGGCCAGGCGATTGACCTGCCGCAGGGAGAAGCCATAGTTCTCACGCAATGCGACCGGCCCGCCTGAACAGTTCAAGTTGAACACGGCCTGCTTTCGTCCTTCCCACACATGCACGTGAGCCGGTCGATCATCGTTCGTGCAGATCATGACCCGCACACGACCGAAGCGCAGAACCGTAGGTATGGATCATAGTAACCTAAGCACGCTTAGGTTACTAGCCGCCCCATCAAGGGTAAGTTTTGAAACACCGGCCTGCTTCCCCATAAAATCAAGGCCTTGCGCGTTTCATAAGTCGGTTTCGTCATTCATAGCCCGTTTTGGTCCCTGGCCGAACGGCACCCAACGAGGGAACCGCGGCGAGCGCCCCCACCCCCGGCAGGCGTTGCGCGCACCGGGCAGACGGCAATCCCACGGCCAGCGCGACCAGCAGCATCCATCCGAGTCCTGCGAACCAGACCTGCGCTCCAGGCTGCGCATTGGGGGATGCCGATGTGGTGCCACCGATGCTGCAGTAGAGCCGCTCTCCCCGCCCGCGCGGCCAACAGGCCGACGAGCCCCCGACCCTGCAGACGATGGCCGACTCGGCGAGCAACAGCACCGAGACTCGCACATTGTCGAAACCCAACGTCTTCAGCACGGCAAGCTCCGGGATGCGCTCACGGAACCCCTGTGCCATCGTGTTCGCGCTCAGCAGCAGTAGCGTGAACAGCACCGCTCCCATGACCGCCTGCACGATGAGGCGGACGCCGGCGGTACGGGACACGTACCGCGCCGCTTCCGCGCTCGAGGTCAGTGTCTGGGTCGGATGCCCTGAATTGACCGACCGCGAATCGACGGCACGGGCAATACGGCCCGCGGCGTGGGCTCGCCGATCCACTTGAAGTACGCACCGACCGCATTGCGGCCGATGGCGCGCGATGCATTGAAACAGCGCCAGTGAAAAAACGCGGTTTGCTCCCGCTCGCGCCGCCGGGTGCGACAGCTACCGGTGAGGACGAACGTGCAGACTTCCGAGCCGTCACGCCGGGGATAACCGACAGCGCGCAGCGGAATCTGCTCGCCGAGCCTCCAGTGGTTGCGCGGGACGAGCGTCTCGCCCGCGAGCAGACCGACGCCGCTGGCGAAGTGCGCCCGCCGCCGAGTGGCGGGCATGTGATCACCGCGAAACACCTCGAACCCGCTCGCCGGCACCGCAAATCCGCCCACCCAATTGTCGGGTCGCTGCCAGGTTGCACAGAGCGACGCGTTGAACGTCACGCGCTGCACACCCGGCACGTGCACGATTTGCCCGCACAGTCTGAGCGGCAGGCCCTGCCCCGCGAGCTCGCGACAGTGACAAGCCGATGAGCGGCGCGGATCCTGTGCGCGACGGCCGCGAAGGCGTCATCGAACGTCCGCAGCAGCCCAAACAGCGCGAATGCGGCCGCCACCGCGATCAGCGTGAGCACTGTTCGCCCCGTGCGCCTCGTCATTCCAGCCCCGATGAGGTGCAGGAATCTCACGCG
>JAJYLP010000019.1 GCA_021787615.1 Pseudomonadota bacterium
TGCGTGCGCGGCGCTCGTCCTGGCCGCGGAGCACCCGGTGAGGGCGACCGCGGCCAGGATCACACCGGTGAGCACGCAGCGAGGCGATCCGCTCCGTGACATCAACCGCTCGTCCCGGCTCAGAAGAACCTAGCGGTCGCTGTAAGTCCGATGAACAGCGGCGTGTTGTAAATCGTCCATATGAAGTTAGGTGTCGAGCTCTGATCCAGGCCCTCCGAGTAGAACGGCGACTGCTGGTTCAGCAGATTATCGATGTGCAGATCGAATTTCAGGGACTTCAGCGAGCCGCGGTTGAGGTCCCAGAGGTAGGAAGCCTGCAGGTTGAGCGTCCCATAGCCCGGCAGTTTATAGTTGGATCGGCAGGATGGGTTAGTCGGCGTAGACACAGGCGCCGAAGAATAACAGGTAACCCCGTACTCGTAACTTGCGACGTACTCCGACCCGGTGTAGTGGTAGGCGAGACTGCCGTACCACGGACCATTGCTGTAATCGAGCGCGAGGTTGGCCGTCTCTTCCGGAATGTTCGCCCGCGGCATGCCGTTGATGAACGAGACGCCGTTCACGTCAATGAAATTCTTGGTGTATTTCGCGCTGGTGTAGCCAAAATTGCCGGTGAGCTCGAGGTCATACGGCAGCACTACCCCACCTTTGAGGGTGAAACCTCTGAAAAGCGCGGCCCCGGCATTCTTCGTCGTGGTGATGCCCGTGATGTCGCTGTAGTTCGAGCTGAAAATGTTCTGGAAATTGCGGTTGAAGAACGCCACCTCCCAGTTGTAGCGGGCGTTCGAGAACCGGACCCCAGCGTCGATGTTGTCAACCTTCTCCGGTACCACGCTCGGCGGCACCGGAATCTGGCTCGAACCGATATTGCCGTACAATGCGCTGATATTGGGAGGTTTAGTGGAAGTACCCCAATTCACGTAAGCGTTCAGTTCATGCGTGAAGGCATAGTTGACGCCCAGCGACTCCTGAGCCCACTTGTAGGTCTCGGATACCACACCGGAGTAATTGTAGTAATAACCCTGATCGTCGTTTGCAAACATATTCAGCCGGTAGTACGTGACACCCGGATAGATATGCAGCTTGTTATTCAGCAGCGCGATGTTGTCCTCGAGATAGACCCGCACCCACGTCTGGCCGTCATGCTCGAGCCACGCCATGTTGTATCCGGAAGTGCCGATCGGCGCCGGCCAGGATCCGTACCACGACTCCTCCGACAGCATCGGCGAATTGATCCCCATCAGGCCCACTTGGACGGTGTTGTCTGGCAGGAGGATCGTCAGATTGCCCATTGCACCCCACTCGGCGTAGTTCTGGATGTAGTGCTGGTAGGCCGTCCCCGCCTGAGCCGACCCGAACATCGACTCGGCCGTCGCGCAGTCGTATGTCTCCGCGAAGGGCTGCCCAGGCACCGGAGTGAACACATTATAGCCATTGAGCGCCCCACAGGACTTCAGCGTATCGGTCAGGTCATAGGAATAGCCGGCATATCGATTGTTGTAGATCGGGTTCGACCAGGCCGTGCGGTTATTGCTGGAGGCGACATAGAACGCCTTGGCTTCGCCAATCAGGTACGGGTTCAACAGCGACTTCATGGTCAGCGCCACGAAGGTATTGTTGGTTGCCTGGTTGGTATAGGCGACATTCTGCGGCCAGTTATAGTAGTGCCCCCTCTGCTCAAGGATCGGTCCTGGCACCTCGTTCGGCGGCTGACCATTTGCATTGTTCACAGCCACGACCAGCCTGACCTGCCCCGACGAAGTCGGCTGCACGGCCGCCAGATAGAACGAATTCAACCGCTCCACCACATTGTTCCAGGGGCCATGGAGCAGCGTGTGACCGAACTTCGCCAGCACATTCAACCCACCCAGGGAGCTGATGGCGCCCGAGTTGACCGATAGGATCCCTGCCCCCACGGAACCGCCGCCGGTGTACTCACCGCCAGTTCCAGTCACGTCCACGTGGAATGTCTGTGTCGGCAAGGCCGGTTCGAAGGAGATGGTGCCGCCGAGGTTGTCGATGGAAGACTGCGACTGCGTGCTCGCACCGCTGTAGACGTTCGCCCCCGCGAGGTCCATCGCCACGATCGGCTGGCCGATCGGCTGGTCGCCCTGGCCATACAAGCCGCCGAGGAACGTGTTGAGATCCGGCACACCGTCGAAACTGCTGCCGAGCTCATCGCTCTTGAATCCGTCCAGCGTAAATGCCGTGTCGCTGACGACGAAGCCGCCGACACCCAACGACCTGGAGTTGAATCCCGCGACATTGTTCAGCACAGTCACAACGCTCACCGCCGGACTAACGTGCGCGAACTTGGTGGGGCTTACCGTTGCCACCGCTTGTTCCGTCGCCACGATCACCACCTTCTTAAGCTGGTTCGACGGCGCCTGGATATCGGAATTGCTCGGGCTCGCATTCTGCGGGGCGGCGAATGCCGGCGCCGCGGCAAGCAACGCCATGCAAGGGACAACGACCGCCATCGGTGCGAGGATCTGTCGTACCGCCTTACGGATCTCAATGGACATTGCGGACTCTCCTAACGTGGTCACCACACGGCCGTGTAAAAAAACGTCTCTGCCGATCGGCTGGCCGCGCGAGCCGATCGTCGGTATTGCATGCTGGCGTCAGAACACCCGCGCCCGATGCCGCGCGGCACCGTGCAGCCGGGCTGCAACGTTCCCGTGAAGCGTCAGCCAGGGGCATTGCCTGCCTCGCCGGCGCGGTTCCTGACAATTGGCACTGTTGCGTACATCACTCAAGCCCCCGTGCGTTGGACTTTCTTCCGTTGCGTCAGTGTCTTGAAAGAAAGTGCTCAGATTCTTGGTCTAAAACGTTTAACGCACTTCTGTTAAACGATATATGGCTACTCCCACGCTGTCAATCTCAGCCGCTCAGTCAGCCGCGCATCCGGCATCCGACCTGACGTTGCGCTCAGGCAACATCCCGTCAAAGTGCGTTGCATGATGCCGCTGGCGCCGCCCGCGGGCAGCCCACCCAGGCTCGCCGCCCGCAGACGAGACACGCGCGCGCCGCCGCCCTCGACAACCCGGGTGCGCTGGCACCGTCCATGCGCCGATGCCGCAGCGCACGCGAGTCATGCGAAGTCGCCATAGGGCAACCAGATGTTCTTGATCTGAGTGGCCTGCCGCAGGAACGTGCGGCCCTCGCCGTGGCGTACCGAGAGCCAGTCGCGGCTGCGGCCGTGATTGACCCAGGTGCGCTTCACCGCCGCGGCGGCCCACTCTTCCACGCGCTTGCTGCCGTCTTTGGAGCCGAAGTACCAGAGGCAGTCGACCTGATCGTGCATCGCCAGCGTCGCGCTCAGCTCCTCACGGTCTCCCGTCACGATATTGACGACCCCGGCCGGCACGTCCGAGGTCTCGAGCACCTGGCACAGATCCAGCGCCGGCAGCGGCATGCGCTCGGACGGGACCATCACGCACCGGTTGCCCATGGCGATGACGGGCGCGAGCAGCGAGACGAAGGCGAGCAGCGGCGCCTCGTCCGGACAGATCACGCCCACCACGCCGATGGGCTCCGGCACCGCCAGTGCGATATTTCTCACCGGCGGGGTGTGGATCAGGCCGTCGTACTTGTCGGCCCAGCCGCCGTAGGCGAACAGCCGCTCGATCGCCGCGTCGACTTCGGCGCGCGCTTGCGCGCCCTTGCTGCCGCTCAGGCGGCGCAGCTTGCCGATGAACTCCTCGCGCCGCAGCGCGAGATTCTCCGCAATGTAGAACAGAATCTGGCTGCGCAGGTGCGCGGTCGCATCCGCCCACCGCTCGGCCCGGAATGCCGCCTCGACCGCATCGCGGATGTCCTTGCGATTGCCTTGCGCCACCCAGCCGGCGAGCTCTCCCCGGGCATCCTGCACGGGACGGGACAGGCCGCCGTCCGGACGGCTCTGCTTGCCGCCGATGAAGTTCTTGAAGGTTCTGTCGATGCCACCGGCCGGCTCGGCCATCGGCGATTCCGCCGCCAGCGTCTCGGCGAGCATCCGGCCGGAGCGCGCCAGGGGCGTCGCACCCGAGGGTCGCTCGCCGTGCTTCTCGCGCCTGGCGGCATCGGCTTGCGGAGCCGGCAGCCACGCGTCACGCTCGCGCAGGTAATCGAGCATGCCTTCAAGCCCGCCCTCGCGACCGAAACCGCTTTCGCGGATGCCGCCGAAGCCGCAGGCCGCATCCAGCTGGTTGGTGGTGTTGATCCAGACCACCCCGGCCTTGAGTTTCACGGCGAGCTCGAGCGCGCGGTTGATGCTCTCGGTGTAGAGCGTCGCCGCCAGCCCATAGCGCGTGTTGTTGGCGAGCTCGACCGCTTCCTGCAGCGTGCGGAAGCTGGTCGCCGCGAGCACCGGACCGAACACCTCTTCGCGCCACACGATGTTTGCCGGCGAGACGTCCGTCAGCAGCGTCGGCGGGTAGAAGGCGCCCTCGCGCGGCAGGGCAATGTCCGGCTGCCACAGCGTCGCGCCCTCGGCCTGAGCCTGCTCGACGAAGCCCTGCACGCGTGTGCGGTGCGCCGGCGTGATCAGCGCGCCCATGTCGATCGCCTTGTCGAGCGGATCGCCGATACGGACGTGCGCGAGCCGGGTCTTGATCTTGTGCACCAGGCTCGCCAGCACGCTCTCCTCGACGATCAGGCGCGAGCCGGCGCAGCACACCTGACCCTGGTTGAACCAGATGGCATCGACGAGCCCCTCGACGGCGGCATCGAGATCGGCGTCCTCGAACACGACAAACGGCGACTTGCCGCCGAGCTCGAGCGTCAGCGATTTACCCGTGCCGGCCGTGCTGCGGCGGATGAGCTTGCCGACTTCGGTCGAGCCGGTGAAGGCGATTTTCGCGATCCCCGGATGTGCCACGATCAGCTCGCCGACCTTGCCGTCACCGGTGAGGATGTTGACCACCCCGGGAGGCACTGCGGCATCGGCGCACAGGCTCGCGAAGAACAGCGCCGTCAGGCTCGTGTCCTCGGCGGGCTTGAGCACCACGCAGTTGCCGGCCGCCAGCGCGGGGGCGACCTTCCAGGCGAGCATCAGCAGCGGGAAATTCCACGGAATGATCTGTCCGATGACCCCGAGCGGCTCGTGATCCGCGAGCTCGCGCCCGACGAGCTGCGCCCAACCGGCGTGATAGGTGAAGTGACGCGCGGCGAGCGGAATGTCGAGATCGCGCGTCTCGCGGATGGGCTTGCCGTTGTCGAGCGACTCCAGCACCGCGAAGAAGCGGCTGTGCTTCTGAATCAGACGCCCGAGCGCATACAGCACACGGGCGCGCTCGTAGCCGGATTTCGACCACGCCGGAAAGGCCGCCTGGGCGCTCTTCACCGCCGCATCGACGTCCTCCGCGGAGCTCTGCGTGAGGCTCGAGAGCACCTCACCGTTCGCCGGGTTCAGGCAGGGGATGCGCGCAGCTTGTTCGCGGGAGGCTCGCCACTGCCCGCCGATGTACAGCGAGAATCCCTCGGGGTGCGCGGCCAGCCATTGGCGCACGGCGCTCGCATCTTCCGGAGCCGGGCCGTAGCTCAGCGTGTCGAAGATTTCCGGGACGCTGCTCATTGACTTTGCGGACCCCCCGATCCGATGCCTAGCCGAGCGGATGACGGTGAGCCGCGGAATAGCGGCCCGTGACCTGGTGCTCGAGCTGGCGCTCGATGTCCCCGAGCAGCCGTGAGGCGCCGAAGCGGAATCGCTCGGGCCTGAGCCACTCATCGCCCAATTCCTCCTTCACGAGCAGCAGATAGGTGAGCGCCGTCTTGGCGCTCGAGATCCCGCCCGCCGGCTTGAAGCCCGCCTGCTGCCCGGTCCGCTCGGCGAATTCCCGGATCATGCGCATCATGACCAGGCTCACCGGCAGTGTCGCGTTCACCGGCTCCATGCCGGTGGAGGTCTTGATGAAATCCGACCCGGCCATGAGCGCAACGAGCGAGGCCTTGGCCACCTTGCCGATCGAGCCCAGCTGCCCCGTGCCGAGAATGGTCTTCATGGGCACCGGCCCGCAGGCCTCCCGGAAGGCGCGGATCTCCGCATAGAGCGCGCACCAGTCGGACAGCAGCACGTGGCGGCGGCTGATGACCACATCGATCTCGCTCGCCCCCGCCGCGACCGAGCGGCGGATCTCCTCCAGGCGCAGCTCAAAGGGCGACAGTCCCGCCGGGAATCCGGCCGAGACGGCCGCGACGGCAATGTCCGTACCCGCCAGCGCAGCCCGCGCGGCCGGAACCATATCGTGATAGACGCACACCGCCGCCGTGGTGAGCGCACGCTCGCCCCAGCCCAGGGCCGAGAGCAGATCGGAGCGAACCGGCGCGCGCGCCTTGGCGCACAGGCGCAGCACCCGCCCCGGGGTGTCATCGGCCGAGAGCGTCGTCAGATCCATCAGGCTCACGGCCTTGAGCAGCCAGGCAGCCTGCCACGCTTTCTTCACGGTCCGGCGCTTCGGGAGCGTGCTCACCCGGCGCTCAACGGCCGACAGGTTCACGCGTACGCGATCGATCCAGCCGGCATCAAACTCGATGCCCCGCCCGCCCATCGCCTCGGCCGACGCTTCGGATTCGACCTGGGCCCGCTCCGGGACCAACCGGGGGAATGCGATCTTGGAATCAGCGCCGGCCGGTGAACTCATGGGTCACCGTCGCGGCGGGCGTGAGCGGACAAAGCGCATGTGGACCATTTGGTCAAGTACGGTAACGAAGGCCGGTATCGAAGTCAACGGACGGCGGCACCCGATCCGCACGCTGCGCATCGCGCGCAGGCGCGACAGCGATGGCAATCCCGACAGGCCGGTCATCGTCTCAAAATGAAACGGCTGGCCCCAGTATCCTTGCGGCAGATGAAAATTCCGTTACAGCAGGGCGATGCATTGCTGTCACTGGACTCTTTATGTCAGTGAACTTTCACCGCCTGCCCCGCCATTGTGCGGCGGGCGCGATCGGATGCCGTCAGCGCAGCGCCCCAGCATGGTGCAAATCCGTCGCGGCGCGCCCCGCGTCGGACAGGCCGCCCGATGCGCGGGACTGGATTTTGACTGCTTGGTCAAGTGTCTCTAGACTCCCGGCCGAAGACCTGCGCGCGGGGCCGCGTGATGGCGCTCGCGTGCCAGGGCTGCCCGGCCGCTGAGCAAGCGGTGCGAGGATTGTGCGCCGCGCGCCGCAGCGGCCATCCGGAACAGGTCACTGCACGGCCCGGCCGCTCTGGCGCGCAGGACCGGGCGCATGGGGTGGACAATGCCGCGAGCGATAGTCGTCGTTCTGGACTCGATGGGGGTCGGCGCAGCCGCGGACGCGGCTGCCTATGGCAACGCCGGTGCCGACACGTTCGGGCACATCGCCGAGGCGTGCGCGCTCGGACGCGCCGATACCGCTCAGCGCTCCGGCCCGCTCGCCATTCCCCACCTCGCCTCGCTCGGCCTCGTCAATGCGGCCGAGGCGGCGCGCAACGCGCCGCTGCCGGTCGCGCGGCCGAAGCGGCGAACCGGGCGGTTCGGCCATGCAGCCGAGCGCAGCCGCGGCAAGGACACCCCGAGCGGCCACTGGGAGATGATGGGGCTGCCGGTCGAGTTCGAGTGGGGCTACTTCCCGGATACCGAGCCGTGCTTTCCCACCGCACTGACCGAGGCGCTCATCGCTCGCGGCGGCATCAGCGGCATCCTCGGCAACCGCCACGCCTCGGGCACGCAGATCATCCGGGAGCTCGGCGAGGAGCACCTGCGCACGCTGCGACCGATCGTGTACACCTCGGCCGACTCGGTCCTGCAGATTGCCGCGCACGAGGAGCGGTTCGGCCTGGAGCGGCTGTACGCGCTCTGTGCGCTCGCGCGCGAGCTGGTCGACGCCTACCAGATCGGGCGCGTCATCGCCCGCCCCTTCCTCGGCGATAGCGCCGCAACGTTCACCCGAACCGGCAACCGCCGCGACCTCGCCACACCGCCGCATGGCCCGACACTGCTCGACGTCGCGAAAGCCGCCGGCAGAGAGGTCATCTGCGTCGGCAAGGTCGCCGACATCTTCGCGCGTCGAGGGGTGACGCGCACCGTCAAAGCGCACGGCAACGCGGCCGTGATGGATCGGCTGCTCGAGGTGATGCGCGAGGCGCCGGGGGGGAGTCTGCTGTTCGCGAACTGCGTGGACTTCGACACGAATTTCGGGCACCGCCGCGACGTCAGCGGCTATGCCCGCGCGCTCGAGGAGTTCGACCGCTGCGTGCCGCGCCTGCGTGAGGCGATGCGGCCGGACGACGTCGCGGTCATCACCGCCGATCACGGCTGCGACCCGACCTTCCCGGGCAGCGATCACACCCGCGAGTACGTCCCCGTGCTCGCCTTCGGCGCAACGGTCAGCCCGGAGTCGATCGGCCGGCGCAGCAGCTTCGCCGACATCGGCCAGAGCCTCGCCGGCCACCTCGGGATGCCGCGCCTCGCCCACGGGACCTCATTCCTGTGACGGCAGAGGCCGGCGCGCGGGCGTACCGAGCACCCTCGCGGCTTGAACGGAACGCTCGCGCGCCATGGACAAATGGCGGCCCGAGGATAACATCCGCGCAGCAGCCGACCTGACCCATCCCTGATCCATCCGATGAGTTCATCAAGATCACGGCGGCCCGGGGCACAATGAGCTGCAACGGTCCGGCCACGGCGGCAGGGTTCGAACACCCGACAGTACAATTTGACGCACAAGCGCCCGGCCACGCGGGCAGTGTCTGGAGCCATGCATGAATGAGCCGGTCGAAGTCGAAACGCATCATTTTGAGACCTTGGGCATCGCTCCGGTGCCCGATGCGGCCAGAACGATGACGCCCGGCTCGCTCTTCATCATCTGGAGCCTCGCCTCCGCGTCTGCGACCACGCCGGTCATCGGCCTGGTGCTCCATGGCATCGGCGTGTGGAATTTCGTCTGGGTCAACCTGCTCGCGCTCCTTGTCGGGCTCGTGCCCTCGATGCTGCTCGCGCACATGGGCCGGCAGGTGCCGATCATCTCCATGGTGATGGCCCGTCGCACCTATGGGGTCGCCGGCGCGACGCTGCTCGCGGTGCTCTATACCGTCGTCGGGGCGGGATGGTTCGGCCTGAACACCGACGTCGGCGGGCAGATCCTGAATGCCCTGTTCCCGGGGCACCTCGTGCTCTGGTACTCGCTCCTCGGCGTGGTGCAGATTGCGCTCGTGTTCTTCGGCATGGAGGTGCTGGAGAAATTCTACAAGTACACCGCGCTGGTGTTCCTGCTGTGCTACGCCATCCTTTCCTATTACCTCTTCACCCGCTACCCGCTCATCGTGCCCGAGGGCAAGGGCCCGGTCGCCTGGGGGACGGATATCGACCTGATCCTGAGCTTCAGTCTGCTCGCCTGGGCCTATATTTTCCCGACCGTGACGCGCTTCTGTCCGCCGGCGGCCGCCGATGAGAAAAAGCGCGTGAGCGCGCTCTACATGCTGGCCCCGAGCGTCGGGGTGATGGCGGCGGTGCTGCTCATGGGCATTCTCGGCCTCATTGCGCTGAAGATGACCGGCGAGTGGAACGTCGCCATGCTCGGCAAGAGTCTGCCGGTTTGGGGCGAGATCTCGGCCATCGGCGTGATCCTGGCCATCGCGCACACCAACGCCATGAACCTCTATCCGGCCGTCACCACCTTCCTCGCCGTGATCAACGTCGCCGATCGCAAGCCGCACCGCATGCTGCAGCCCTCCACGGTGATCGTCCTCGGCGTGTTCTCGACGCTGCTCGCCATCGCCGGCATCCTCGGGTTCATCCAGGGCTTCCTCGGGCTCCTCGGCTCGCTGCTGTTCCCCTTTACGTTCATCCTGGTCGTCGACTGGTTTCACGGCCGCTACTACCGCGACGCCATCTCATCCTTTTACCGGCCGGCCCGCGGGCTCGCGCAGCTGCTCGCCTGGCCTGCGCCCTGGGCCATTGCGATGTTGATTCTCGGGGTGCTCCTCGGGGAATCGGAACACCTGCTGCCGGGGGTCGTGGGACATTATCTGCCCTGGCAGGTCTGCGCCGCCCTGATCGTGACCCTCATTTACTATGCGGGGCTGCGCCTCGCGCAGCGTTTGCGGCAAGGCCGGGCAACCGCGGGACGAGCCCGATCACCGTAACGGTGCAGGGCGAGCGCTGCGGCCGCAGCGAGCGCCATCTGACCCTCGCAGCCGGCTGCACGGATAGAGAGACTCCGGGATCTCGCGCACCGCATCGGTACAAGCTGACGCTGAGCGCAGAGCGCAGCGCGCCATCGGTGGCGCCTCGCCGGACCGCTCGAGGACGGGCACGAGAGCGTCGCGGATCCCGCCAACGTCGCGCCCGTGCTGACAGTGCGCAGCGGGCATTCGTGCGCGAATCTGCTGCGCCGGCCGGGCAACATGCCCTGCGCCGCTGGCCATTCGCCGCAACACACCCAGAGTCAACTGATAGACACGCAACGCCGCTCAGCGGGCCTCACCTGCCGGCGGTCCGCGCCGCTCGCGCCCGCCGTCGAGCGGGGTCAGTTAAACGTTTTTCTTACGTGGCCGGCAGTGTATACTCCGCTTCGATCTGCTGTAAAGGGGGACCGGCGAGGAGCCGACAGCGATAGCTCGATGGCGACCATCAAAGACATTGCCGCGAAGGTCGGTGTTTCCGTTGCCACGGTATCCAATGTCCTCAACGAGAAGCCGAATGTCGGCTCGACCGTGCGCCGCAAGGTGCTGCGCGCGGCCAAGGAGCTCGGCTACCGCCCGCATCGCGCGGCGCAGGCGATGCGCAAAGGTCGCACACGCACCATCGGGCTCGTACTGCCGGATCTGACCAACCCGTTCTTCCCCCAGCTCGCGCAGGCGGTCGAGAACAACGCACGCCAGCTCGGCCTGCTGGTCTGTCTCATCGACAGCCAGGACAGCATCGCGGGGGAAACCGACGGCCTGATCCTGCTCGCGCAGCACGGCGTCGACGGCGTGATCTGGTGCCCGGTCGGCCCCGAAATTCCATCACCGATACGCACTCTCGAGCGGCCCGTCGTCCTCATCGACCGCCCGCGGCCCGGCTTTCCCGTCGTGCATTCGAACTATCTGCTTGGCGGCGAACTGCTCGCCAGGCATGCCCTCGAGCACGGCCACCGCCGGGTCGGGCTGCTGTCCGGCCCGCGCAATCTCGAGAGCGCGCAGCAGCGGCGCAACGGCTTCGTCAGCGCGTTTCCCGAGCGCATCGGCATCGCCTGGGAGGTGCGCGTCGGATTCGACGGCAACCTGCCGCGCGATGCGCGCAACGCCCTGTTGCATCGCGAGGGCGCCACGCTGATCGTCGCCGGCAACGACCTCATCGCGATCAACGCGGTCCGCTTCCTCACGCAGCACGGCGTCCGTGTCCCGGACGACGTCTCGATCGTGGGATTCGACGACATCAGCTGGGCGCGCATCGTGACTCCGGGTCTGACGACGATCGCACAGCCCTTGCCGGCAATCGGCGCCCGGGCCGTGGCGCTGCTGCAGGAGGGCATGTCCGGCGCTGCCCTTGCCAATGAGCCCACGGTGTTCGACGTTTCCCTCGTGGAGCGCGATTCCGTCAAGAGCATCTGACCGCCGCAATTCGCCTGAAGGAGTGTACGGAGTGAACAAGAAACCTCACATCGTCGTCGTGGGCAGCGCCAACACCGATCTGCTGTTCATGAGTCAATCGGTGCCGCGAGGCGGGGAGACGATCTTCGGCACCGCTTTCGACATGGGCTTCGGCGGCAAGGGCGCCAATCAGGCCGTGGCGGCAAGCCTGTGCGGCGCACAGGTGGAGATGATCGGCGCGGTGGGCGGCGACATGTTCGGCACCGCGACCGTGGCCAACTTCCAGTCAATGGGCGTCGGGACTGCGGGCGTGCGGGTGATTCCCGAGGCGTCGACCGGAGCGGCGCTGATCCTGGTCGAGCCGAACGGTGAGAACCGCATCGTCGTGGTCAAGGGCGCGAACGATCTGGTGCGCCCCGCGGACGTCGATGCCGCGGCGGGGCAGATTGCCGCGGCCGACATGGTGCTGCTGCAGTTCGAGATCCCCCTCGAGACCGTCTATCGCACCATCGAGGTGGCCCAGGCGCACAAGGTGCGCTGCATGGTCAACCCGGCGCCGGCGCTGCCGGTCGATCTCGCCAGGCTCGCCGCCGCCGACTATCTGATCCTCAACGAGACGGAAGCCGAGGTCATCACCGGATGCCAGGTCCGCTCGCAGGCCGATCGCGAGGCCTGCCTCGAGAAGCTCCTCGAGAGCGGGTTTCAGCGCGTGGTGCTCACACTCGGCGCCAAGGGCTCGATGCTCGCCTCGCGCGCCGGGCGCGCGCACGCGCCGCCGTTTCCGGTCACGGCCGTGGACACCACAGGGGCGGGCGATGCGTTCATCGGCAGCCTCGCGACGTTCCTCACCGAGGGCCTGCCGGAGCAGGAGGCGGTGAGGCGCGCGAATCTCTACGCGGCGCTGTCCGCAACGCGCACCGGGACTCAGAAATCGTTCGCGCGGCGCGCTGAGTTCGAGGCCGAACTCGCCCGCCGGCGCGCCGCACCGCAGGCTCGATAAGCGCAATTCAAGAACCAACAGACTCGGGGGGGTCAACCCAATGTTCATCGTGCAGAACTATTCGCTCGCAGTCGTATTGTGCGTGCTCACCATGCTGTGCTGGGGATCATGGGCGAACACGCGCAAGCTCGCGCCCGCGCAGTGGCGTTTCGAGCTGTTCTACTGGGATTACGCCCTCGGGGTGCTGCTGATCTCGTTTGTCTTCGGCATCACCCTCGGCACGAGCGGTCACACCGGCCGGCCGTTCTTCGCCGACCTCGCGCAGGCGAGCGGCTCGAGCCTCGCTCATGCGCTCTTCGGCGGGGTGGTCTTCAATCTGGCGAACATCCTCCTGGTGGCGGCCATCGAAGTCGCCGGCATGGCGGTGGCATTCCCGGTCGGCATCGGACTCGCGCTCGTGCTCGGGGTCATCCTCAACTATGTCGCCGTCCCGATCGGCAATCCGGCGCTGCTCGGGGCAGGCGTCGCGCTCGTGGCGCTCGCCATCATCCTCGATGCCCTCGCCTACCGCCGCCAATCGAGCAGCGTCAAGCGCGTGAGCATGAAGGGGCTCTTGCTCTCGCTCGCCTGCGGCATCTTCATGGGCGTCTTCTACCGCTTCGTCGCCGCGGCGATGTACCCGAACCCGATGCACCCGCTCGCCGGCCTCATGGGCAGTTATGCCGCGGTGTTCGTCTTCGCCGTCGGAGTCTTCCTCAGCACCTTCCTGTGGAACACCCTCGCGATGCGCTTCCCGGTCATGGGCGAGCCGGTGCCGTTCTCGCACTACTGGCGCGGCGGCTTCAACACCCATCTTGCGGGCATCATCGGCGGGGTCATCTGGGGCATCGGGATGTCGCTCAACATCATCGCCTCGGGGCGCGCCGGCTTTGCGATCTCCTACGGCCTCGGCCAGGGGGCGACGATGATCGCCGCGCTCTGGGGCGTGCTCGTCTGGAGGGAATTCAAGAACCCGGCGCGCGGGGTCTCGGCGCTGCTCGGCGCCATGTTCATCTGCTTCATCGCCGGGCTCGGTCTGATCGTGCTCTCGAGGACCCTCTGACGGCCGAGCGCCGCGGCATCGCCGAGCGACTCATTATGCGGATGTTTTGTGGAGCCTCTGACATGAAGAGACGGATACTGCCTCTCCTGCGCATCCTTGCCCTCGCCGCCGTGCTCGCCGCGGCGCAGCTCGCGGGCGCCTTCGGGACCGCGGCGTACGCGGCCGGGGCGCACGCGCGCCCGAAAGTCATTTTCGATGAGGACGAGATGGGCCCCGGGGGAACGAACATTCAGGCGACTTTGATGCTCGCCGAGGACAAGAGTATCAACCTGCTCGGCATCACCGTCCCGACCGGCGACGGCTGGCGCAACGAGGAGGTCGCGCACGTACTGCGTGCGCTGCAGATCGCCCACCGCGCCTCCATCCCGGTGTATCCGGGCGCGGAGTTCCCGCTGCTCAACAGTGTGGCGCGAACCCGTGCGTGGGAGCAGATGTACGGTAAGCTCTTCTACGACGGGGCGTTCATGCGCCACTGGCCCGCGGAAGGCACGCAGGACTGGACGGCGCTGCACCCCTCGCGCCCGGACTGGGTGCCGCCTCTTCCCGAGGGCGAGCCGACCATCCACGCGGCCACGGAGAGCGCGGTCAGCTTCATGCTGCGCATGGTGCACCAGTACCCGCACCAGGTCACCCTCATCGCCGCCGGGCCGCTCACCGACCTCGCACTCGCGGCGAAGATCGATCCGCGCTTCGCCTCCCTCGCCAAGCAGCTGATCTTCATGGGCGGCAGCTTCTATCCCATGCCGGCCGACACCCCGTACGCGCACGCGGCGGATTATCTCAACTCGCCGCGCGTCGAGTTCAACGTGAGGTTCGATCCGGAAGCCGCCTCCATCGTGTTCCACCAGCCGTGGCGCCGGATCATCGAGGTGCCGGTGGACGCGACCAGCCCCACCCTGATGACCCAGCAGATGCTCCGGGAGGTCGCCCGCGGCCACGCACCCTTCGATCACTACCTCGGCCGCTTCGGGCAGGTCTATCCGCTCTGGGACGAGACGGCCGTGGCGGTCTGGCTCGATCCTGCGCTCATCACCCGCGAGAAGACCCTGCTGGTCGACGTCGACACGAGCTTCACCGCCAACTACGGCGCGATGCTGAGCTGGCCCGTGGGCGCCGGCCCTGACACGGGCGCGCAGCCGGTCCACGTGGTGTTCGCCGTGAACGTCCCGAAGCTGAACCGGCTCGTGATGCGTCTGCTCACTGCGGCGAAGCCCATTTCCATTCCGGTCGGCGCAGACCCGGCGCATTGAGCGGGCCGCCCGCGCCGCGAGCACGCGGATGATTGCAGTCGCGTGACGGAATGATTGCGGCTTGATGACACGCACGCGAGCTTCTTGCGCCGTGGCCGCGGCGAGGCGCTAGACTGCTGCGCGTTGCGCGAGACAGCGACGCGCCGCGCGACGCGCCGGCCGGAGCATCGAACAGGAGTGACTGATGAACGACTCGCACCTGACCCGCCGGGCGTTTCTGCGATCCCTGACGCTCGCCGGCGGCGCGGCGCTCACCGGCACCGCCATGCCGGCGCTCGGCGCGCCGGCGGCGCGCGCCCGCGCCGACATCGCCGGCCTGCGCTGGCACATCGAGCACGTGATCGTGTTGTTTCAGGAGAACCGCAGCTTCGATCACTACTTCGGCGCTTACCACCACCCCGCAGGCGCGATGGTCACGGGGCTGCTCGATCGCGACGGCAGGGTCGACCCGCGCTTCCACGGCCTGCAGAAGAACCCCGCCGGGATCCCCTACTCCTACCTGCCGCTGCCGGCGAACATCGCGACATTCGATACCGCACAGCTCGAGAATGCGCCCTTCCCCCTGGCGCCGTACCTGCCGCCGAACGCAAACATGCCGTGGGATCCCGAGCATCACTTCTTCCGCATGTTCGCGCAGGTGCACAACGGCGCCATGGACCGCTTCGTGGCACTGGCCCTGAAGCGCCATCATGCGCCGTTCACGAGCGGCGAGCCGCGCGACATCATGCTGATCGCCGAGTCGCGCCCCTCGGGGCCGGTGCTCGGCTTCTACACCCGCGAGGATCTGCCCTACTACCATCGCCTCGCCGACGAGTACGTGCTGTTCGACCACTTCTTCCAGGCCTTCTCCGGCGGCTCGACCTGCAATGCGCTGTATCTGGTGGCGGCCCATTCGGCGCTGTGGCGCGAGGCGCCGGCAAGCCTGCGCGGCAGCTTCAGCCCGCCGCTGTTCGACCTGCCCTACGACCCGCACGGCGTGCTCATCAACGATCTGCCGCCGCTGAACGGCCCGACCGCGGCCTGGGGCGGGTCGCTCAAATACAGCCCGCCGCCCGGGGAGCAGACCTACCCCAACATCGGCGAGCGGCTGAACGCGGCGGGCATCTCCTGGGCCTGGTACAACGAGGGCTGGAACGCAGTGAAGCCCTGGGCGATGAAGAGCGCCTTCGGCCGCGACAGCGGCTCGGCCGTGGTCGATACCGGCCGGCTGTACGTGCCGCACCACAATCCGTTTCAGTACTATCCCAGCTGGTTCAGCAACGTGCGCGCCGGGCACATCCGCGACAGCGAGGACTTCTTCGCCGATGCGCGCGCCGGAACGCTGCCGGCCGTCTCGTTCGTCAAGGCCACGGGCGAGCACGATGAGCACCCCGCCGACTCCGCGCCGCGCTGGGGCGAGAAATGGGTGACGGACCTGCTGCACGCCGTCGGCGAGAGCCCGCTCTGGGACAAGACCGCCGTCATCCTCACCTACGACGAGGGCGGCGGCTTCTGGGATCACGTGCCGCCGCCGCGGCCCGACGCCTACGGCTGCGGCACCCGCATCCCGGCGCTGCTGGTGAGTCCGTGGGCGCGCCGGGGCTACGTCGATCACCGCATCGCCGACACCACCTCGGTGCTGGCGCTCATCGAGACCCGCTTCGGTCTGCGCCCGCTGCAAAAGCGCGACGCCCAGGCCTACAACCTGCTCGACGGGCTCGCCTTCTCCGGTGCACCGCGCGAGCCGCGATTCGGCTGAGCGAGCATCGCCGGGGCATCGCTCGCCGCAGCCGCGCGCTCGCCGCGCAGCGCCGCTACGTCCACTCGATCACGGCGTAGGAGCGCGCCGGAAGCTCGAGCCGGGTGCGCCGGCCGCGCGCGACCGGCACCTCGAGGCGCTGCGGATGCACGCGCCGCGGCGCGCGGAAGCTGTTGGTCGCATCCAGATCCTCGCCCGTGAGCACATAGGCCGCGCCGACCCGCGCGGGCGCGGCGCTCTCCCACACGATCTCGACCTGGCGCGCGCGCTCGAGATCGCGATTGAGCGCGAACAGGGTGCGCCGCCCCGTGGTGGCATCGAAGGTCGCCGCGGCATCGATGTAGGGCACCGGCCCGATGCCCGGCACCGGGTAAGTCGGCGCATCGACCAGCAGCTCGAGGCTCGCGCCGCGGGCGAACTCGAGCGCCCAGCGGTAGGGGTAGTAGATGGTTTGCAGGTACAGGCCATGCGCGTCGGTCATGATGGGCGCGAGCGCGTTCACCAGCTGCGCCAGGCACCCGATGCGGATCCGGTCGGCGTGCCGCATCATCGTGTTGAGCATGCCGCCGACGACGAGCGCATCGGCGAGGGTGTAAACCTCCTCGAGCAGGTGCGGGGCGAGCTGACGGTCGCCGTTGCCCTGGGTCTTGCCGTAATCCCACACGTTCCACTCATCGAGCGCGAGCGCGAGGCGCTTGCGCGCGCCGAGACGGGTGCGCACGTACTCGCACACGGCGAGCTTGTCGCGGATCTGCCGCTCGAGCACGCGGTTGAGCGCGACGTACTTCGCCGTGCTGCCGCCGGTCTGCGCGCGCGTGTCGCCCAGATAGCAGTGCACCGAGACCGCATCCACCTCGTGGTAGCAATGCTTCAGCGCCTCGCGGTCCCACTCGAGGTAACTCGCGAGCGCCGGGTCGCTCGAGCCGCAGGCGACGAGGTAGATCGAGCGGTCCACCCGGCGCATCGCCTGGGCGGCATCAGCGGCCTTGCGCCCGTAGCGCTCGCCGCTCATGTGGCCGATCTCCCACGGCCCGAACAGCTCGTTGCCAAGTCCCCAGAAGCGCACCCCGTACGGGGCCGGATGGCCGTAGCGGCTGCGCAGATCGCTCCAGCGGGTGCCGGCGGGCAGGTTGCAGTACTCGACCAGCGCCGCGGCCTGCATGATCGTGCCGGTGCCGAGGTTCACGGTGAGGTACGGCAAGGTGCCTGCGGCCTTGCACCAGGCCAGGAACTCATCGGTCCCGAAGCGGTTGGTCTCGATGGTGTTCCAGGCCAGATCGAGCGTGCGCGGCCGCGCCTTCGGCGGGCCGATGCCCTCCTCCCAGTTGTATTGGGACACGAAGCTGCCGCCCGGATAGCGCACGATGGGCACGCCGAGCTTGCGCACCGCCTCGAGCACGTCGGTGCGAAAGCCCTGCGCGTCGGCGAGCGGCGAGCCCGGCTGGTAGATGCCGTGGTACACCGCCCGGCCGAGATGCTCGAGGAACGAGCCGAAGAGCTTGCGATCGAGCGAGCCGATCGGGCGGCGCACATCGAAGTAGATGCGGCTGCCCCTCCCGGCAGAGGCGCCGCGCGCGTTGACGGCGCGCAGCAGCCCCGGCGCCGCAAGGGCGGCATAGGCGCTCTGGCGCACGAAGTGGCGGCGGGAGGACGAAAACATCATGGCGGGCGCCCTGTCGTTCCGGATCGGCCGGCTCGGGCGGCGCTACGGACGGCGGCCCAGTCTGATAGCGCTATCATGTGTCGGAGTATCCCCCGTGGCCGCCCGAGCGTCAAGGGTGCACCGGTTTTGAATCACCGCCCGGAGGGCGCGACGCCCATGAAGAATTCGTAACCGCGCCACCGCGGCGCCCCCCTTATCATGCGCGCCGTGCACACCGACGGTTCCATGCGCCGCCTGCTCGCCGTTTTGCTGCTCGTCCTGGCGCTCGCCGGCTGCCACAGACGCACCGAGCACTACAAGCCCGTGGGGCTGCTCGCCACCGCCGCCTCGAGCACCCCGCCGCCGATGGCGATCACGCTCGCGCCCGAGATCAACCAGGCCGACTTCCTGCGCTACGACCGGACGCTCGCCTCGAGCGCCTTGGGCGGCCGCAAGCCGGCCACGCGCGGGGAAGTGCTGACCACGCACTATCTGATCGCGCAGCTGAAGGCCATGGGCATCGCACCCGGGTACCGCGGCCGGTGGCTGCAGCCCGTGCCGGTGGTCTCCACGCGGTTGCTCAACACCGGCGCGCGGCTCATCGTGCGGCTGCCGGGCGGGACGCAGAGCTTCGCCTACGGCACGGACATGCTCGCCGCCACGCAGCAGGCGCGAGCGCGCGTGAGCATCGCGGCGGCGCCCGTGGTGTTCGTCGGCTACGGGATCGACGCACCCACGCGGCAGTGGAACGATTATCAGGGCCTCGACGTGCGCGGCAAGATCGTCATCGTGCTCGCCAACGACCCGGGCGAGGCGAGCAGTCCCGACTCCCCCCTCAGCCGCTACGGCCTCGCGCGCTACAAGTTCGAGCAGGCGGCACGGATGGGAGCAGCCGGTTGCTTCATCATCCACGCCGGGCTCGCCTCGGACCACACCTGGAGCGCACTGCGCAATGCCAGCGCCAGCGCCGCGCAGAGCCTGCCGGCCAATGTGGCGCCGGGCCCCCGGCTCGCCGTGGCCGGTTGGCTGCGGCATGCCGCCGCCGAGCGGCTCTTCAGCGCCGCGGGCCTCGACCTCGATGAGCTGACCCGGCAGGCCTCGCAGCCGCAGTTCAAGGCGGTAACGCTCCCGGGCAGCGCCTCGATCCGCCTGGACAGTGCCGTGGAATACGGCTGGACCGACAACGTGCTCGGCTGGATCCGCGGCACCACCCATCCGCGGCAAGTGGTGATCTACAGCGCCCACTGGGACGGGCTCGGTACGATCCGCGGCCCGCGCGGGCGGCCGCAGCGCCTGCCGGGGGCCATCGACAACGCCAGCGGCGTCGCGGCGCTGCTCGAGATCGCCGACTCGTTCGCGCACCGCAAGAGCCGGCCGCTGCGCAGCGTCCTGTTCCTGCTGCCGACGCTCGGGCAGGCCGGGCAGCTCGGCTCGCGCTACTACGTGCAGCACCCGGTGTTTCCGCTCGATCAGACGGTCGCCGACATCAACATCGACCTGTGGCCCATCCTCGGCCGCGCACGCGACATGTCGGTCTACGGCACGGCGCAGTCGGCGCTCCAGAGCGAGCTGGCGCAGCTGCTCTCGCTGCAGGGCCGCACCCTCACCCGCGATCCGGCGCCCGCCACTGGACTCTTTTACCGCTCCGACCAGTACAGTTTTGCCCGCGCCGGCGTGCCCTCACTGCTCGCCACGCCCGGTTTTGACCTGGTGAGCGGCGGGCGCGAAGCGGGCGAGACACAGTGGCGCCGCTACCTGATGGAGCGCCTCGATACGCCCCAGGACGCCTTCGATCCGCATTGGGATTTGAGCGGCACGCTCGAGGACATCCAGACGCTCTACCTGCTCGGGCGCGACCTCGCCGACGGCACGGCATGGCCGGACTGGGCGCCCGACAGCCCGTACCGCGCTCGGCGCGACGCGATGATGAAAAACGTGCCGGGCGCGCTGCCGCCGGCCGTCGAGAGCGCCTCAGCCCCCTAGCGAGGTGTCCGCCACACCGCGCTCGGCTTCGATTCCGCTCGCGCACGCGAGGGCTGGACTCAACGGCCGCGCCCACGCGAGCGGCACCGTCTCTTGGACCGTCAGCCTCAGCGCCTGCGGCCCCTGCCGCGCGGCGCACACCGCGAGCGTGTAGTGCCCGCGCAGCGTGAACTGCGCGAGCGCCCAGCGCGCCGCTTCGTCGACGAAGATACCCGTGAAGGACAGCTGCACCGAAGCCGGCTCGCTGAACTCGAAGGCGACACCGCGCAGCGGCAATCGCAGACCCACGCCGCGCGCCTTGAGGTACGACTCCTTCAGCGTCCACAGCTCGAAGAATCGCCACCGCCGGGCCTCGGCGGGCAGGGCGCTCAGCGCCTCGCGCTCCTGCGGCGCAAAGTACCGCTCGAGCGCCACGGTGTCGGTGCGGCGGCCGGCATCCTCCACATCAACGCCGAGCGAGCGCCCGGTGGCAACGGCAAGCACCACCAGATCGCCGCTGTGCGCGATGTTGAACTCGATCGGCGGCAGCGGCTGCGGCGCCACGATGCGCGGGCGGCCGTTGGCATCGGCGCCGAACGCCCACGCCTCGGGGGGAACGGGCGCATGACGTGACAGCACGGTGCGTACCAGCGCCCGCGCGGCCAGATCTCGCCTGCGGTCGGCGGGCACGCGCAGCCGCCCCTGGCGCTCGCGCTCGGGCGCATCGAGCAGCGCCCGATAGTCCTCCCACCGCCGCGCGGCGTCGATGTCCGCAAGCCAGGTGCACCACAATTCGATGCGCTGCGGATCGAGCGGCCGGCTCATGCCCGGCCCCCGCGGCGCGCGGCGCTTTGCGCCGACATCGCGCTCAGCCTCCCGCGGCGCGCGCATCCTGCGCGCGCCCCTTCCACTGGCCACCGCGGCCCGAGGCGTAGCGCAGGGCCGAGTGCAGCGTCGCGCCGGCGTAAAAAAGCGCCACGGCCGGCAGCAACAGCGCGTAGGCGGGCGCGAGCCGGTAGAAGCGCACCAGAGGCAGATAGGCGAGCGTCATGAGCCCCCAGGCGAGTCCCCCGAGCGCCATGCACAACGGCTCACCGCTCGCGAGCAGCAGCGGCGGGGCCACGTAGGTCACGGCGAGCCCGGCGAGCGACGCGGCAAGCAGAGCCCAGGAGTGGCGCAGCTGGTTGAACGCAGTGCGTGAGATCATCGCGCCGATCTCGGCGAACGAGCCATAGACGCGCAGGCTGCGGGTGCCGCTCGCGAGGCCGAGCCACAGCGATCCGCCGCTCGCCTTGACCCGTGCAGCGAGCGCGCAGTCATCGATGATCTCGCCGCGGATCGCCTCGAGTCCGCCGGCGCGTGCAAGCGCCGCCGGGCGGATCAGGATGCACCCGCCCGCTGCCCCCGCGGTGCGCGAGGCGCCGCTGGCGATCCAGCGCGGCGGGTAGAGCTTGAAGAAGAAGAACACGAATGCCGGAATCAGACAGCGCTCCGCCCAAGTCGCGCTCGAGAGCCGCACCATCACCGACACCAGATCACGCCGCTGCCGCTCGGCCTGAGAGGCCAGCGCCGCCACCGAATCGCGGGCGTGCTCGATGTCCGCGTCGGTGAACAGCAGGAAGTCGGGCCCGTGCCGCTCGGCGGCGGCCACGCCCTGCGCCATCGCCCAGAGCTTGCCGCTCCAGCCGGGCGCAAGCGGCGCGGCCGCGAGCACCGTGAGCCGGCCCTCTCCGCCTGCGGCCGCAGCCGCCCGCCGCGCCTCCCCGGCCGTGTCGTCCGTGCTGCCGTCGTCCACCACGATCACCTGCAGCTCGCCGTCCCAGCGCTGCTCGAGCAGCGAGCGTACCGCGCGGCCGATGTGCTCGGCCTCATTGCGCGCCGGCACGATCGCCACGATCCGCCCGCCCGCCGGGCCGGCGGCCGCGGGCAAGATGCGTGGCAGCCAGAATCGGCCGCGCGCGAGCAGCAGATACACCCAGATGGCGAGCGGCACGGCGGCCGCGAGGCACGGATCGGTCATCCGCGCCGGCCCGCGGGGCCGGACCCCTCGACTGTCCGGTACGCATCACAAATCATCATTTTGACGTCCTCCTCGCCCTCGGCTTGCTAAGCCGCTTTGGCGGGAAAGGCGAGGATTCCTTCTGCAAGACCGCGAGGTCCCACCGCGCGGATGAGCCGTGCACAGTTCACGTCACGGTCGTGGACCGCTTCGCATCCTGAGCGCAGCCATTCTCTCACTCCGAGACCTTCCAGGCCCTTCGGGCCCGTGCGGCTGTGACAGCCGCTACCGGTCGGGGTCGAACCGGCTTCATCGACCTCGCGGAACGCTGCTCTTGCCTGATGGCACGTGTACCGGAGCGGTGTTCTGAGCGCGCCGCATCCGGCATCGAGCACGGACTTCGCCAGGGAAGTCTGGGCAAGGGCGGAGGCGCTCACGCTGCCGACGAAGATCGCCCGAGGGCGCAAGACCAGGGCGCGGGACAGCTTGTGCAGATGATCGGATCTGCGATTTTTGATCTCGGCATGGATCGCCCGGGCTCGACCCGGCTTGCCGGCGCGCTGCGCCCGAGCCAAGTCCGCCTCGAGATCCCGATAGAACCGCGGCGCCTCGACCTTGATGGCCTGCGAGGTGCCCCGCAAGTCCTTCAGGCCGAGGTCGATCCCGATCGCATCAGACGGGGCATGGCGGGATGCTTTTTCCCGCTTCACTCTCACGAGCGCGTTCCGATACCACCGGCCGCGAGCGTCCTCGCAGCAAGAGCCGCAACGGATGCGGTACTTCGCGAGATCCCAGCTATCCCAGAGCCGAATGTGCCGGCCCCTGAACCGCACGACACCCTGGGAGCGGCATCGGATCGCGACCGCCTTGAAGGGGACCCATCCCAGGCGGTCGTTCGAGCGCGCTCGACCCGAGACCCGCCAGCGCAGCCTGCGCCGGCGGAACGGCAGCCGGCGCCGCACGTACTGCTCGCTCACCGCCGGTACGGTCTGGGAATGCCGCTCAAGACCGCTCTTCGTGGCGCCGGCGGTGAACTCGTGCAGCTCCTCTGCCGAGCGAAACCGCCCCTCGCGCTCGAGGAGCGCCAGAGCACTCTCCTGGTCGTCGTTGCAGACAAAGTTGACCTCGCGAGCACGGGCTCGAGGCCATGGCACGTGCTGATCCCGCACGCCCCCGCAGGGTGCGCTCGCACTCATCCTGCGGACACGCGGACCGTCTACGCGGCATGTTTTCAATGTAGCTGTATGCACATCCAGCTGTCAAGGCGTACCGCCACAGACGTCTTAATTCTCCGCCATGAATGGCGGAGTCTTACCGCGTGTCGGATAATCCGCGCTTCCATCGGTGGTCCGAGGCCGCCGCGCCGCTCGTGCTGCGCGGGGTGGGCGGCGGCGCACGGTGGCTCCATGCACGGCAGGATCGAGGCCGCGGCCCGATGGCGCGGGAGCAACGCTGATTGACTTGAAAAAAAAGACGGGCATCGCAGGCAAGCATAGCCCACGGCGCCGACTCGTGGCAGCAGCGGTGCTCGGGGCCCTCCTCGGATCGGGCGGTGCGGCGCTCGCCGGCAGCGCGCCCGCGCCGCGCCCGCAGAGCGCGGCGAAGCGGGCGCCGAACATGCACAAGCAGGCCGTGCCGCTGCACAAACAGCGGATCAACTGGCTCAATCCCACCACCTGGCCGGTGCTGCCGGTGCCGGAGATCGCCGTCGGGCCCAACAGCGGCACCACGGTCGGGATCATCCCCACCATCCTGCACACCAACGCCTCGAACCAGATCACGCGCATCATTGCCCCGGACATCACCCACAACCCCTACTTCGGCCTGGGCGTGGATGCGCGCATCTTCGAGTACCCCTCGCTCAATACCGAGTGGTCGGTGGTCGCCGGCATGCAGCAGCGGGTGCAGAGCTACTTCGATGCACTGTGGGAGACCGGCCTGCTGCGTCAGTCGCGCTGGTCGGTGAGCCTCGAGGCCGACTACGATCGCAGCGGCACGCCGCGCTTCTATGGCTTCGGCAACAATTCGCTGCGCATCAACCAGACCAACTACACCCGTCAGCAGATGTGGGTGCGCGCCAAGTTCGGCTGGAACATCAGCCACGCCTGGCAGCTCGAATACACCTTCGAGGCGCGCAAGGTGAAGGTCACCGCCGGGAGCCTGCCGCGCATCCCCTCCATCACCCAGCGGTTCGTCGATCTGCTCGGGATCGGCACCACCCACGAGCTGCTCGACCGCCTCTCGCTGATCTATGACACGCGCAACAACATCGTCATCCCGACGAGCGGCATGGACGTGGTGGCCTACGGCGGGATCGCAAGCCGCAACGTGTCGATCGACGATTCGCTGTTCACCGAGGCCGGCATCGACGGGCGCTTCTACTGGTCGCCGACCCACCGGCTTACGGTGGCCACGCACGTCGACCTGCGCTACGAGCCGACCACCCACCACGTGCCGTTCTGGGGGCTGAGCAGCCTCGGCGGGGATGCCAGCACGATCGGCGGCTCGCAGCCGCTGCGCGGCTACGGCACGGCGCGCTTTTACGACCGCAATGCGTTCGTGGTCAATCTCGAGCTGCGCCAGACAGTGCTCTCCCTGAACACCCTCTCGACCCACATCCTGATCCAGGTCACGCCCTTCTTCGACACCGGGCGGGTCTTTCACCACTACAGCACGCTGCCCTTCAACCATCTGCACAACGTGGTCGGCATCGGCTTTCGCGGCATCGCCCCACCGTCGGTGGTCGGCTACGTCGACGTCGGCGAGGGCAGCGAGGGCATCGCGGTGTTCACCGGCATCAACTACCCGTTCTGAGGCGCATCGCCGAGATAGCCCTGCGCGCGGAACCACTCGAGCGCGTCCGCAAACGCGAGCGAGGCCGGCCGGTGGCTGTAGCCGAGCTCGCGCTCGGCCTTGGCGCTCGAGAAATACATGCGCTTGCGCGCCATGCGCACGCTGTCGACCGTCACCCGCGTCGGCTTGCCGGTGAGCCGCGCAAAGCCCTCGGCCACATAGGCAATCGGCAGCACCACGCCGTGCGGCAGCCTCAGGCGCGGCGGTGAGCGCCCGGCGAGGCGCGTGACCGCGATCAGAATGTCGCGCAGCGGCAGGTTCTCCCCGCCGAGGATGTAGCGCTCGCCGATGCGGCCGTGATGGAAGGCCAGCACGTGCCCGGCGGCAACGTCATCGACGTGCACGATGTTGAGCCCCGTGTCGACGTACGCTGGCGTGCGCCCCAGGGCGGCATCGAGCAGGACCTGCCCGGTCGGTGTCGGCTTGATGTCGCGCGGCCCCACGGGAGCGGCCGGATTGACGATCACCACCGGTGCGCCGCCGCCGGCCGCCTCGAGCGCCGCCCGCTCGGCGAGAAACTTCGAGCGCTTGTAATGTCCCACCATCGACTCGAGCGAGACCGGCGTGTCCTCAGTGCCCGCAGTGCCGTCGGGCGGCAGGCCGATGCAGGCCACGCTGCTGGTATAGACGATGCGCCTGACGCCGGCGCGCCGCGCCGCCTCGAGCAGGTTGCGCGTGCCCTCGACGTTGGCGCGGTACATCGCCGGCGGATCCGGCACCCAGAGCCGATAGTCGGCCGCGGCATGAAACACCGCGTCGCATCCCTCGACGGCGCGCTCCAGTGAGGGCGCGTCGGTCAGATCGCCGACGGCGCTCTCCACACTGATCGCGCGCAGATTGCGCCGGTCGGATCCGGCACGCACCAGAGCGCGCACCTGCCAGCCGGCCGCGAGCAGCGTGCGCGCGAGCGCCGCGCCGACGAAGCCGGTTGCGCCGGTGACCAGCGCCCTCAATGCGCCCCCTGCCCATACTGCGCGGTGAGCGCGCGGCGCGCCGGCAGGCCCGGCTCGGCCAGACGCGTGAGCATGCCGCAGGCGGTACGAAAGCGCCGCGCGAGCGAGCGCACGGCCGGGATGCTCAACGGAGCGAACGCGAGCCCGAGCACGAGCCGGCCGATCGCGACTCCGCCTGCGCCGCTCGCCGCCAGCACCGCCGCGGGCAGATCGTCGGCGGCGGTATCGACGATCACCCGCAGCACGAGAAACGGCACGGCGGCCGCGGCGGCGAGCTGCGCCACGGCGGCGCTTTCCATGTCGACCGCGACACAACCGGTCTCCCGCCACGCGATCGCCTTGTCGAGCCGTGAGCCGAGCGGCACCCGGCTGGTGAGCAGCGCGCCGTCGCTGACCTGACAGTCGCGCGGCAGGGCCGCGAGCAGCGCCTCGCGCCAGCGCGCGTGGGTCGGCAGCGCCGGACCGTCGAGCACCCGCACCTCCCGGGGCACGAGCACCGCCCCGCACTCGAGCGCCGGGTCGAGCGCGCCGGCGGTGCCGAAGCTCGCGAGCGCACTCGCCCCGCCCCGCGCCAGGCGCTCCGCCCCGGCGTGCGCCGCATCCCAGCCCATGCCGCTCACGCTGAGCAGCGCATCATCCTCGAGCTCGAGCACCTCGCCGCCGATGACGAGGGCGCGATGCTCCGGGGCGAGCGCGCGAGCCTCGGATGCGAGCGCCGCGACAATGCCCACCCGGTTCAAGGCGCTCGCGGCCTCCCGTGGCGGTAGGCCGCGAGCGCCCAGAGCGGGAAGAATGCGGTGTAGCCGTGATACTTCAGATAAAACACCCGCGGAAAGCCCGGGGCGGTGAAGCTCGGATGGCTCCACAGCCCGCGCTCCTGGGTGTCGAGGAGAAACTCGATGCCGCGCCGCACCGCCGCGTGGTCGCGCTGCCCCGCGGCGATCAGCGCCAGCACCGCCCAGGCGGTCTGATAGGGGGTGCTCGGGAACGGCTGTGTGCCGCGGCGCGCGCGATCGTAACTGTCGTTGCTCTCGCCCCAGCCGCCGTCGGAGTTCTGGCGGGCGAGGAACCACTCGACGGCGCGGCGCACCATCGGGTCGGCGGCGCCGACGCCCGCCGCCTCGAGCGCCACCAGCACCGACCATGTGCCGTAGAGGAAGTTGGTGCCCCAGCGGCCGAACCACGAGCCGTCGGCCTCCTGCTCGCTCCTGAGGAACTCGATCGCGCGCGCGATCACGGTGCGGTCCGCGGGCCGCGCGGCGCGCGCCAGGATCGTGACCACACGCGCGGTCACGTCGCTGGTCGGCGGATCGAGCAGCGCGCCGTGATCGGCGAAGGGGATGAGGTTGAGCCGGTAGTGCGTGTTGTCGGCGTCGAAGGCGGCGAAACCGCCGTTCTGGCTCTGCATGCCCACCAGCCACTCGAGCGAGCGCTCGATGGCATGGGCGTAGGGCGCGGCCGGCCCGGCCTGATGCATCGACCAGGCCACCACGGCGGTGTCGTCGAGGTCCGGATAGTGCGCGTTGCCGTACTGGAATGGCCAGCCGCCGGGGGGCACATCCGGCCGGCGCGCGCACCAGTCCCCGACGGTCTGGAGCACCTGGCGGGGGACCAGCCAGTCGAGGCCGCGCCGCGCGGCCGCGAGGCTCTCGGCATCACCGACCGTCTGCAGCGCCAGGCAGGCGAGCCCCGTGTCCCACACCGGCGAGACGCACGGCTGGCAGTAGGCCCGATCGCCCTGCTCAACCACGAGCTTCTCGATCGCGCGCTTGGCCGTGACGCGCCGCGGATCGTCGCTCGGGTAGCCGAGCAGCACCATCATCTCGAGCGCATTCACCATGGCCGGGAAGATCGCCCCGAGCCCATCCTCCCCGTTCAGCCGCTCGAGCGTCCAGGCCTCGGCGCGCGCAATCGCCCGCCGGCGCATCGGCGCGGGTATCAGCGGGTCGATCACGCGGAACACCCGATCGAGCGTGAAGAACAGGCGCGCGAGCGCGCGCCCCTGGCTCGGCAGGTGGAAGTAGTGCCGTTCCTCCTCCGCCGGCGTCGTGAACAGCTCGTGGATGTTCACCCCGCGGGGATTGCGCGCCGCGGGCTTGAGCGTGCACAGCACGAACAGCGGCACCATCACCGTGCGCGACCAGTAGGAGACGTTCTCGACGTGGAACGGGAACCAGCGCGGCAGCAGCATGATCTCCGCGGGGATGTAGGGCACGGCCCGCCAGGGCACCTCGCCGTAGAGCGCGAGCGCGATGCGCGTGAACACGTTGGTCCGCGCCGCCCCGCCGCGCGCGAGAATCGCCTCGCGCGCCCGCTGCATGTGTGGCGCCCCGGGATCGTCGCCGGCGAGCTTCAGCGCGAAATACACCTTCACGGTGCAGGAGAGGTCGAGCTCGCCACCCTCGTAGAGCGGCCAGCCGCCGCCGGGCTGCTGATGCGCGCGCAGATAGACCGCGAGCCGCCGCTCGAGCGCCGGGTCGATCTCATCCAGATAGTGCATCATCAGGATGTATTCGGCCGGGATGGTGCAGTCGGCCTCGAGCTCGAACACCCAGTGGCCGTCGGACTGCTGCAGGCCGACCAGTGCATCGCGCGCGGCGCGGATGGCGCGCTCGAGCCGTCCACCGCGCGCCCCGGAGGGCGCCGGCTCCATCACCTGCGGCTCGGCGAGCGCCGCATGCTGCGTTTCGTCGTTCACGGCGAGGTGCCTCCGCACTGCAGTTCCGCTGCCGAGGGCTCCTCGTCCGCCTCGGCGGACGCCCCGGACGGCACACCGGCCGGGCGCAGCGGCACCTCGCCTGCGGCGAGCGGCAGGCCGCGCGCGGCGCGCTCGAACAGCCGGCGCAGCATGGCGTCATTGCGCACCGACAGGTTGGTGAGCGTCTGGGTCATCGCCACCGCCGAGCGCGACACCTTCACCTGGCGGCCCTCGGTGAAAGCGGGGTTGTCCTGGATCTTGCGCAGCGTGAGGGCCGCCAGCCCGATGGCCCACAGGCAGAAGCGGCGGATTCCGGCCTCCTCCCCGGGGATGAGCAGCGTGAAGGTGAGCGCGTTGCGCAGATGGCGGTGCGCGATGCCGATCAGCTCGATCATGCCCGCCTGGAAGCGCGCATCGCTGCGCTCGGGTGCGAGGGTGGCCAGATCGACCCCGTGGCGGCTAAAGAGCTCCTGCGGCAGCCAGCAGGCCCCGCGCGCGCGGTCCTCCCACACGTCCTTCAAGATGTTGGTCATCTGCAGGCCCTGGCCGAAGGACGGGGCGAGCGCGTAGAGCTCGGCGTAATGGCGCTCGATCTGGCGCGAATAGCCGCAGAAGAGCTCCGTGAGCGTCTCCCCGACGATGCCCGCGACGTAGTAGCAGTAGGTATCAAGGTCGGTCGTGCGCGCGAGCCCCCGCAGACTCGCGGTCCGCTGGAACTGATGCATGCCGTGGCTCATCACCTCGATGCAGCGGCGGATGGCGGCGCGCTGGCGCGCCTCGAAGCGCTCGACCACACGCATCACCCGCGCTGTGTTGGCGACGAGATCGCGCTCGGCCGGCAGCGTGTGCTCGGTGAGGCGCGGCACCACCTCGCGCGCGAACCGCTCGGCATCCTCGCGGCCCTGCGCCACGCGGGTGAAGCGCCGCAGGAACCGGTAGGTGTCCTCGGCCTCGAGCGCCGGCTCGTCCTCGATGGTATCGGCGATGCGGCACAGCAGATACGCGCTCGTCACCGCGGTGCGCAGCGCCGGCGGCAGCTGCGGGATCGTCAGCGCAAAGGTGCGCGAGACGTGCGGCAGGATCTCGTCCTGGTAGGCCTCATCGGACACTGGCAATGCTGACATGCACTCCCTCTGCGGGTCAGTTGCGGCGCGCGAGCAGCCACTCGGCCACCGCGCGCAGCGGATCGGCCTGCGCGCCGAGCGGCGCGAGCGACTCGAGCGCCGAGGCGCTCAGGCGCCGCACGCGCTCCTGCGAGGCGGGGATGCCGAGGATCGCCGGATGGGTCGACTTGCCGCGCTCGCGGTCCGAGTGCGCCGCCTTGCCGAGCGTGGCGGTGTCGCCGAGCTCATCGAGCAGGTCGTCCTGGATCTGAAAGGCGAGGCCGATGGGGGCTGCAAACCCCTCGAGCGCGCGCTCGCGGCGCGCATCGAGCCCGGGCACGCAGGCCGCGCCCATCATGACGCTGGCGCGGATCAGCGCGCCGGTCTTGAGCGAGTGCAGCTGCTCGACCTGCTCGATGCCGAGCTTGCGCCCTTCGGACTCCAGGTCGATCGCCTGGCCGCCGGCCATGCCGACACTGCCAATCGCCTCGGCGAGCAGTCCCACGAGCCGCACCCGCACCGCGGGCAAGTCGGGCAGGCACGGGTCGCGCGCGAGCAGCTCGAAGGCGAGCGACTGCAGCGCATCGCCGACCAGCAGCGCCGTCGCCTCATCGTAGGCCTTGTGGCAGGTGGGCCGTCCGCGGCGCAGGTCGTCATCGTCCATCGCCGGCAGATCGTCGTGCACCAGCGAGTACACGTGCACCAGCTCGAGCGCGCAGGCGGCCGCCTCGACCTGCTCCTCGGCGAGCCCCAGCGAGCGGGCCGTGGCGAGCAGCAGAATCGGCCGCACCCGCTTGCCACCGCCGAGCACGCTGTAGCGCATCGCCTCGTGCAGTCGCTGCGGCAGGCGCTCGCGCGGCGCCAGCCGACGCGCGAGCGCCTCCTCCATGCGCGCGCGCCACTGATCGAGCTGCGCGGGGATGAACTCAGGCGCCGCTGACACGGCGGCCTTCCCGGTTCGCGCTCGCGCGCACCTCGCTGAGCGGAATCTTCACTTCCGTCGGGGCGGGCGCCTTCAGCGAGGGCTCCTCGTACACCAGGGGCAGATCCGGGGCCATCGGCCCCTCGAGCCGCGGCCCCTTGAGCGAGCGCCACAGCGCCTTCAGCGGGTGCGCGAAGGCGTCATCGACGGCCGTGCCCTCGTAGCCGCAGTGCGCCATGCAGTTGTTGCAGAGCGGATTGCGACCGACGCCGTAGCGCTCCCACGCGGTATCCTCCATCAGCGAGCGGAAGCTCTCGGCGTAGCCCTCTCCGGTGAGCAGGTAGCAGGGCCGCTGCCAGCCGAAGATGTTGTATGTCGGGGTGCTCCACGGCGTGCACTGGTACGCCTGATTGCCGGCGAGGAAATCGAGGAACAGCGAGGAGTGGTTGAATGACCAGCGCGCACCGCGCTGCCGGCCGCGCTTGAAGATCTCGCGGAACAGCGTCTTGCTGGCATTGCGGCCGAGGAACACGTCCTGGCGCGGCGCATGCTGGTAGCTGTAGCCGGGCGAGACGGTGATGCCCTCGACGCCGAGCGTCATGGCGAGGTCGAAGAACCCGGCCACGTCGTCCGGATCCTCCTGCTGAAACAGCGTGCAGTTGACGGTCACGCGGAAGCCCTTTGAGCGGGCCAGGCGGATCGCCGCGACCGCCTTGTCGAACACGCCCTCCTGGCACACCGACTCGTCGTGCCGCTCGCGGTTGCCGTCGAGGTGAATCGAGAAAGTCAGGTACGGCGAGGGGCGGTACTCGTCGATGTGCTTGGCGAGCAGGATCGCGTTGGTGCACAGGTACACGAAGCGCTTGCGCGCGACGATACCCTCGACGATGCGCGGCATGTCCTTGTGGATGAGCGGCTCGCCGCCCGGAATCGACACCATGGGCGCGCCGCACTCCTCCACGGCCGCGATCGCCGCCTCCACCGAGAGGCGCTGCTGCAGGATTTCCTTCGGGTAGTCGATCTTGCCGCAGCCGGCGCAGGCCAGGTTGCACTGAAACAGCGGCTCGAGCATGAGCACGAGCGGGTAGCGCTTCTGACCGCGCAGCTTGCGGCTGACGATGTAGCGTGCGACCCGGTACTGTTGAATTAGAGGAATACCCAAAATCCGTCTCCCAAGGTTGTCCCGGCGCGCCGGCCGCCGGCAGGGCCCATCACCGGCCCACACTGTATGTCCGCCTAACCGCGCCCGAGCGCACGCACGGCCGGCTGATGATCCCGCCTGATCCGCTCCCACTCCTGGGTGAACCAGGGTGTGAAGCCCACTGCGCCGGCGCTCATCTCGGCATCGAGCGCCTCGGGCGCGATCCAGCGCCAGGCGGCGACCTCGGCGCCGTCGGCGCGCACCACCGCCGCGCTGCAGCGGCCGATGAACACCGAGCACAGCTCGTGCTCGGCGCCGGCCCCGTCAAACTGTGCTTGATACTTGAATTTGAACAGAAAGTGCAAGGGGCACTTGAGCCCGAGCTCCTCGGCGAGCCGCCGGTGAATCGCCGCGTCCATGTTCTCGGCACGCCGCGGGTGGCTACAGCAGCTGTTCGACCAGTACAGCGGCCAGAGCCGCTTGGCCGCGGCGCGCTGCTGGATCAGCAGCTCGCCGTGGTCGTTGAAGATGAACAGCGAGAAGGCCCGATGCAGCAGCCCGCCCCCCTCATGGCAGCGCGCGCGGCTCGCATGGCCCACCTCGCGGTCGGCATCGTCCACCAGAATCAACGAGTCGGCACCGGCCAAGCTGTCGCCTTCAGGCAACAGATCGCGCGAGCCGTGGTACTGGTCCATCACGCGCCGCCCCCCGCCCCAGGCTCAACCGTGTACCCTATGGGACGTTCAGGGAATCGCATTCCTGTGGCTCTGTCGCTCATGGCGGTCCGCGGCGTGAGGATTCCGTTGGACAGGACTACCCGCATCACGTTCAGTATAACTCCTTAAGGATCATGCTCGCTCTGGGCCTGCTGCTCGGCGCCGCCGCGCTCGGTTACGCGCTCACAGCCTATCTGGCGGTGCTGCGCTCGCGCAACATCGCCGTTCCCCTAGCGCCGGCGGCGCGCCAGCCGGTCACGGTGCTGAAGCCGCTGTGCGGGGCCGAGCCGGGGCTCGCCGAGGCGCTGCGCAGTCTGTGCGCCCAGGAGTATCCGGGCGTGCAGATCGTCTTCGGGGTGCAGGACCCGCACGATCCGGCGCTCGCGGTCGTGCGTGCGCTCAAGGCCGAGCACCCCGGGCTCGACATCGCGGTGGTCATCGATGCGGCCCGCCACGGATTCAGCGCCAAGGTCAGCAACCTCATCAATATGATGCGCGCGGCGCGCCACGACTGGCTGGTGCTCGCCGACAGCGACGTACGCGTCCCGCCGGGCTACCTCGCCGGGGTGTGCGCCCCCCTGGCCGACCCCTCGGTGGGCATCGTCACCTGCCCCTACCGGGGCCTGCCGGCGCACAGCAGCGGCGCGGCGGGCCTGTGCTCGCGGCTCGGGGCGCTGTTCGTCAACGAGTGGTTCATGCCCTCGGTGCGGGTCGCGGCGCTGTTCGGCTCGCGCGATTTCGCCTTCGGGGCGACCATCGCCCTGCGCCGCTCGGCGCTCGAGGCGATCGGCGGATTCCCCGCCATCGCCGATCAGCTGGCGGATGATTACCGCCTCGGGGAACTCACCCGGGCCCAGGGCCTGCGCACGGTGCTCTCGGAGGTGGTGGTGGACACCGGCATCGATGAGCGCAGCCTGCGCCAGCTGCTGCAGCACGAGACCCGCTGGCTGCGGACCATCCGGGCGGTCCGCCCGGGCGGCTACGCCGCCGCCGGCATTACCTTCAGCTTGCCCGTGGCAGTACTGGGCTGGGCGCTGGCGAGAGGCTCGCTGGCCGCCTTGGCGCTGCTGATCGCCACCGCCGCGGCCCGCGTGATGCTACATTTCGCAGCCGGCGATCCGGGGCCGGGCAAGTCCAGCCCCTGGAGAGGCCTGTGGCTGCTGCCGCTGAGCGATGGGCTCGGCTTTGCGCTGTGGTGCTGGGGTTTCGCGACCCGCGAAGTGCAGTGGCGCCAGGAGCGATACCGGGTGGAGCGCGACGGCTCGGCGCACCCGATAACCTGAGGACGTGAAGTCATGATGAGAACCCTGTTCCTGCATCCCCCGTCGTTCGATGGCTTCGATGGCGGCGCCGGTGCGCGCTATCAGGCCAAGCGGGAGATCCGCTCCTTTTGGTACCCGACCTGGCTCGCGCAGCCGGCCGCGCTGGTGCCGGGGAGCCGGCTGCTCGATGCGCCGGCCGATGGGCTCTCGATGGCCGAGGTATTGCCGCTCGCGCGCGAGTACGACCTGGTCATCATGCACACCAGCACGCCGTCCTTTCCGACGGACGCCAAGGTGGCCGAACTGCTCAAGGCGCAGAACCCACGCCTGAAGATCGGCATGGTCGGCGCCAAGGTGGCGGTCGATCCGGCCGGCTCCCTCTCCGCCTCGGCGGCGATCGATTTCGTGGCGCGCGAGGAGTTCGACTACACCTGCAAGGAGCTCGCCGAGGGCCGCCCGTTCGCCGACATCACCGGTCTGTCCTTCCGCCGCCCCGACGGGGTGATCGAGCACAACGCCCCGCGCGCCATGATCGAGAACATGGACGATCTGCCGTGGGTGACGCCGGTCTACCAGCGCGACCTGACCATCCCGAACTACTTCATCGGCTACCTGCAGCACCCCTATGTGTCCTTCTACACCGGGCGCGGCTGCCGCTCCAAGTGCACCTTCTGCCTGTGGCCGCAGACCGTCGGCGGGCACCGCTACCGCGTGCGCAGCGCGCAGAGCGTCATCGACGAGGTGCGCTGGATCAAGGAGAACATGCCCGAGGTGAAGGAGATCTTCTTCGACGACGACACCTTCACCGACTTCCGGCCGCGCGTCGAGGAGATCGCCCGCGGCCTCGGCAAGCTCGGGGTCACCTGGTCGTGCAACGCCAAGGCCAACGTGCCGTACGAGACGCTGAAGATCATGAAGGACAACGGCCTGCGGCTGCTGCTGGTCGGGTACGAGTCCGGCAACGATCAGATCCTGCACAACATCAGGAAGGGCCTGCGCACCGACATCGCGCGGCGCTTCACCAGCGACTGCCGCAAGCTCGGCGTGGTGATCCACGGCACCTTCATCCTCGGCCTGCCCGGGGAGACCGCCGAGACGATCCGCGAGACCATCCAGTTCGCCGTCGACATCAACCCGCACACCATCCAGGTGTCCCTCGCCGCGCCCTACCCGGGCACGCAGCTGTACCAGGAGGCGGTGGAAAACGGCTGGCTCGCCGCCAACGAGAACCTCAACCTCGTCAACGACAGCGGCGTGCAGCTCTCCCCGATCAGCTATCCGCACCTGCCGGCCAAAGAGATCTATCACGCGGTCGAGACCTTCTATAAGCGCTTCTACTTCCGCCCGCGCAAGATCGCCGAGCTCACCGGCGAGATGCTGCGCAGCTGGGAGATGACCAAGCGGCGCCTGCGCGAGGGTGTGGAGTTCTTCCGTTTCCTGCACGCGCACGAGGCCTGAGCGCTGGGCTTGAAGGCGCTGATCGTCACTGCCGATGATTTCGGCCTGCACGAGGCGGTCAACGAGGCGATTGAGCAGGCCCATCGCGAGGGCGTGCTCAGCTGCGCGAGCCTGATGGTCGGGGCGGCCGCGATCGACGATGCCGTGCACCGCGCGCGCGCGCTGCCGCAGCTGGCGGTCGGGCTGCACGTGGTGCTGGCCGACGGCCAGGCGGTATTGCCGCCGCGGCGCATCCCGGCGCTGGTGGATGATTCGGGCCGCTTCGCCGACCGCATGGCGCGCGACGGAGTGCGATTCTTCGCCCTGCCGCGGGTGAGACGCCAGCTCGAGGCAGAGATCCGCGCGCAGTTTTCGGCCTTCGCCGCCACCGGCCTGCCGCTCGATCACGTGAACGCCCACAAACACTTCCACCTGCATCCGACGGTGCTGTCGATGCTGCTCGCGATCGGCGCCGAGCACGGACGCCCCCCCGTGCGCTGGCCGCGCGAGCCGCGCCGGGCATCCGGCCGCGGCGCATCGCTTGCAGGCGTGCTGCTCTCGCCCTGGCTCGCGCTGATGCGCGCCCGGCTGCGCGCCGCCGGCATCGCCTGCAACGATCAGATCTTCGGTCTCTCGGGAACCGGCGCGATGGACGAGACACGCGTGCTCGAGATCCTGGCCCATCTGCCGGAAGGGGTGACGGAGATCTATCTGCACCCGGCGACCCGTAACGGACTGACGCCCACGATGAGCACCTACCGCCACCGCGATGAGCTTGAGGCGCTGCTCAGCGCGCGCGTGCGCGCGGCAGTGAGCGCCTCCGGCGCCGCAACCGGAGGGTTCCGCACGCTCACCGGCGCGCGCGGACCGCTCAGCGAACCCCGTCGCGCCGCATGAGACTGACCGTCCGGATCGCTCTGCTTGCCGGGCTGACCCTGCTGGTCGTGCTGCTGGCGCGCGAGGGCACGGCCATCCTCACGCCGATTGCGCGCGCCGGCTGGGTGCTGCTGTGGCTGGTGCCTCTGCACGCACTGCCGATCCTGCTCGACTCGCGCGGCTGGCAGGCGCTGCTCAGCCGGCGCGTCAACGCCGTGCGGCTGTTCTGGATCGCCACGGTGCGCGAGGCGGTCAACCGGCTGCTGCCGGTGGCCAACATCGGCGGCGACCTCGTCGGCATCCGCCTGCTCGCATCCAGCGGAGTCGACGGGGTGTGGGCCGCGGCCAGTGTCACGGCCGAGCTCCTGGTGACCCTGTTCAGTCAGTACCTGTTCGTGCTGCTCGGCGTCACCTGCCTGCTCAGCCTGATCGGCATGGTGCACGATGCGAGCGATGTGCTCATCGGGCTCGCCGCGAGCCTGCCGGTGTTCCTGCTTGCCGCCGCCCTGCTGCACTACGGCTCGGTATTCGAGCGGCTTGAGAGGATCGCGGTCAAGATGCTCGGGCAAGAGACGCTGCGCTTCCTCAACGGCAAGTGGACCGCGCTCGATGCCGCAGTGCGCTCGCTGATCGCCGACTGGACGCGCTGCACGCGCACCATGCTGTGGCAGCTCGCCGGCCTGATCGCCGGAACGCTCGAGACGTGGCTCGCGTTGCGCTGGCTCGGGCATCCGGTGAGTTTCGAGGCGGCGCTCGTTCTGGAGAGCCTGACTCAGGCGGCGCGCAATTTCATCTTCGTGGTGCCGGCGGGACTCGGCGTTCAGGAAGCCACCCTGGTCGGGGTCGGACGGCTGCTCGGCATCGACGCCGACCTCGCCTTGGCGCTGTCGCTGACCAAGCGCATGCGCGAGATTCTCTTCAGTGCGCCGGCGCTGCTATCCTGGTACTGGACTGAAGGAAAGAGGGAATTTCACCATGTCCGCGGTTCCGGCCGACTTTGAATCGCCCCGCCTGCGCGCAGGATCGCCCGAGCACAAGCGACTCCTCGCCGAGTTCTTCTTCGCGACCCACCTCGAGTACGATCCGGAGCGCATCGACTGGCCCCGCCTCTCGCACGAGGAGCTCAGGCGCCTGACCGGCCTGCCTTTCTGGCAGGAGGCGGTGTCCACCGAGAACGTCACGTCCAACACCGTCACCGCCGCCGCGGCGCTCGAGGCCGACCCGCTGTTGCGCCGCGCGATCGCGCTGCAGGGCCTCGAGGAGCAGCGCCACGCGCGCCTCCTCGCCGCGCTCACCGCGCACTACCGCATTCCGATCAAGTTCCCGGCGCCCTACGCGCCGCGCAACCTGGAGGATGATTTTCTCTTCGCCGGCTTCGGGGAATGCTTCGACTCGTTTTTTGCCTTCGGCCTGTTCGCGCTCGCGCGCGAGTCGGGTTACTTTCCGGCGGCGCTGGTGACGGTGTTCGATCCGGTGATGGAGGAGGAAGTGCGCCACATCCTCTTCTTCGTCAACTGGGTCAAGGCGCGCCGCATGCAGCTTGCCTGGTGGAAGCGGCCGGCCTTCCGCGCGCGCTGTGCGTGGATCATCGTGAAGCAGGTCGCCTCGCGGGTGAAGACGGCCCGCGGTCTCGGCGGCGGCGGCACGCCGGCCTCTGGCGAGAACTTCACCCTGACCGCGCACCAGGACATCGGTGCGCCCGTGACGCTGCACGGACTGCTGGCGAGGTGCCTCGCCGAGAACGACCGGCGCATGGCCCGCTACGACGCCCGCCTGCTGCGCCCGAGGCTGGTCCCGGGCATCGCGCGGGCGCTGATTCGGATTCTGCCGAAGAGCCTCTGAGTCGCGCTGGAGCGCCGGGCCGCCGGACGCTCCACACCATACGGCAGCGCAATCACCTTCCGCTGCGAATCGAGCACCGCGCCATCACCGCCCAGCGCCACCGCGCCGGTGCCATCGCCGAAGACAAGGTGGCGCGGCAGATGGGCGAGGATCTCCTTCAGGCGGATCGCATTGAATACCCCCTGGGATCGTGCCGCCTGAGCATCGCGGCGCGCCTCACCGTCAGGGACCGCGGAGGATGGCCTATCCGGTAGAGGTCGACCCGCGAGGGATAGCGCATACATCCCGAGGCGCCCTTGACATCGCGAGCCCGCACGGCACGCCAGAATGCCAGCGTGGCGCGGTTGAACCCAGCGGGATCGGCTATGCCCCCCCGAGGCATCCGCATCGGCATCGGTTCCGTTCCAGACTCTGTTGAGCGTCAGATCGACCCATTGGCCCGCGTACCCGTCAGAGCCCGAGACGGTCCCCGTCAAGCCGAGCTATCTCCGCCCGAAAGACCTCGCGAGCGCCGCGAAGGGTTGACCCGCACCGCGGCGCAGCGGCGCCGGCAGCAGCGAGGTCAGACTGGAGCATTCCGACGACCGTGAAAGCCGTACACCCCGGCAGATCGAACCACGATCCTCTCGCCCTGCAACCATGCCACGCGAGCAGCACTCTGACGGTGTCCGCGCTGCCGAGCCGCCCGTGGCGCTCGTGCTTCCAGGCCGGTAGCGGCACGGTCCATGAGCCATCGGCCGCCATCGCACCCGGCGGCACCGCGAACCGCCGCAGCGCAGTGAGGACCTGCACCCGGGGTCTTTGAATCGATCGCTCCTCAGGACCTCAGACAGCCGGCCCGGTCAGCCTCATTCGGTGCCCGCGCGGCGGGCAATGAGCCCGCGCCCAGGGTCGTAACCGAGGATGGCGAGCGTCATGAAGATGACGAGCGAGCCGCCGACGACGGCGAATGCCTCGAGATTGAACTTCTCGTAGAGCGCGAAGCGGATCAGCTCCACGGCATGCGTGAACGGATTGGCCATGCAGATGTAGTAGAGCTTCAGGTTCGCCTGCTTCACGGTCCACAGCGGATAGAGCGCGGACGAGGCGAAGAACATCGGGAAGATCACGAAATTCATGACGCCGGCAAAATTCTCGAGCTGGCGGATCACCGAGGACAGGAACAGGCCCAGCCCGCTCAGCATCATGCCCGCCAGGATCAACGCCGGCAGCACGGTGAGGTAGCCGAGCCGCGGCGGATGGACCCCCCAGAAATAGGCGATGAACAGAAAGACGTACGCCTGCAGCACCGAGACGATGACCGCTGCGATCAGCTTCGAGGTGAGCAGGTACCAGCGCGGCAGCGGACTCACCAACAGCGTGCGCATGCTGCCGGTCTCTCGGTCCCAGACCATCGACAGCGAGCTCTGCATGCCTTGAAACATCAGGATCATGCCGATCAGTCCGGGCGCGATATAGACCTGGTACGGAATGTAGGTCTGATACGGCGGGATGATGGACACGCCGAGCACGAAGCGAAATCCCGTCGCGAAGATCAGCAGCCACACCAGCGGCCGCACCAGGGCCGCGAGGAACCGACCGCGCTGGTTGATGAAGCGCAGCGCCTCGCGCCAGATGATCCCGCGCAGGCAGCGCGCATAGTGGATGGGCCTCATTCGCTGCGCTCACCGGTGAGTTTATCGAAGGCCTCGCGCATCGATGAGGCGTTCGCGCGGCGGATCACCTCCGGCACCGGCCCCTCGGCGAGGATCTGCCCGTGGTGCAGAACGATCACGCGCGCGCCCGAATCGACCTCGTCAATCAGGTGGGTCGCCCACAGCGCGGCGATCCCGCCTTCGTTGCACAGCATGCGGACATGATCGAGGAGGAACTGACGGCTCGCGACGTCCAGCCCCACGGTCGGCTCATCGAGGAGCAGCAGCTTCGGCTGATGCACCAGGGCGCGCGCGATCTCCACGCGGCGCCGCTGACCGCCGCTCAGCGTGCGCGCGTGTTCACGCAGCCGGTCGGTCAGGCCGACGCGCTCGATCTCACGCTTCAGGCGGACCGCGGCCTCGCGGCGCGGCAGGCCGTGCAGAGCGGCGTGATAGAGGAGGTTCTGCGCGACCGACAGTTCCAGATCCAGGGTTGCCAGCTGAAAGACGACGCCGAGCCGGGCGAGCGCCTCCGAGGGCTTGTCCTTGATCTCAAAGCCGAAGATGCGGATCGAGCCGCTGCGATGGTTGTAAAGGCGGGTGATCAGGGAGAACAGGGTGGTCTTGCCCGCGCCATTGAGGCCGAGCAGCATGGTGCGATCGCCGCGGTTGAGTCTGAAGGAGACGTTGCGCAGGGCCTGCCGCTCGCCGAAGGCGTGGCCGAGTCCCTCAACGACGAGCGGCGGCGCCTCCTCGCCCGGCGCGCCCGCCCCACTGTGCTCCGCCGCTTCTGCTTTGACATCCAACATCGCGCTTCACCGCCTCATGGCCGACGCCGAGCACCGTCCGATCCGGCGCAGGGCCCGACAGGTTCCCGCGACTCGAACTCGCATGATCGTCATGCGCAGCGGCCGCTCTGTGCGGCCGCTCCCCTCAAGCGTTCACAGTCCATGTTCCTCGCCCGCCGATGTCCTCTCCGGGGCCGGAACGGTTCGTATCCGCAGGCAATATGCCACAAGACGCACGCCTGTACAGCCACTTTCGGCAATACCCGGCCTCTCGCGGCGCGCTCGAAACGCGCAGCGCGCGTCGTGTTCGCCGCAGACTCATCGCGCGGCGCACGCGTGTCGCCCGCCGCGAGTGCGCTGTTGCCCGGAGCAGCATCGCGACCGGGATGATCGCTCCCCGGATGCAACAGCGCGTGTGCCCCGCACCCACTCATCGCTGCCCTCGCGCAGTCGGAGACGCAATGGCCGGCGGCTCGAGCGGCGTCATCGGCGGTGCACCGCCGATCAGCTCGCGGTGCTGGCGCAGGACCTCATCGCGCAGCAGCTCGATCTCGCTGCCGCTCGGGCGATGGTTGCGCCCAAGACTCACCGGGACGTGCCCCACGACGTGGGCCGGCGATGCGGACAGCAGCACGAGGCGATCGGCGAGCGCCAGCGCCTCGCGCAGATCGTGTGTCACGAACAGCACCGTCGTGGGCCGTGCATGCCACAGCTTGAGCAACAGCTCGCGCAGCTGCTCCACGGTGTCGTGATCCAGGGAAACGAACGGCTCATCCATCAACAGCAGATCGGGCTCAATCGCAAACGCGCGCGCGATGGCCACGCGCCGGCTCATGCCCACCGACAACTGCGGCGGATACAGGTCCCGCGCGTCGGCCAGACCGACCGCCTTCAGCAGGTCGGCGATGAGCGGATCAGCGCGATGCGGCGGCAGCACCAGTGCGACGTTCTCGTAGACCGTTCGCCACGGAAGCAGACGGGGCTCCTGAAAGACGTAGCCGACGCGGGCGGGATCACCGTCGGCGCGCGGCGCCAGCCGCACCTGCCCGTCAAACTCGCTGTCGAGCCCGGCGACGATGTTCAGAAACGTCGTCTTGCCGCAGCCCGACGGCCCGACGAGCGCCACGATCTCCCCGGGCGCGATGTGCAGCGACAGGTTGGCGAGGGCCACATGGGGGCTCGCCCCGCGCGAGCGCTGATAGCGCTTCTCGCGGATCTCGGCGAGCAGGGCCGGGGTCACGGACGCCATCGCGCGGCACGCCGCTCGAGCGGCTGAAAGATCGCCCACTCGATCAACTGGATGACCGCCACGAAGGCAATGGTATAGGCGAGGATGCGGGTCACGTCGAACTGCTGAAAGTAGAGCTGGATCTCGAAGCCGACGCCATTGCTCATCCCCAGCAGCTCCACGATGAGCACGATCTTCCACACCAGCGCCAGGCCCGAGCGGGCCGCCGCGAACAGGTACGGATACAGCTGCGGCATGATCACGTGGCGCAGCGTCCGCCAGCGGCCGACGCGGAAGCTCTGCGCCATGTCCGCGTAGTTGCGGTCGAGCGCGCGGGCGCCCTCGCGCAGCGTCACGGCGACCGCAGGGATCTTGTTCACCGCCACGGCGCCGATCGCCGCCGCCTCCGTGAGCCCGAACCAGACGTAGGCGAGCACGATGATCACGAGCGCCGGCAGGTTGAGCAGCAGCACGAGCCAGCTGTCGAACAGCACGTCCAGGGTCCGGGAGCGGCCCATCACGATGCCGATCGCCGTGCCGACGACCATCGCCACGACGAAGGCGGCCACGACCCGCGCGAGCGTGATACCGAGATTCAGCGGCAGCGAGCCGTCAGCGCACATGTGCACCATGGCGATGAGCACGGCCGTGGCCGAGGGCAGCAGCCGGCTGTGCAGCGCATCGGCCGTCACCTGCCAGATCACGATCAACAGGGCGACCGAGGCGATGCGCTGCGCCAGCGAGGCGCCCACCAGCCAGGACGAGGCTCGCGGGGCGTCGCTCGGCACGCTCATTCAGTAATGCACCGTAGCGAGGAACGTGCCGGGCTGCAGCGTCGGGCTCCCGCCGACCAGCTTGCGGCCGCCGACCTTGGCGAACAGGGCGTACAGCGCCTTCGCCTCGCGCCGCTCGCCGTTGCCCCAATGGGCGGGAATGCCGGCCCGGAAGCCGTCACGAAACGCCTTCAGTTCGGCGGCGTCGCGGGCCCCGGTCCGCCGTCCGAGCCAGTTCCACTCGGCGTTCGAGGTCGCCAGAATGGACTCCGCCTGGCGCGTGGCGCGCACGAACCGCGCCACTGCCTGCGGATGCGCCCGCGCCCAGCGGCTGGAGACGACATAACCGACGAGCGGGATAGGGGTCTTGAAGCCGAGCCTGCGCAGCGCCTCGCTCATCGACAGCACCACCGGCAGACCCCGGCTCGTCAGCCGCGCCGCGAAATTCCAGAACGTCAGCACGGCATCGAGCCGGCCCGCCAGCAGCTCCTGATTGAGCAGTGGTGGGGCGCCGAAGGACAGGCTCGTCTCGCGTGCGAGGTCGATGTGCTGCTCCTTCGCGAGCGCCTGCAGGATCACCCAGCTCTTGTCGAGCGGACCGCCGGCCACGCCGAGCCGCCGATGGCGCAGATCGGAGAGCTGCTGAATCGGCACCCCCCGCGCCGCGACCAGCGCGCCGAGATCCGTCGAGAACGGGAAGAAAGTCCAGTGGGCCCCCGCGGCCCGCTGGCGCGAGACCCACAGCCAGTCCGATACCGCGCAATCGACGCGTCCGGCCTGCAGCGCCACCAGGGTGGCCTGATTGGTCGCCAGCGCCACCTCCTCGATGCGAATGCCGTTCGCCCTGGCGAGGTGGTGATGCCGGATGACATCCATCACCCAGTTCACGGTGCCGAATTTCAACACGGCGATGCGCAACGTCGGTTGCGCGCGCGCGAGCACCGGCCCTGCGGCCATCGCCATGGCCATCGCAAGCGTGACGACATACAGTCGGATGCTGCGCACCGACACGGCCCTCCCCATGGCCTTTGCTTTGTCCCGTTTTCTCATAGGGGACGGCGCCCCGCGAAGAGCATCGCGGGCACGAACGCCTCGCGCCCGCGTCCCGCTCACGGGACCACGGCGATGCCCCACGGCAGACGGCCGACAGGCACCGACCTCACCGGCTGCAGCGACGGCACATCGATGATCGTCACGTCGTTCGTGAGGCCGTTGACCACGAAAAGCCGGCGCCGGTGCGGGCTGAACATCATCTGCCAGGGCCGCTGGCCGACCAGGATGTACTTCTCGACCTTGTAGGTCTTGGCGTTGATGACCGCCACTCGATTGGCTCGGCCCAGGGCCACGAACGCCAAGCGGCCATCGGTCGTGAAGCGTACGCCGACCGGCCCGATGTACTCCCGATCAACGCCTGGAATGTGGAAGTAGATGACGTGCGCGATCGTGTGGGTGCGCGGGTTGATGACCGAAACCGTCCCGCCCACCTCGGAGGAGACCCAGAGCCAATGCTGGTCCGGCGTGAATTCCGCGATTCTCGGCCGCGTGTCGACCAGCACATTGGCCACGACCTTCCAGCTCTTCGTGTCGATGAAATGCGCCATGCTGGTGGTCTCGGACACGACCACCACGGTGTGCCCATGCCGGGTGACGGCAAGGCCCTCGGGCTCGATGCCGACCGGAACCTGCGTGATCCACTTGCCGGTGGCGAAATTGATGACCGTGACCAGGGCGTTGTTCTCATTCGAGACGTACACCTTATCGCCCGACGGGGACATCGCCAGGGTTTCAGGGTCCGGGCCGGTATCGATCCTGCGCACCACCTTCAGCGTCTTGGTGTCGATGACATCGATATTGCTCGAGTCGCCGTCGCAGACCAGGACATACTTGTGATCCGGCGTCGCGACGATTCCCCTCGGCCGCTGGTCCGTCGGGATGGTGGCGATCACCTTGTAGGTCTGACCGTTGAGCACGGTCACCGTGTCGTCGATCTCGTTCGTGACGAACAGCTCGGTGGCACGGGCTTGGGCCGCGAAGACGCCGAGGCAGACGGCCGCAGCGAGCAGCAGCGCGGCGCCGCGCCGGGTCAGTGCAGATGACATTTTGTCTCCGGCTTGTCAAAGCCCAGGGTGTCAGTCGTGTAACCCGGGTGCAGGAATCCATGCTGCGGCGATATCGAGACGGTCATCAGCGGCGTCGTGAGCAGCACCGGTTGACGCAGCTGCTGGTCCCAGCGGCGAAAGTTCAGACCCTGCCCTTTGTAGCCCTGGACGAGGAAATCCTTCGATCGCAAGTACTTGCGCATCGGGATCGGGGTTGTTATTCCCGCGCGCATGACGGCGTTGCCGACGATTCTGACGGCGAGCCATCCGCCGTAGTCGAGCTCGGTCATGCGCCGATGGGCGAACAGATCGAATCTCTGCTGCATCTGCAGGGCCGCATATTCCTGGTAGGCCGGGCTCCAGGCGCTCGCCACGAGCCCTTGCGTCCCCACGACCGGCCGCGCCGCGAAGGTATTGTAGGGAAGATAATCGCCGAACAGGTCCGTCTCGTCCGCCACGAAGATCACGTCGTAATCGGCGTCGACCTCGGTCGCGAGCGGCATCTGCGTTTGAATCTGCTGGTAGCCCGTGTCGCTGCGGCGCGAGCCGGGATTGTAGTTGTAGACCTTCTCAGCGGCGATGTGGGCACCGTAACGCTTGGCCGAGCGGCGGATGTCCGCCGCATAGACCGCGTCCTGCGGCGTCGGCCCCTGAATGATGAACCAATGCGTCCAGCGCTTCAGCACCAGGTATTGAGCCAGCGCGTCGGTGCGCATGGCCTGGTTCGGCAGCAGATGAAAGGTGTTTGCGCGGCAGTCCTGCTGACGCAGGCTGTCATCGATCGTCCTCATGTCGAGGATCACGGCATGCTGCGCTGCCGGCAGATCCGACAGCGCCAGCAGATCGTTCGCCTTGAGGTCGGCGATGATGATCCTCGGTCCGTGGGCGAGCAGCTTCTGCGCCGCGGCGATGAGATTGCCGCCGTCCGGCACGGTGATGACATCCAACTTGAAATGCCAGCCGATGAACTTCCCGGCGGTATTGAGCTCGTATGTCGCCTCTTCGGCGCCGGCCACCCCGAGGTTGGCGGGGTGGCTCTCCAACAGCGACGGCAGCACTTCCGGGTTGAAATGATATTTCTTGCGGAAATATATGATCCGAAACGTCTTCAATCCCGTGCGGCCTGCCGCGGTGGGGGCCGCGTAGGAGGGCGAGGCGCTGACGCTGGCCAGCACAACCAGCGTCAGCAGTGCAAATGTCCGAGCGGCGCGCAGCACGATCGTCCCCTCAGTGGTACTTGTGCCCCGGCGGCCCCTGATAGGCCGAGCGGATCCAGGTGATGATCTTCCAGACATCGCTCGCGTGCTTGATCACGGCTCCCATCTCCGGCATGGGGGCCACGACGTTCTCAATGGCCTGCCGGTGATAGCCGGCCTGATGAAGCCTGTTAGACCCGAGCGAGATGAGCCGGAACAGCGTGTCGTCGCTGCCGCCGTAAATCCACACGCCGTTGATGAGCGGTGGGCACATGCCGCCGCCGCCGCCGCCGCCGTGACAGCCGCTGCAACCGTAGCTCATGAACAGACCATGGCCCTCTTTGGCCATCTTCGCATTGCCGTTGTAGGGATTGTGCAGCGAGCCCTTCGGAGCCATCGCGACGATCTTCAGCGGCGGCTCCTTCAGGAGCGGGGATCCCTTGGCGAAGGAAATCGTTGCGGTCGCCGCGAGAGACGGCCCGACGAGCCCGCATACCGCTCCAACCAGCGCCAAAGTCAAAGCGGCCAAACCCGCGAAGCGTGTCGTCATCGTCTTCTCCGGTTGTCTAACTGAATTGGACTGTGCCTGCCGCCGTTGGTTCACGGATGG
>JAJYLP010000111.1 GCA_021787615.1 Pseudomonadota bacterium
GGCTCGGTGGCCGGTCCCGCCGCGCCGGCGGTGGCCTCGGCCGCCGCGAAGCCGCCGCTTGGGACACCCGGCGGGGTCGCGCCGCGCGCCGCCCGCATGGCGAGCAGCAGGGTGTAGATGACCGCGCCGAAGCCGAGCAGGCCGATCAGGGCGTAGACGATGAAGCCCAGCACCGGAACCATGTAGAGCGCCAGCACCAACAGGCCGCCGAGCAGCACGTGCACCGCCGGCTGGGTGATGCCGCTGCGCAGGCCGCGCAGGATGCGCCCGCCGAGCCAGCCGATCGCAACCACCCGGCCGAAGATTCCCGCGCACAGCAGCGCCAGCCAGAACAGCGGGATGGCGAAGATGCCGACGATGGTGAACACCAGCGCCAGCATCAGAATGGGGGTCAGCAGCACCATGGCGATCGCGGCGAGAATCGAGGCGCCCGGATGCTCATCGAGGGTCTGCACGCAGCGCTGCGTGCCTTCACGAAACAGCAGGGCGAGCAGCGCGTAGAACAGCAGGATTCCGATCGCGACGGTCCACGCCCAGCCGATGTCCAGCCGCGGGGCGAGCAGCCGCCCGAGGATCAGGCACTGCCGGCTCCAGGCCTCCAGGCCGTGCGCGCCGTGAAAGACCCCCGACATCAGGTTGACCGTGCCTCCCTGGACGACGGCGGTCGGAGCACGCTCCTCCGAGCCGAACAGGTTCACGGCCTGGCCCTGGATGATGGCGTTCGGCCCGAGCTTCAGACCGCCGAAGATGGACACGGCGTTGCCGGCGACCGGACCGTTGATGTCGGAATCCCCGAAGATGGAAACCGTGCTGTTGCCGACGCTGCCGGTGACATGCAGGTCGCCCATGATCGCCACCGCGGAATCCGACACGTTCCCGTGCACTACGCTGTCCCCGAAGATCGACACGACGTCGCATGCGCTTTCGCCGGCCGCGAGCCGCGCGTCGTGGCCGATCTCGACCACCTCCCGGCCGCTGGGGCAGGGGTGATGCGAGTGGGTCACGATCACCACGGACTTGCTGCCGCCGATGATGCCGATGCCGGCGCCGCCAATGCGCACGTGGCTCGAGCCGCTGGTCACGTTGATGCCGCTCGAGCCGATCTGCACCTCGGTCTTGCCGTGGCCGGAGGCGGCCGTTACGGGGGCGCCTGCCGAGGAACCGCCCGTGCGGATCACGGCCTGCCCGGCCTGGGCCGGCGCGGAGCAGCCGCTCAGGCAGATGAGCAATGCTCCAGTCAGAAACCAGCGAGTCAGCGTGTTCATACGGTGTGGGCCTTGGAATGCGGCAGGGAGGGGTAGAGCAGGAGATAGCCGAGCGCGATCAATACTGCGTATACCGCGCTGACGATGAACAACGCGCCCAGTAGCCAGTCTTGCGGAATCAGGTGCGCGAGGCGCGCGGCGAGCTCGCCGAGGGACAGCAGCGCGTGGCTGGTGCCGCTCACGCTCCCGACTACCTGACCCACGCTGGAGCCGGCCAACGCATGCGTCACGTGACCGCGCAGCTGCGCCACGAGCATCCACACCAGCGGCACGCACAGCGCACAGGCCCCGATCAGCAGCATGCGCGCGGCGGCCGGCCAGCGGGCAACGCCCGTGCCGTGCTGCGCGGCGGCGGCACGCCGCTCGATCTCACTCAGTACGCGCGCCTCGAGGGAGGCGGGCGCGTGGCAGGGGGGGAGCTGACGCAGCGCCTGGTGAGTCAGGCGCTCGAGCTGCTGTTCGTGACGGGGGTCGCGGGACTTCATGTGGGCGCACAGCTCCGATCGGCGTTCGGCCCGAGACCGCTTCCGGCGAGCGATTTGGCCATGGCGAGGCGGCCGCGCAGGATGTCCGTCTTGACCTTGGCCAGCGAGTGGCCCAGGCGCGCGGCGATGTCCTGGTAGGACATCTCCTCGAAGTGAAACAGCACCAGCGGCACCCGCTGGTGGTCGGGCAGCTCGCGCAGCGCCTGCTCGATGAGCGCATGCCGCTGCTGCTCGTCGAGCTGCTGCAGCGCGCCCTGCAGAGAGGCGCTCGCGTCCTCGATGTCCTCCTCGCGCGACTCCTCGGTGAACACCTCGGAGAACAGCCGCCACCGCTTGCGGTGGCGGGTGAGGTGGTTCAGCGTGAGATTCGTGGCGACGGTCTTCAGCCAGCCGCCGGCGGTCGGGCTCTCGCGCAGCCGCTCGAAGTTCTCGTAGGCCTTCAGGAACACGTCCTGGCTGATGTCCTCGGCCTGCGCGGGGCTGCCGCTCAGGCGCACGGCGGTGGAGAAAACCATGTCCTGATAGGCGCGCATAAACGCTGCGAACTCTCGAGAATCGGGCCTTGAGCTTGCCAATTGCACGGATAGATCATCTTTTGAGGCAAGAACACCGCGCCAGCGGAAAAGTTGCAGCGCACCCGCCCAGGGCCCGCTCCGGCGGGCGGCCGCCCTGGGGCCTGCGCCAGCCGGGCGGCCTCGCGCCGGCTGCGCGCCGCCCATGACGAGCGCCGCGGGGCGGCTTGGGCGCTAATCCCCCCGGGCCGCCCGGTAGGCGCGCAGCTGCGGCAGGAAGGCCTGGCGGCGCTCCAGGCTCTCGGGGGGCCAATACGCCTTGGGATCGTAGTACTCGGGCACGGCCGGGGTGCCCGGGGACAGGATGATCCAGGGTTGCCGCGAGGCGGTAAAGATATGGATGTCCGGGGGCAGCCGATCGGGCTCATCCAGGGTCCCGACCCGCACGAAGCGCAGGATCGGGCCGGCCCCGGCGTAGTGGCTCCAGAGCGCCACGTGGCAGTGCGGGCAGCGCGCGATCCGCTGGCCCTTGCCGCTCATCGAGGGGGTGTCGATGATCTGCGGCTCCTCGCGCAGGTGCACCACCCGTTCGGTCTCGATCAGCGCGTTCAGCGCGAACGCCGCACCGCTTTCGCGCTGGCACCAGCGACAATGGCAGCAGTGCACGAACAGCGGGCGTGTCGTCAGCCGGTAGCGGACGCGCCCGCAGTCGCACCCGCCGTCGAGCGGAAACACGGTTTCAGCCGCCATGTCGCGTTCTCCCGAGGGCCGGCCGCTGGCCTGCCGGCGCTCACTTCAATACGACCCACAGTGGGCCGATGAGCAAGAAGGTCAGATCCTGGACGAATTTCGGGCGCCGCCCCTCGATGGCATGTCCGACGAACTGGCCGATCCAGGCGACGACGAAAATGGCGACGGCCGCGGGCAGGAGGGGTATCGCGCGCGGCCAGACGAGCAGAATCAGCACGCAGGCGGCAAGCTCTGCGGCCATCACGGCGAGCGCCCTCACGCCGAGCCGCAGGTAAAACGGCGCCACCAGAATCATCAGCAGATACGCCACGCGCACCCCGGCGAGACGCGGGCTCCACAGCAGCGCGACGATCGCAAAGAGAATCGCCGGCACGCAGACTGTGTGCAGCGCGCGGTTGAGCGGATGCTGATGCGAGAGCGAATACTCCCCCAGCCATTGCTCGACTGTCTTGCCCGCCATCTCTCCCCGCACCCGTCCTACAGCGCGGCGGCGAGCGCCGCGAGCTTGGCGACGGTGTTCATATTGCGCGCCGTACCGGTCCTGGCCGCCGGAATGAGCAGCTTCGAGGCGGCAATCCCGTCCGGATATATCACATAGATCTCGCGCGTGCCGAGTGCCAGAGCCTCGCGTTTTCGGCCGCGCACGGCCTCAAGCGCGCCGGCCGGCGGCGGCTCCTCGAGAAACACCGCCACCGTGCGGCTCGGCGGGGCCTCGGGAAAGGGATTGGCGGCCAGCACCGCCGCGAGCTCCGCGGCCGTGCGCACGTGCACATCGATCGGCTTGCCCAGGGAGTCGGCGAGCCGACTCTCGAGCGCGCTCTTTAACCTTGTGCGCGCCAAGGCGGCTCGTGAAGAGCGCGTTGCCCGAGGCGATGCAGGTGCGGGCCCGTTCGAACCCCGCCGAGCGGCATAGCTCGAGCAGCGCGGCATCGGCAGCACGGTGCCGCCGACATTGACGGCGCGAAGCAGGGCGATGTATGCAGCCACAATATGCGCGCCCGTTGTCCGAGATCAGGGGCGGAGCCGACCAGCGATCCGGGGCTGCGGGCGAGCACAACCGCCGGTTGATTGGCTACAATACTGCGGCGTGGGCCTGTAGCACAGCGGTTAGTGCAGGGGACTCATCGAAAAAAGGTGCCTGTGCGCGGAAACGCGCACAGTGGACGGGATGAATTCAGGGGAACCTTCGAGCTGCGGATCGCATCCGCCTCATGGCAATCCTGAGCCGAGCCGGCGGTGCACCGCCGGAAGGTGCAGAGACTACCTGAGGGCTGCAGTGCCCTTAATGACAGGCAGGAGCATCCCGCACCCACACGGACGGAGCGAATCGTCGTGCGCTGACGGCGCGCCCCGTTCACGGGTGAAGAGATAGTCCACTCCCGGCGGAAACGCCGGGGCTGAGTGAATCCCTTGGTCGTAGGTTCGAATCCTACCAGGCCCACCATCTCCGCCTCTCCTGGCCTCTCGTCCCGTGTGCCGTTACGCATATTTTGTCGCTTGCGACACCATAATGCTTCCTTTCACGAAGCGACAAGATATGCTTCCTCGCACAAAGCTGGCTGAAGTGCCGAATCCGGCGGCGACTCCAAGGCCTCAGAATCTAGACGAAGCACGCCACTACGGCTGCTATGAACCGGCTTTCGGGAGAAAGTGGTCCGCGGCCCGCACGATGTTCCTCCCCGGTATAGCAACTGCCGAAGCCCGCGAACCCTGCGCCGGCCCGAGCGGAACCGAGTCGGTTCGTCAACCGCGCTCATCGGCGCTCTCCGGCTCATCCGTCGACGCGGCAGCTCCTGCCGCTCTAACGTGGGCCTCCTTCGTCCGCCGCACATCGCCATTGCTTCAATAGGGCCGGCGTGCGGCACCATGGACGTCGCGCGGCATATCTGCCACATCTTCCGCACCGGCGGATGAGCGCGGAGATTCGCGGGGCAGCCGGCTGTCTCTGGTCCGTTGTGCCGGGAATCCCCGCAGAATGTCCTCGAGAAATACGCTCGCACGCATCACCACTGCACCGACCAGAGCGTCCTTAAGCGGATTCCAGATCTGTCTCGCAATACCGTCTTCGCGCCGAGCGGCTGTCTGAGTTGCACTGGAATCTACAGCGAGTTCGCCGGCGGCAGAGGTTGTGCTTCGCCGCCGGACTCCCCCACCGCCGATCGTTGCGAGCACAGCGCCCACTGCGACGGCGGCCGCCAGCAGTGCCCGCGGATGTCGCGCGAATTGCCGCCGCCAGTCGCTGAGCGATTCTGCCTTGGCTTTCAGCTCATGGACGTTCGACCGCAGAGCGTTGCGCTTGCGTCGAATGTCCGCTTCAATCAACTCCGTCTGTTTGCTCATTCGAGACTGTCCTTGAAGCGCGCCTTTACCTTCATAGACGCCATTAGTTTCCTTAAATGCCTGGATCCGGCTGTAACCATGGTTGCGGCGCAAAGGGCCAGAGCGAACGCCACCAGCAATGCAGCAGCCCAGACGGACAAAACGGAGGAAAGAGCATACACAAGTGCGACGATCGCACTGAAGGCGGCGAAAATCGCGCTGACGATTCCAACGCCAATTAGTCCAACGGCCCACTGAGACGCCCGGATGTCTTCGCGGATCGCGGTTGCCAACAAATGAATTTCCGCTCGCAAGATGCCTTCGACATTGCCGGCGCTATCACAGAGAATGTCGAAGACCGAACGCTCGTTGGCAGACATGAAGGCAGCCCTGATTCAGTCGCGCGACCAGGCACGGGCAAGCACGAAGCCGATGATTGCGGCGCCAAGCATGGCAATTCCAGGGTTATCTTTTACCAACTGTCTGGCATCCGCCATCACGCTTCCTGCGTCGCTCTTGCGGATGTATTCGGCCGCGTGCGCCAGGGTGTCTGCCGTCGCTTGTGATGCGCGCCCACCCCTTGGGCGTCCGGGCAAGGGCCGCGCCTTTGCATGTGAGCTCGTGGCCGCGCCATCGACGCCCTCCGCAATCCCGTCTCGCATCCCTTCGACCTTGCCGGCGGTTGAGTGCTCCTCAGCCGACGCTCGCGACTTGCCTTTGGCAGCGGCATCGGTGAGTTGCTCGGTCACCTGGGGGCGCAGACCTGCGGATGCGTTCGGTGCGGTGGAAAATGTTTCTGTGATCATTCTACCGACTCCTTGAAAGTCGCTTCGACAATGGCCCGCTCATGGTTTGATCGGGACCGAGGACATCTTGCACCGTGACTCCGGCGGGCTTCGCCAAATGACGGCGATACAGAATTCGCGTCCATACAGATTATGCCGGGCGCAAATCGGGCGTCTGTGCGGTACCGGACGAAGCCGATCCCACACGATGACGGTGCGTGAGCGTGCGCATCTTCGTTGCGGGCGAATCCCAAAGATTATGCTCGCATTCGGCGAGGCACGGCGCAGCAGATCCCGCACAAGGCGCGCTCGACCTGGCCCCTCGCACGACCACATCCCACGGGCCGGGACAGAACTCCACAGTACATGACTCGTGCGCTCTTGGGGACATGGAGCCACTATGGCTCGGTTCACGTTGCTGACTCTGTGCAGCGCGCGGGAGCGAAGACTGGGAACGGCCTCAAAGAGCATGGCCGCGCGGGCAGTAGAGTGCGCGCATGCTCACCGGCGCCGCTCGACCGCAACGCTGGGTTTCTCACTGGCATCCATGGGCGGATGCGTGCCGGATGCTCCTCGATTGAGTGTTCGGTATCGATGTTCGGCAAAACCCACCGTAGGCTGCGCCGGCAATGCAGCTGTGTTACGGAGTCAGACGAGAAATTCCGCAACGCACCGGCTCGGCGGTGGATTGACACTCTGATGTTGCGCGCCGCCACGCAGCTTGGCGTTGGACATGGCGCGGTCGGCGTGACGCAGCACGGCTTCAACGTCGGCGCCGTCTGTCGGATAGACCCCAATGCCAATGCTCACGCTGACCCGCAGTACCAAGTTCTCGATCGGGTATGGCCGTCGCAGGGTCAGGAAGATGTTTTGCGCGCACACTATTGCATCATCTCTGTGTGCGACTTCCGGCAAAAGGACGACGAATTCATCGCCTCCATGGCGGCTCACAGTATCCGAGTCGCGCACGCAGCCGGTCATCCGCCGTGCCATCGAGCACAACAGCTGATCGCCGATGGCGTGACCCAGAGAGTCGTTGATCTGCTTGAAGCGGTCCACATCCAGATACAGCAGCGCGAGCAACGCGCCACGGCGACGCGCGAAGGACATCGCCTGCGTGAGCCGCTCCATCAGCAGCAGACGGTTTGGCAGCCCGGTGAGCGCGTCGTGTTGCGCTTTGTGCAGCGTCTCCTGAAACCGCGCGCGCGATGCACTGACGTCATGGAACACAATGACGGCACCGCAGAGGACTCCGTGCGCATCGCGGATGGGTGCCGCGGTGTCCTCGATGGCAGTCTCCTTGCCGTCGCGACGAATCAAGACACTGTTCGCACCCAGCGTCGCCGTTCTGTTGTGCAATATTGCCAGGGCGAGGGGATTGACAGCCTGTTCGCGACTCTCGCTGTCGATGATGCGCAGGACGTCCAGGTGAGATCGGCCCAGAGCCGCTTGGCACGACCATCCGGTCATGCTCGCCGCGGCCGGATTGAGGTAGGTGACGTTGCCGTCAATGTCGATGCTGAGCACTCCGTCGCCGATCGAATCGAGAGTCATCTGGGCCGCATCGCTCCCGGTACTACGATTTTCTGAATTCATCGGAGTCGCTCCGCCGCACAAACCGGAATGACGCACAGCTTGTGATGATGGCGTGCTGGAGTCGGTACGGTATCGCACACAGACGCAATGCCGCCAGCGGACGCCTGAACCCAGACTGATCGTACTTCACGTCTCCCCCACCGTTATTCGAACAATATCCGCCGTTTGGCTGGTTGCGGGCCATCCGGCGCCTCGACGCATCGAGAAAGCAGCATATCCAGCGGTGTTTTTCTCGAACTGATCGAGGCGCAAAATCTGTAGGATTTCGTAGAGGCTGCGGGAGAGGTTGAGCCGCTTTCTCACGACGGCAACGAGAACGTAGACCGACACGGCAATCCAGATTTGGGACTTCACGGCGTTCTCGGTAGTGCCGAAAAACGGCTTTGACGCATAAATGCTTTCTTTAAGCGAACGAAGCGGTCCACCTGCCCTCTGGCTTTGTACAGAGCGCAGGTGCTCAGCGCCGGCAGGGTGGTGCTGTTGGTGACGAACAGCAGTCGTTTGCCGGGTTCGGGGTCCTTGGTGCGGATTCCGCGCAGCGGCTACGGGTAGTCCTTGGCAGGCTGGTAGCCGAGCGTCTGATCGAAGCGCACACCATCGGATCGATCCACGGGATGCCAGTTTCGGCCCTGCGCATCCATGTTCTTCTTCGCACGCGTGACGAAGAAGCTGCCCGCCTGGTGCAGCCGATGCAGCCTTGCGCGATCGATATAGCCGCGATCCATCACATAGAACGCCGCGGTTTGCGGAATCACCTGATCGAGGATGTTCACGTCGTGGAGCTCTCCGTCGCTGATGTGAATGAAGCGGGGGATGTTGCCGCGCAGGTCCAGCAGCGTGTGCATTTTCACCGCCGCCTTGGTCGAGCGAAACAGCGCCCATGGGAACGGCGACAACGACAGATCGATCGTCGTGGACTCCAGTGCGCAGGCGGTGTTCGCCAAGTCGACCCCGAAGGGCGCCTCGGCATACAGCTTGGGAGCAATGCCGAGCAGACGCTGAGCGAAGTCGGCGTAGATGCGCCAATTGCGCGTGGCGTTCTCGTTGGCGAGGCTGTTGCGGGAGTTTCGGCCCCGGACTCTCATGTGGTAGAGCCGCTCGGCCTGCGCGCGCAGGGACGCCTCGATAGCGCACCGATCATGCAGACCCGACTGGCCGCGAATCGGCCAACGGACCGGGCAAAGAAGGCGACCTCATCACGCAATCGAAGAGCCGAGCCGTCGCACGCCTGAGTGTGTTGCCATGAGCGACGTAATGTGTGGACACGTGAGCTGCAGTCCGTGGCGTTTCCCGTTACGTACGTTAGCGCACGGAAGAAGTGCCTTGGGGGCGCTAATCTCCAACGCTGAAGGAAGCGACGGAATGCGCGGCGCCCCCCCCGCCGCAGGTCCATGCACGGATGCACGGCCAGCCCTCCGCACAGCAGGAGCAACTCGGAGAGTGCAAGGGATTGTCAGTCTGGGTGCATTCAGGATGAATGCGCCCAGACAGTTCCAGCCCGGCGTTCGACGCGGAACGAGGAATGCTGGCGACGCAATGGCGGCGGCGCGCAATCTCGGGTAGCGCGAAGTTTTATCGGTCTTTATCAGCCAATTCGGCACAACGGAGTCACGGCAATGAACATTGAAAACTGGAAGCAAACGGATAAGTCCACGCACGGAACACAGACGCCGAGCGACGTTGCGCCGGGTACGGCCGCTCGCCGCGACGAGTTGGACACCGGCAAGCATGAAAAGGCCCGCGGCGAGAAGCAGGGCAACGAGCAGAAGACAGCGATCAAGGACGCGCCTCACTCGAGCGGTCGTTGACGGCACCGGAGGCGTGATAGCGCGTTACCGCGAGACATTCCTGACGCGGCACGACTGAGTTTTCTTACCGCGGTGCCGGACCACAAAGATGGTCCGGCACCATTCACCCGGGTGATAAAATCATGAAGAAAGTTTATCTGCCGATATTTAGCGTGCTTGCGGTTGTCCTCGCAGGATCGCTGGTTCCGCTGCATGCGTCGACGCGTGGCGCAACGATCGAATGCAAAATGCACTTCAAGACGACGAGTTGGTCGGCCATTTATAAGCGCGTGGTCGGAACCGGAATCGTGACTTGTGCCAACGGAACTTCCATGCACGTGAAAATCTTTGCGCAAGGCGTCGGCCTCACGGCGGGCAGATCCCGCATTGACCATGGGGTCGGCACGTTCACCGACGTGCACTCTATTGACGACGTATTGGGATCGTACGCACAGGGCGAGGCCAACGCCGGCATGGTCAAATCAGGTTCCGTTCAGGTTCTGACCAAGGGCACGGTATCTCTGGTGCTGTCGGGATCGGGCCAAGGTATAGACCTTGGCGTCAGTGTCGGGAAGTTTACCATCAGCAAGAGTGCTTGAGTTCTGTGGGTTCGGGGTGTCGTCCGGCCGTCGGCAGCGACTCGGATGTGCGCGTCCCATGTGA
>JAJYLP010000112.1 GCA_021787615.1 Pseudomonadota bacterium
CGCACGCGGCGCGCGTCGACAATCGGACAGGTTCGTGCGACGAGACGTGCATCCCTTCAGGCGCTTCTGCCGTCCGTGCAGCACGTGCCGTCCCTGCACCGCGGAATTTGTCCGATAATATCGGGGGCGTCACGCGAGACTACGGGGGCAGCATGAGCCAACGGTCAGCCGGTCGTCGCCGCTTCCTCCTGCAGGCCGGCGCATGCGGCGCAGCCGTTGCGAGCCCGCCGTCTTTCGCGAGGGTGCCGAAGCGCTCGCCGCGCAGTGCGGCATTCAAGCGCGCACCGGCCATGGCGTGCTACGAATTCGACGCGCCCGACGTCACGCTGCTGCCGGGGCCGTTCCGGGACAACATGGTCCGGGACCTCGACTACCTGCTGGAGTTCGACTGCGACCGGCTGCTCGCGCCGTTTCAGACGGTGGCCGGACTGCCCACCGGCGCGCCGAGCCTCGGCGGCCGGGAGCGCATGGGGCTCGCCAGCCACTACACGGGGCATTTCCCCTCGGCCGCCTCGCTGTTGGACGCGCAGACCGGCGATGCCCGGCTCGCGGCCAAGATCGACTATCTGCTCGGGCACCTGGCCGCCTGCCAGCGCGCCAACGGCCGCGATGATCCGCAATTTGACGGGTACTGCACCGGGATACCGGACAGCAAGGCGGCGTTCCGCCAGGCGCTGGCGGGGCAGCTCGAGGTTGGCGATCCGCACGCGCTCTACAGCTTCACTCTGAACGGCATGTGGTCGCCCTGGTACACGGTGCACAAGATCATGGCGGGACTGCGTGACGTGTACGTGCATCTGCGTCGGGCGCAGGCGCTGCGCATCCTCGTCGGCATCGCACGGTGGGCGGCGCAGTACCCGGGGCGGCTCACGAGCGCTCAGATGCAGACCATGCTGATCAGCGAGCAGGGCGGCATGAACGAGGTGCTGGCGGATGTCGCTGCGCTCACGGACGAGTCCGAGTACCTGCGCCTCGCCGAGCAGTTCAACCAGCGCGCGCAGCTCGATCCGCTCATGCGGCGCGAGGACATTCTGAGCGGGCTGCACTCGAATCAGTCCATTCCGCGGGTGATCGGGCTTGCAAGGCAGTACGAGCTGAACGGCCGGGCGGACTGTCGCGCCGGGGCGGAGTTCTTCTGGGCGAACGTCGCACGCCAGCGCACCTACGTGTTCGGCGGCAACGGCGATCACGAGGATTTCTTTCCCATCGGCGACACCCGGCGGCATCTGACCGTCGGATCGGCCGAGAGCTGCTGCACCTACAACATCCTCAAGCTCACCAATCATTACTTCTGCTGGAACGCGACCATGGAGGCGGCGGACTTCTTCGAGCGCGGCCTCGTCAATCACATCCTCGGCTCGCAGGATCCGAGGACCGGGATGATGACCTACTACATCTCCATGCGGCCCGGCCACTTCAAGACGTTCTCGACGCCGTGGGACTCATGCTGGTGCTGCGCGGGAACCGGCATGGAGAATCACGCAAGGTACTCGCGGGGCCTCTACTACCACAACGGCGAGACCCTCTGGATCAATCTCTACATCGCCTCGGAGCTGCGTTGGAAGCGCACGGGCCTCACCATCCGCCAGCGCACGCAGTTCCCGAACGCCAACACCGTGCGGATCGAGATCGCAGCCCGGCGGCCCGTGCGCGCGACCCTGCGGCTGCGCCATCCGCACTGGTCCGCGCCGTCGATGGGCCTGAGGCTCAACGGCCGGCCGATTGATCCCGGCCGCCCGGGCGAGTACCGGGACCTCGCGCGCGAATGGCGCGACGGCGATACGATCGACATCGAGCTGCGCATGCCGCTGCGCATCGAGCGGCTGCGGCACCATCCCTCGACCTTCGCCATCCTGGCCGGCCCGACGGTGCTGGCGGCGACGCTGGGCGATGCGCTGATGAGCCCCCCGATTCCCTATGCCCGGGCCAACCAGTACGAGTGGCGCAAGGCGCCCGATCCGGTGATCGTGCCGGCGCTCGCCACGGCCGGCCGGCCCATCGAGCAGTGGGTCAGACCTGATCCACTGACGCCGTTGGTCTGGCATACGCACGGCGCGGGCCATCCGGCGGATGTGACGCTCGTGCCGTTCCATCAGGTCGCGCACGAGCGCTACGTGGTCTACTTCGACGAGTCCACGGGCCCGGCGCCCACCGGCGCGCAATCGGCCTCAGCGCCGATCCCCATCGTCTGCGTGACGCGGCTGCGTTCGGCGACTTTGCGGGAGCCGCCGCGGCGTCGCGCACTGTTCTGTTTGTGGCACACCGTCGAGTCGATGCGTCCGCGTCATTGCGCGCGTCCTGCCCGCGGGTTGTCGGCTCGGCGGCACTGCCGCACTATGCGGCACCGAGCCTTTCCGGCCGATCCCCTGAGGAGAATCCCGTGATCAAAGTGAGCGTGATGTACCCAAACACGCCCGGGGCCCGATTCGATCATGGCTACTACCGCGACCGGCACATGCCGCTGGTCAAGCAGCGGATGGGCGACAAATGCCGGTACTACACCGTGGACAAGGGGCTCGCGGGGGGAGACCCCAAGTCGCCGGCCACGTATGTCGCCATGTGCCACATCTTCTGTGACTCGGTCGAGGCGTTCGAGGCGGGCTTCGGCCCGCACGCGAAGGAAATCCTCGCCGACATCGCCAACTACACGGACCTGGCGCCGGTGATTCAGATCAGCGAGGTGGTGGTCGGCCACTGAGCGGCCCCGGGGGTGGTCTGAGCGTCGACCCCGGTCAGGGGCGTGGCGCGCCGGCGGGCGCGGCCCGAGGCGCGCGCGGGCTTCCGCTCAGTGCGACGGACAGGACGAGCCCGGCGAGCGCCGTCGCGGGGATCGCGGCATAGCCCCAGCGTGCGACCAGCGGACCGCTGCAGACGATGCCGAGCGCGGTGGCGAGCGCCAGCGCCGCATTGAGCAATCCGACCGCGGCACCTTCGCTGAATGGCGTCAGACTCGCGCCGAGATCGGTGCCGGCGACACTGAGCAGCGGCCACGCGATGACGATGACCGCAAAGCCGACGACGCCGAATGCGCTGCGATCGGCAACGCCCGGCGCAAACGGCGCGAGCAGGAGCGCGAAGCCGGCGATCCGCAGGTAAAGGCCGAGCCGGTAGATGCGGCCGGCGCCGTAGCGTGCGGTGAGACGGCTGGTGAGGATGTACAGCGCGATCCCGACCGCCGCGGTCACTGCATAGATGAGTGCACTGGCGCGGGCGCTGATGCCGTAGCTGTGGGCCAGCATCAGCGGGAAATACGAGAACAAAGCGGCCACCGCGAACGCCAGGACGAACCAGGACAGCAGAAACCGTCCGAACGGCGTACCGAAGGTCTTCGGCAGCCCGCGCAGGCCGTGCAGGTTCAAGTGGTAGAAGTGCAGTCCGATATCCGAGGGCAGGCTCAACTTCGGGAAAATCGCGAGCGCCCTGATGTCCAGATGCACGTGCACGGGCTTGTGCGGTTTCGCCGAGTCCTGCGCATGCAGACTCGCCGCAGCCGGCAAGCCAAGGCCGCCCAGCGCCATGGCCAGCACCAGGAGGGCGACGGACACCCACAATGCCGTCGCAAAGTGACCGTTCGAGAACACGGCGGCCACCATGAGTCCCACCACCTGGCCGGCGGCATTGAAACTCTGCAGCCAGCCGATGCGCGGCTCCCACTCCGCCTGCGGCGCGAAGTCGACGACGAACAGCGTGGCCAGGGTCGCCGCACCGCCCGAGCCGGCGCCGATGGCGAACGCCGAGACCAGCCAGCCCGTCGCGGTCTGCAGCAGCAGCAGGGCCGCGATGCCCGCGCCGGTGAGCAGAAAGCTGCCGAGGAACAGTGCTCGATAGGCCTTGCCGCGCTCGGCGGCCATGCCCCACAGCGGCGAGGTCAGCAGCCCGAAGTTGTAGGCGCCGATCACGTAGGCGACCGTGGCGAGGCTATGGGAAAGCGCCTCGATGATGAGCGGCAGAAGCACCGGCAGGAGACCGGCGGTCACCATGCCGAGGAGCAGGTAGGCGAGGTACCACGGGCGGATGTAGCGGCGAGGCGCGCCGAGCGCTCGCAGCGCCAGCGCCAGGCGATCGCCGCGGCGGGGAAGGTCGGGCGGTGTGTTCCTCAATACTCGGCAGCCTGCGGCGCATGCGGGGGACACCTATTCTAAGGAGCGGCGCCGGCCCGATCCATCGGCCCTCGCGATGGCTCGGGGGGCGGTCCGGGGCCGGACATCTGTCCTGCGGTGCGGCGCCCGCGGCGCGACAATCGGAACAATGTTCGCCCGCCAGGGCCGGACAATGCCCGTTCCGATGCAGCGCACCCGGGGAGAGCGTGTCGATGAGCACCAAGGCGGAGGCATTCGAGCACTGGATCCGCACCGCGTTCGTTGCGATCAATACCGAGCTGGAGGACCTGTACTTCGCCCAGGCCGATCGCGCGCGGGTCGAAGGCACGGGAGAGCCGCTCAAGCGCGCGTTGCGGGATGAGGGTGAGGCGTTCGTGCTGACGCTGCTCGCCGAGGGCAACACGGGCGAGGGGTTTCAAAGCGGCTTCGGGGTCCTGGGCAATGTCGGGATGTATCTGGCAGCGCTGCGCCGTCACGAGCTGACGAACCCCGCGCGCGAGGAACGCTCCCCGTTCCCGCAGGCTTCGGCGCTCGCGCTGCACGTCGGCGCATCGCTCGGCATGGCGCCGCGGTTCGCCACCAGCCACCTCGCGACCCACAACCGCGCGCGCGCCGGCGTGCGCAAGAGCTTCACGCGCCTGTCCGATGAGTCTCTCTTCATCGACGAAAATACCCGCGCCATTCTCTCGCTGCAGCTCGCTGCCGATGCCCTGACGAGCATCGTGCACCTCGGTGTGTCGAGCCCCGTCGCGGACGTGATGTTCGCGGCGGCACGGCGTTCGCTCGAGGACGTGCTGTGCTCAAACACGCGCCTCATGGAACAGCTCGATGCGCAGCGCTTCTTCTACTGCGTGCGCCCGTACTACAAGCCGTATCGGGTGGGGCGGCAGGAGTATCGCGGCGCCAATGCCGGGGACTTCTCCGGCATCAACGAACTCGACCTGCTGCTCGGAGTGTGCCGTGCCAACGATCCGTACTACGCGCAGCTGCTGGTGGACAAGATGCTCTTCATGCTGCCGGCCGATCAGGCGCGGCTGCGCGAGTGCATGACGTACAAGAGTCTGCTCGATGAGCTGCTCGAGCTCCTGCCGCAGCATCGGCAGGCGGACTGGTTCCAGCGCAACGCCCGGGCGTATCTCGAGGTCTGCGATCTGTTCGGCCGCTATGCGGCCGAACACCACGATGGACTGGTCCGGCGCTTCATCGCCGAGCCGGCCGCGGCACTCGATGCGCGCAGCCTCGAGGGAATCACCGCGAGCGGTCCACCGCTGCCGGTCCTCCTCGGCGCGCTGCAGGTGCTGCGCGACATGCGGCTCGCGGCCGACCGCCGCGACATCACGACTCGCCGCGACGATCTGGCCCGGCTTCGGGACGCGGTCTCGGGGTGAGCTGCGTCTGGCGCGCAGCGCGGGGCGCTTGCGCGGCGGTGTGCGCAATGATCCGGGCTCGGCCGTCGAGCCGGTGGCCGGGGTTTCGGCGTCCGATCGGCCGGCGCCCGGATCCCCCAGCGGCGGCACTGGGGATAAGATGCCGGGTGTGCCGGACACCCCGCTCACTCTGCAGCCCGATGACACGCGCCCGCGGACCGCGGACTGCACCGGCGATCTCGGGAGGAAGGCGCCCGGCCGCCGCGGCCCGATAAGGCTGTTCGCGCGCCACGACGCTGAGGTGCGAGGCGCGCTGCCGTGCCCGGCGCAGCGATTGCCATGACGCCGCGGGTCTGAGAATCCGTGGATCGCCCAAGCCCGGAACTCATCGCTCGGCGTGAAGGCGGACTGCACCGCGCCCTGAGCAAAGGCCAGGTGGTGATGATCGGCCTCGGCGGTGCGATCGGGACCGGGCTGTTCCTGGGCAGCGGGCTTGCGGTGGGCTATGCCGGCCCGGCGGTGATCGTGAGCTACATCCTCGCCGGCTTCGTCGCGCTGGTCATGGTGCTGAGCCTCTCGGAGATGGCGGTCGTGCACCCGGCCGCCGGCTCCTTCGGTCTCTATGCCGAGACCTACCTCAATCCCTGGGCGGGATTCGTGGTCCGCTATACCTACTGGGTCTCGCAGGTGATTGCCATCGGCGGCGAGGCGGTCGCCGCGGGCCTGTACATGCGCTTCTGGTTTCCGGGCGCACCGGTGTGGGCCTGGGCGCTCGGGTTCTGCCTGGTGATGCTCTACTTCAATTCCCGCTCGGTGGGTCAGTTCGGCACCGTGGAGTTCTGGTTCGCCCTGATCAAGGTCGTGGCCATCGTGCTGTTCATCATTCTCGGCATCTGGAGCATCCTCGGGATCGGCCGGCCGGCCGAGGGGTTTCACAACCTCGTCGGCCTGCCGGGCGGGTTTCTGCCGAAGGGTGTGGCGGGGCTGTGGATGGCGGTCACGGTGGGCATCTTCTCGTTCAACGGGATCGAGGTCATCGCGGTCACCTCGGGCGAGACGAGGAATCCCCGGGTGGCGATCCCGGCGGCGCTGCGCAGCATGGCGCTGCGCCTGTTCCTGTTCTACGTTCTGGCGATCACGGTCATCGTCACGACCATCCCGTGGACCGACACCGGCGTCGCAGTCGTTGCGCAGAGTCCGTTCGTGACGGTATTTCAGCATTCGGGCATCCGCGACGCCGCCGGCATCATGAATTTCGTGGTGATCAGCGCTGCGCTCTCCAGCATGAACACCAATGTGTACCTGTGCGCGCGCATGCTCTTCTCGCTGTCGCGCGGGGGCTATGCGCCGCGCCGCCTCGGGACGCTTTCCGAGCGTGGCAGCCCGGTGAGCGCGATCGTGGTCTCGGGGGCCTGCGTGCTGATCTCGGCGGCAGTGTCGACGTTCACGCCGAACGCCTACGCCGACCTGTTCGGGGTGGCGCTGTTCGCGGCGATTCTGGTGTGGATGTTCATTCTGGTCTGCCACCTGAGCTTCCGGCGGCACAACCGCGCGTCCGATCTGCCGGTGCGCATGCCGCTGTTTCCCTGGATGCAGTACGCGGGGCTGGCGATGCTGGCCGCGATCCTCATCACCATGGGCTTCACCCCGGCGCTCGATTGGTCCTGGGTCTGCGGCGTGCCCTGGCTGCTGGCGATTTCGGCAGCGTATTTCGTGTGGCGCGCCCGCAGCCGCGCGCGCACCGCGAGCGAGGCGGCGCAGGCCTGAAGGGGCGGGTCGTGCGGCAGGCGCGCTCGCGACGATGACTTCGACACCCTTGGACAGAGAGGCGAGGAACAAGACCGTGACGACCGACTTCGCGGCGCTGCGCCGCCGATTCCCGGTGCTCGAGCGCAAGACCTACCTCAACAGCGGCTCGTACTGCGCGCTGGCCGATACGGTGCGCGAGGCATTCAGCGCGTACCTGGACGAACGGCTGGCGGTCGGTGCCAACTGGGAGGTCTGGGTCGCGAAGAACCAGGCTGTCCGCGCGTTGCTGGCCCGTGTGCTCGGCGTTACGCCTGAGGAAATCGCCATCACCACATCCGCCTCGGCGGGCATCAACGCGCTGGCCAGCGCTTGCGATTTCAGCGGCCCGCGCAACAAGGTGCTGGTCAGCGATTTGGAGTTTCCGACCAGTGCGCAGATCTGGCACGCCCAGGAGCGTCGGGGCGCGCAGGTGGTGCACGTGCCGTGCGCCGCCGACGGCGGCATCCCGCTCGCGCATTTCGAGCAGCTGATCGATGAGCGCACGCAACTGGTGGCGGTCACCCATCTGTGCTATCGCAACGGCATGCGGCCCGACATCCCGGGTATCGTTCGCCTGGCGCACGCCAGGGGCGCGCGCGTAATGCTAGACAGCTACCAGGCTATCGGCGCGTTGAGAGTCGATGCGCGCGAGCTCGACGTCGATTTCGTCGTCGGCGGCATGTTGAAGTATCTGCTTGGCACCGCCGGGATCGGCTTTCTTTACGTCCGCAAGGATTGGATCGCCGATCTCGTGCCGACCCACTCGGGGTGGTTCGCGCAACAGGATATCGCCGCCATGGACATCACCGCCAACCGTCCCGCCTCGAGCGCGCGGCGTTTCGAGGCGGGCACTCCGCCAGTGGCCAACTGCTACGCCGCCGAGGCCGGCCTCAAGATCATTCTGGAGGCGGGGCTGGAGCAGATCGAGGCGCGTGTGCGGGACGTCACGGCACGCTGTCTGCAGCGGCTCGCTGAGATCGGCTGGCCGGCGGTGACACCGCTCGAGGATGCGCGGCGCGGCCCGATGGTGGCCGTGCCGTCGCGCGATGCGGCGGGACTGTTCGCGCAGCTGATGGAGCAGGACATCGTCACCTCCTTCCGCGACGGTAACATCCGCGCGACCTGCCACTTCTATAACACCGATGAGGATATCGATCGGTTCGTGGGGGCGCTCGCCGGCCACCGGGCGCGATTCGCCCCGGCACGCTGAAGCGTGTGCGCGCCACAGCGCCGGTTGCCCGCGATTGGGGCCGGCCGGTACACTCACACTGGCCGAGTCCGGCAGCGCCGGGCTGCGCCACCCCCCGGGAGGCGGATTGCCCTATCCGATGAGACCATGGTCACCGCGATTATCCTGATTAACACCGAGCCGTCGCGCACCGCCGCCGTGGCCGAGACGCTGAGCGAGATGCACGGCATATCAGAGGTCTACTCGGTCGCCGGCAAATTCGATCTGGTCGCGGTGGTGCGGGTGCGGGAGAACGAGGCGCTCGCGGATCTGGTCGCGCAGGCCATCCGGGGCGTCGAGGGGGTGACCCGGACCGAAACGCTGATCGCTTTCCGCGCCTATTCCCGGTACGACCTGGTGAGTCTGTTCAGCCTCGACTGAGGCATTGCGCCGCTCCGCGTTTCGCGCGTGTCGTGCCACCGGTGTCAGTGCAGGTAGCGCTTCCCTGCCAGTGCTCATGCGCCGCGCGCGCACGCGCGAAGTCACCCCCGCCGTGGTGCCCGATCACGCACTGCATTAGTGCAGCCCTATTGCTGATCGTCATTTTTCCACCACGTGCGCGCCGCTGAAGATTTGCACATACACCACAAGTGATCGGCGGAACGGCCAGCGATGATGTTTTTTAGCAACATTCGCGCTGTTTTGGCCATCTTCGGACCCGTGATAGGCCAGCATTTCACCCTGAAATATGCTGATTATCAATAGGTTACATCGCTATACCCGATGTGATAACTTTACGACTACTCCGGGCAGGTGTATCGTTCCGCCACTTATCCGTCCACTGGGGGAAGGGCCATTGACGGAACGCATATACAACAATAATCGTCAACCAACTCGTTTACGAACAACAATGGTTCACTAAGCAGGCGACCCTCGGGGTTGCCATGGGAGTATACGTTCATGACCGTCAATCACACTGTGAGACACGCCGTGAGGCGCGCGCTTGCGTTCGGCGCAATCGCGGTATTGGGTGCAGGAGCGCTTGCCGCCAATGCGCAGCAAGCGACCACAACCGCCCCGCCCGCAGCCGGCACGCAGACGAAGGCGAAGTCCGCCCAGACACTGCAGACCATCGTGGTGACTGGCTCGTTGATCAGCCAGACCAGCATCGTGACGCCGAGTCCGGTGCTGATCATGAGCAAGCAGGCCATCATCCAGTCCGGCTACACGAGCATCTCGGACGTGCTGCGCCACATCTCGGCGAACGGCGCGAGCACCCTGGCCCAGTCGTTCAGCTTCGCGTTCGCCTCGGGCGGCGCCGGCATCTCGCTGCGCGGCCTGTCGGTCGGCGACACCCTGGTGCTGATCGACGGCGAGCGTACGGTGGCGTATCCGCTGTTTGACGACAACGAGCGCAACTTCGTCGACCTGTCGGC
>JAJYLP010000020.1 GCA_021787615.1 Pseudomonadota bacterium
TGACCGCCGCGTCGCTCATGTGGCGCCCGCTCGCCACGCGCGCGACGAATTGCGCATAGCCGCGGTCGATCTCCGAGCGGATGAGCAGCTGCGATTCGGCATTGAGCGGCTGGCCGATCGACATCTGCCCGGCGAGCGGGGTCGTGCCCACCCCGTCGCTGGTGATGCCGAGCTTGCCGAGCGCCTGTTTGAACGTCGGGATGACCGCGAAGATGCCGATCGAGCCGGTGAGCGTCGCGGGGCTGGCGAAGATCTCGTTGGCGGGCGCGGCGATGTAGTAGCCGCCGGAGGCGGCGAGGTCGCCCATCGACACCACCACCGGCTTGCCGCTCGCGCGCAGCGCCACCAGCGCGTGATAGATCTGCTCGGCCGCGCTGACGCTGCCGCCGGGACTGTCGATGCGCAGCACCACCGCCTTGATCCGCTTGTTGAAGCGCGCCGTGCGGATCAGCTGCGAGAGCGAGTCCCCGCCGATCACCCCGGGGGGCTGGTCCCCGTCGAGGATGTCCCCGGAGGCGACGATCACCCCGATGCGGCCCTCGCCGGCGCGGCCCGCGCGCTGCTGGCTGCGCACGATGTCGGCATAGGCCTCGGCGGAGATGGCGTTGAACGAGCCGCGCTTGTTGGCGCCGACCAGTCGGATCACGCGCTGCTCGAACTGCTGCTGGTCGGCGAGCGAGGTGACCAGGTGCGCCTTCAGGGCGACCTCGGCGGCGTTGCCGTCCGCGGCAGTGACCGTTTTCGGCAGCGAGGCGACGTAGCTAGCGATGGCGCCCGCGGGCAGAGCGCGCGCGGCGCTGACCTGGCGCTGATAGGTCGACCAGAGCGTATCGAGATAGGCGACGCTCTGCCTGCGGTCGGCCTTGGACATGTCCTTGCGCGTGAAGATCTCCACCGCGCTCTTGAACTTCCCGACACGGAACACGTGCACGTCGATGCCGAGCTTCTTCAAGAGCCCGGCGAAGTACAGCTCGTACTGCCCGAAACCCCGGATCAGCACGTAACCGGACGGATCGAGGTAGATGCGCGTGGCGTGGGCCGCGACGAAGTACTGATCCTGGTTGAAGGCGCTGCCGTAGGCGAGCACCGGCTTGCCGCTGGCGCGGAACACCGCCACCGCGCGCGCGAGTTCCTCGAGCTCCGGCAGCCCGGCGTTGTCCATGTCGTCGAGATCGAGCACCAGCACGCGGATGCGAGCGTCCTTGGCCGCCGCGCGGATCGCATCGACGAGGCTCCACAGCAGTGTTTCCTGCACGCCCTCGCCCTGGGCGTTCGCGATGGCCCGCTCGACCGGATCGCCGGTGAGCTGCTCGACGAGGCGGCCCTGCGGGGCCACCACGAGCGCCGCGCGCTCGGGCACGCTCGGGCTCGCCTCGTGCAGCACGCCGATGAGAAAGCCGGCGATCGCCAGCAGCAGCAGCAGGTGCAGCACCTTGCGCAGCGCATCCAGGCCGCGCCACACCCCGAGCAGAAACTTGCGCACGCTGGCCACGGACGCGCCGGTCAGATCTTCTCTTCGATCCTGGCGGCCTTGCCCGAGCGCTCACGCAGATAGTAGAGCTTGGCGCGGCGCACCTGGCCGCGGCGCTTGACGCTGATGTCGCTGATCGCGGGGCTGTAGGTCTGGAAGACGCGCTCGACGCCCTCGCCGTGGGAGATCTTGCGCACCGTGAACGAGGAGTTCAGGCCCCGGTTGCTGCGCGCGATCACCACGCCCTCGTAGGCCTGCACGCGCTCGCGGTCGCCCTCGACCACCTTCACCTGCACGACCACGGTGTCGCCGGGCTTGAAGTCCGGCACCTTGCGGGTCATGCGCTCTTTCTCGAGTTGTTGAATGATATTGCTCATGGTCTCATCCTCGATCATCCCCGTCCGCCTCTGCGGCCAGGAGTTCATTCAGTAACCGCTGCGCCTCGGGCGCGAGCGTGCGCCCCAGGAGCAGATCCGGGCGGCGCCGCCAGGTGCGCGCGACCGCCTGCGCGAGGCGCCAGCGCTCGATGTCGGCATGATGGCCCGACCGCAGCACCTTCGGCACCTCCAGGCCCTCGAACACTTCCGGCCGCGTGTAGTGCGGCCAGTCGAGCAGCCCGTGCGAAAACGAGTCGCACTCGCTCGAGCGCTCGTCCCCGAGCACTCCCGGCAGGAGCCGCGCGAGCGCGTCAATCACCGTCAACGCCGGCAGCTCTCCGCCCGAGAGCACGTAATCCCCGATCGAGATCTCCCGATCGATGCCGAGCTCGATCACCCGCTCATCCAGCCCCTCGTAGCGTCCCGCCACCAGCACCAGTCCCGGCAGCGCGGCCAGCTCCCGGGCCTGTGCCTGGGTGAAGCGCTCGCCCTGCGCCGAGAGGCACACCCTCTCACTGCCCGCCGGCAGCCGCGCCGCCGCCGCGCGGATGGCCGCGAGCATCGGCTCGGGCTTCAGCACCATCCCCGGTCCCCCGCCGTAGGGCCGGTCATCCACCGTGCGATGCGGATCGCCGGTGTGATCCCGCGGATCCTCCGTTCCCACCGCGAGCCGCCCGCTCTCGAGCGCGCGGCCCAGCACCCCGAACTCGAGCGCGCCGCGGATCATCTGCGGGAACAGCGTGACCACTTCGATCTTCATGGAACGCTCATCCGCGCACCGCCCGCGCCGGCGGCTATTCCAGCTCGGCCGGCCAATCCACCCGCACCCGGCGCGCCGCCAGGTCGACCTCGAGCAGATGCCTCGGGTCGGCCAGCACCCAGTGCTCCCGCTTCGTGCCGGGCGCGCCGGCGGCCTGCGGCTCACCGCGATCCTCAACCACCATGACGGCCCCCGCGGGCGCGTCGATGAAATACGCCACCGTGCCGAGCGCGCGGCCCTCGGTGTTCTCAACCGCGCAACCGATCAGGTCCACGCAGTAGTACTGGCGCTCCCCGGCCGGCGGCAGCGCGCTGCGCTCGACCTCGATCGTCGCGCCGGTGAGCCGGGCCGCGGCGTCGCGATCCTCGATGCCCTCGAGCCGCGCCACCAGCCGCTGCCCGTGCACCCGGCCCTCGAGCCGCCGCGCCGGCTGCCGCTCACCCGCCGGGCGGCGCAGCTGCCACTCGGCGTACTGCAGCAGCGCCTCGGGCGGATCGGTGTAGGACGACACGTGCACCCACCCGGCCAGCCCGAACGGCGCCCCGATGCGCCCGAGCTCGACCCAGGGGGAGCGGGCGTTCAAGGCAGGCCCCTGCGGCCGCCGGGGTCAGGCCGTCGCCTGCTTCCGGTAGGACGCCAGCAGCGAGCGCACGCGCTCGGAAGGCTGCGCACCCTGCCCCATCCAGTAGTCGATCCGCGGCAGATCAAGCTTGAGCTTCAACTCGCCGCGACCGGCGATCGGGTTGAAGAACCCCACGCTCTCGAGGCTGGATCCGCCCTGGCGCTTGCGGCTGTCCGTCACCACGACGTGATAGAAGGGCTGATTTCGCGCCCCGCGCCGGGTCAGGCGAATGGTTACCATGGTCTTGTCGCTCTCACAGGTCCGATCCGGGCGGGCCCGCGGCACCGCCCCTCAAAAAAGAGCGCGGATTCTACGGGCTTATTGCCGGGTCCGAAAGGGGCTTGCACCACTTTTCGCGTCCCAGGGGGCCGATCCGCCCGCGCCGAGCCCCGGGAGCGGCCCCAGCGCGGGCTAGGGCACTTTGCCCTGCAGGGCGCCGAGCATCTGCCGCAGCCGCCCGCCGCGCATCTGCTTCATCATGCGCTGCATCTGTTGGAACTGCTTCAGCAGTCGGTTGACGTCCTGGACCTGCACCCCCGCGCCGCGGGCGATGCGCCGCCGGCGCGAGCCGTCGATGATGCCCGGCGAGAACCGCTCGCGCGGGGTCATGGAATTGATGATGGCGATCTGGCGCCTGAGGTCGCGGTCGCCCTGCTCCGGCGTGACGGCGCCCTTCTGGGCGGCCGTGGGAAGCTTGTCCATGAGCGAGGCCAGGCCGCCCATCTTCTGCACCTGCTCGAGCTGGGTCCTGAGGTCCCCCAGGTGGAACCCCTTGCCCTTGACCACCTTGCGCGCCAGCCGCTCGGCCGACTCCCGGTCGACCTGGCGCTGCACCTGCTCGACCAGGCTCACCACATCGCCCATGCCGAGGATGCGCGAGGCCATGCGCTCCGGATCGAAGGGCGTGAGCGCGTCCGTCTTCTCCCCGACGCCGAGGAACACGATGGGCTTGCCCGTGATCTGGCGCACTGAGAGCGCGGCGCCCCCGCGCGCATCGCCGTCGGCCTTGGTGAGCACGACGCCGGTCAGATCGAGCGCCGCGCCGAAGGCGCGCGCGGCGTTCACCGCGTCCTGGCCGGCCATGGCATCCACCACGAACAGCCGCTCAGCGGGCTGGACCGCCCGGTCGATCTCGCGCACTTCCTCCATCAGCGCCTCATCGACGTGCAGGCGGCCGGCGGTATCGACGATCAGCACGTCGAACACCCCGCGGCGCGCCTCCTCGAGGGCCGCGCGTGCGATGGCCGCCGGCGGGGCTGCCGGATCGGCCTGGATGTAGTGGGCCTGGACCTGCTCGCAGAGCCGCTCGAGCTGCAGCATGGCCGCCGGGCGGCGCACGTCGGTGCTGACCAGCGCCACGCGCTTTTTCTGCGACTCCATCAGCCAGCGGGCGAGCTTGGCGCTGGTGGTGGTCTTGCCGGCCCCCTGCAGGCCGGCGAGCAGCACCACCACCGGCGGCTGGGCGCGCAGCGGCAAGCCCGACCCGCCCCCGCCCATGAGCGCAACGAGCTCGCGGTGCAGGATGCCGATGAAGGCCTGGCCCGGGGTGAGGCTCTGGGCCACCTCGGCCCCGAGCGCGCGGGTCTTGACCGCCTCGATGAAGGCCTTGACCACCGGCAGCGCGACGTCGGCCTCGAGCAGCGCCACGCGCACCTCGCGCAGCGCCGTGCCGATGTTCTCCTCGGTGATCCGGCCGCGGCCGCGCAGGGCCTCTACGGTACGGGACAATCGGGCGGTAAGCGTGTCAAACATGTGACGAATCCGATACGGGCGGCCATTATAGGGCCAAGGAGGGCCCGCACTTGACGCCCGCATCCGTACCGCTGCTCATCATCACCCTGCTGTGGCTGCTCGCGCTCATCGCCTTCTCCTCCGGCACCGAGGTGGCGATGCTCTCGGTGAACCGCTACCGCATCCGCCACCGCGCCCAGACCGGCCAGAGCACGGCCATGCTCCTGGAGCGGCTGCTCAGCAAGCCCGAGGACTGGCTGGGCGCGAACCTGGTCATCGTGGCGGCGGCCAACGTGTTCGCCTCGGCGATCGCCACGCTGCTCGCCGAGCGCACCGGCTACCGCTACGCGGTGCCCGTCACCGGCGCGCTGCTCACCGTCACCGTGATCGTGTTCGGCGAGCTGACGCCGAAGATCTACGCCGCGGCGCACCCGGAGACCTCCGCGCTGCGCGCCGCGCGCATCTACCGGGTGCTGGTGTTTCTCGCGCGCCCCTTCCTCTCGGTGACCAACGGCATCTCCTACGGGCTGCTGCGGGTGCTCGGGGTGGTCAAGACCGCTCCGGCCGGCCAGACCCTCAGCACCGAGGAGTTGCGCGCAGCGGTGGCCGAGGCCGGCCCGATGATCCCGGCGCGCCACCGCCAGATGCTGCTGTCGATCCTCGATCTCGGCCAGGTCACCGTGAACGACATCATGATCCCGCGCCAGGAGATCGCCGGCATCGACATCGCGCAGAGCTGGGACGATATCCTCCAGCAGCTCGAGCGCACCCCGCACACGCGCGTGCCGGTGTTCGACGGGCAGCTCGACAGCCTGGTCGGCGTGCTGCACATGAAGCGCATCGCGCACGAGCTGGTGCGCGGCACGCTGACGCGCGAGCGCCTGGTGGAGATGGCCCGCGCGCGCGACCCGTACTTCATTCCGGAGGGCACGGCCCTCAACGTGCAGCTGGCGCACTTTCAGCGCAATCGGCGGCGCCTCGCGTTCGTCGTCAACGAATACGGGGACATCGAGGGGCTGGTGACGCTCGAGGACATTCTCGAGGAGATCGTCGGGGAGTTCACCACGGATCCGGCGACCATCTCGCACCGCGACATCTATGCCGAGCAGCCGGGCGTGTTCATCATCAACGGCAGCGCGACGCTGCGCGCTGTGAACCGTGCGCTGCAGTGGCAGCTGCCGACCGACGGCCCGAAGACGCTGAACGGCCTGCTGCTCGAGCGGCTTGAGACCATCCCCTCCTCCGGCACGACCCTGAAGGTGGGGCCCTACCTGTTCGAGGTGCTGCAGATCGCGGACAACGCGATCAAGACCGTGCGGGTGCGCGCGCCGGCGGCGCGGGCCGAGGCGGCTCACTGAAGGCGGCGGCGAGCGCCCCGTCCACCCTCGCGACCGGCACCACGCGCAGCCCGTCGATGGGCCTTCGCGGGGCATTCTCGCGCGGCACGAGCGCGCTCTGGAAGCCCTGCTTGCGCGCCTCCTGCAGCCGCTCCTCCCCGTAGGCGACCGGCCTCACCTCGCCGGTGAGCCCGATCTCCCCGAACGCCACCAGCGTGCCCGGGATCACCCGCTCGCCGAGGCTCGAGGCGAGCGCGAGCACCACCGGCAGGTCCCAGGCCGTCTCATCGATGCGCACTCCGCCGACGGCGTTGACGAACACATCGTGCTCCTGCAGCGACACCCCGGCATGACGGCTCATGACCGCGAGCAGCATGGCGAGCCGGTTCGCATCCAGCCCCTGCGCAATGCGCCGCGGCGCCCCGAACCGCATCCGATCGACCAGCGCCTGCAGCTCGATCAGCAGCGCTCGCCCGCCGTCGCGGGTGACCGTGACGATGCTGCCGGCGGCCGGCTGCGGGGCGCGGGCGAGGAAGATCGCCGAGGGGTTGCGCACCTCGCGCAGCCCGCCCTCGGTCATGGCGAAGAAGCCGAGCTCGTTGACCGCCCCGAAGCGGTTCTTGGTGGCCCGCACGATGCGGTAGCGGCTGGCGGTCTCGCTCTCGAAGTAAAGCACCGTATCGACCAGGTGCTCGAGCACGCGGGGGCCGGCGATCGCCCCGTCCTTGGTGACGTGCCCGATCAGGAACACGGCCGTGGCCGTGCGCTTGGCGAAGCGCACCAGCTCGGCGGCGCACTCCTTGAGCTGCGAGACGGCCCCCGGCGCCGTCTCGAGCGTGCCGGAGGCGACCGTCTGGATGGAGTCGATGACCAGCAGCGCCGCGCCGCGCTCGGCGGCGCGCTCGAGAATGCCCTCCAGGTGAGTCTCGGGCAGCACCTCGAGCGAGCCGGGCGCGAGACCAAGGCGCCGGGCGCGCAGCGCCACCTGGGCGCCGGACTCCTCGCCGCTGGCATAGAGCACCGGGGCGCCGGCGGCGGCATGGGCGGCGACCTGCAGCAGCAACGTCGACTTGCCGATGCCCGGGTCGCCCCCGAGCAGCGTCACCGAGCCCGGCACGATACCGCCGCCCAATACGCGGTCGAGCTCGCCGAGCCCGCAGCCGAGGCGCACGAGCGGCTCCCCGGCGGCCTCGAGGGCGAGCGGCGCGGCCGCCGGGCGAGCCCGGTCGGCCGGGCGCGGGGCGCGCGAGCGCTCGAGCACGTTCCACTCGCCGCAGGCCGGGCAGCTGCCCTGCCATTTCAGGGTCTCGCCGCCGCAGGCGCTGCAGACATAAACGGTGCTGGCACGGGGCATGGGTAGGCTCGCAGGGGGGGGCCGGGTGCTACGATGGCCGCCCAGTGGGTAACATCACCGGCTTTTGTGACCCGGCGCTCGGACTCGACCGCACGCAATGCTAGCTTATCGCGGCTAGGATCGGGGATCGGCTGGTCATGCGTCGCAGAAAAATCAATGGTCTACGAAACGCCTGAGGGCGCTTGATGGGTTTGAAGAGCAAACTGCGCGTCGTGGGGCTGACCGATACCGGCAGGGTGCGGGAGCACAACGAGGACAGCATCGTCGGCGATGCCGAGATCGGGCTGCTGGTGCTCGCCGACGGCATGGGCGGGTACAACGCCGGCGAGGTGGCGAGCGGGCTCGCCGTGAAGACCATCGTCACCATGGTGCGCGAGCACATGGCGCGGGAGAACCTGCAGTCCGTCGACACCGAGTCCGGCCTCTCGCGCACCAGCATCATCCTGCGCGACGCGATCCACCGCGCCAACAAGATCATCTACCAGACCGCTCACACCCAGGCCCAATGCGAGGGCATGGGCACGACCGTGGTCGCGGCGCTGTTCTTCGACAACAAGGTGACCATCGCCCACGTCGGGGACTCGCGCCTGTACCGCGCGCACGGGGCGAAGTTCGAGCGCATCACCATGGATCACTCGCTGCTGCAGGAGCTCGTCGACCGGGGCCTGTACTCGGCCGAGGAGGCGCAGCGGGCGGCGAACAAGAACTACGTCACACGGGCGCTCGGCGTCGAGCCGAGCGTCGAGGTCGAGATCCGCGAGATCCCGGTGCACAAGGGCGAGATCTACATGCTCTGCTCGGACGGCCTCTCGGACATGATCGAGGACGATGACATCCATTTAACCATAAACACATTTAGTGCTAATCTTGAGACAGTCGCTAGACAATTGATTCAGCTGGCCAATGATAATGGCGGCCGGGACAACATCTCGGTCCTGATGGCGCACGTGGTGGACGCATTCCCGGCGAACACCCGGATGCTCGACAAGATCCGCAAATGGTTCAGCTGACACCGGGGGTCGGGAGAGTACGCGCATGGCAAGGTTGATCTTGAGCCTCGACGGCCAGGTGATGGCCGAGTACAACATGAACAAGGAGCGTTACACCGTCGGCCGGCTTCCCGACAACGACATCCGCATCGACAATGCGGCCGTCAGCGGCCACCATTCGCTCATCATCAATATCCTCAACGACTCGTTCCTCGAGGACTTGAACAGCACCAACGGCACGTACGTCAACGGCAAGCTGATCAAGAAGCACGCCCTGCAGCACGGCGATGTGATCACCGTCGGGCACCATCAGCTGCGTTTCATGGAGGATGACGAGCAGCAGGACGAGTTCGAGAAGACCATGATCATCCAGCCCTCGGCGCGGCCCATGCAGGCGCTGCGCGCGGCGGCCGAGGCGGTCGCGGCGACCAACGGCAGCAAGCCGCCGGCCCCGGCGGCGGGCTCACCGCCGAAGACGGCCAAACTGCAGGTGCTTTCGGGAGCCTTCGCGGGACGCGAGCTCGAGCTCACCAAGACGCTCACCACGCTGGGCCGCCCCGGCGTGCAGGTTGCCGCAATCACGCGCCGCGCCGATGGCTTCTACATCGTGCACGTCGATGCGGATGAGCCGGAGTGCTACCCGGTCGTCAACGGCGCGCCGATCGGCCTGCAGCCGCGGCTGCTGCGCGACAACGACGTGATCCAGCTCGCCGGCGTGAAGATGGGATTCTTTCTCGGCGGGAGCTGATCAGGCGAGCTCGAGCGGCACGCGCTCGCTGACGCCGCAGAGCAGCTCGTAGGGGATGGTTCCGGCGGCACGCGCCACCGCCTCGACCGGCAGGTCCTCGCCCCACAGCAGCACCGGGGTGCCCACCCCGACCCCATCGATCGCGGTCACCTCGACCGCGATCATGTCCATCGACACCCTGCCGACGAGCGGTGCGCGCCGTCCCGCCACGCGCACCGGCGTGCCGTTCGGCAGGCTCCTCGGCACGCCATCCCCGTAACCTGCCGCCACGATCGCGATGCGCGCATCGCGCTCGGCGCGCCAGTTCGCGCCATAACCCACCGTCTCGCCGCGCGGCACCCGGCGCACCGCGATGACGGAGGTCTCGAGCCGCATGACCGAGCGCAGGCCGAGCTCGTGCGCCGTCCGCTGCGGCAGCGGCGAGGCCCCGTAGAGAGCGAGTCCCGGCCGCACCCAGTGCCCGCCCACCGGCACCGCACCGAAGATGCCGGCGGAATTGGCGATGCTGCGCTCACCGGGGATATCGCGCGTGGCCGCCTCGAAACGCGCCAGCTGCTCGCGAGTCATGCGCCCGTCAGGATCGTCCGCGGCGGCAAGGTGGGTCATCAGCCGCATATCGCGCAGCGGCGGCCGCAGCGAGCGCAGCCGCTCGTACGCGGCGCGCAACGCCTCGGGGCGAAAGCCCAGGCGGTTCATGCCGGTGTCGATCTTGATCCACAGCGCAAGCCGATGCGCATCCGGCTGCGCGGCGAGCAGCTCCACCTGCAGCGCATCGTGCACCACGAGCTCGAGCTCGAAGCGGCCCGCCTCGCGCAGCTGCTCGCGCGTGAACACTCCCTCGAGCAGAACGATGGGCGCGCGCACCCCGCGCTCGCGCAGCCGCACGCCCTCCTCCAGGCGAGCGACCGCGAGGGCATCCACGTTGGGCAGGGCGAGCGCCGTCTGCACCAGACCGTGCCCGTAGGCGTTGGCCTTGACCACCGCCATGACGCGCGCGCCCGGCGCGCGCGCGCGGATCACCTCGACATTGTGCCGCAGCGCGCCGCTGTCGATGACGGCGCGAATCAGCCGGCTCACCGGAGCACGCCCTCGGCGTACGCATCGGGGGCGTAGTTGGCGAAGCGCGTGTACTGACCCTGGAATGTCAGGAGGAAGGTGCCGATCTCACCGTTGCGGTGCTTGACGAGATCGATCTCCGCGATGCCCTTTTTGGTGGTGTTCTTGTCGTAGACTTCTTCGCGATATATCAACAGGATCATGTCTGCATCCTGCTCAATACTGCCAGAATTGTGACTAACAACACCATCTGAAATCCAACTCGCTGGGCCCGGCACCGTTAGATCAAACACTTCCTCGTCTTCACACGGCACGATCGCGGTCACGCGATCCCAATAGAGATCCGACCTCGCCAGTTGATGCAAGTCAGGGGCGGGGAGCAATTGCGCGTATTCGGCGAGCAGCGTTCGGCCGGGTGAAAACTGGCAATGGGCTATTGCGCCATGCGCCGTCCCCCTGATGCCGATCATCGCCTTCATGGTGATTCCCTGCGCACGCGGCTGTCCGCGGACAGTCTCGAACGCCTCGATGGGATGAGCATCAACGTTGGTATTGCCCTGCGTCTCAGCCAACCGCGCCGCCAGCGCCGCCGCCGGTCCCGCGCGCGGCCCGAATCCGCCCACCGTCTCGATGAAGCGCCGCTGGAAGTCAGCGCCACTGACCTCCACGCGATGCACCGGCCGGGTTGCGTGCCGCCCGAGCACACCGCGCAGGCGCGCCACGATACCCAATCTCAGCAGCAGCGCCGCCACGTCCTGCGCCAGCACGGGACTGGATGTCGAGAAGCACACGCGCGGCGCGTGGCGCACTCCAGCCCGAGGCACGCTGATCGAGCCATGCGTCGCCCACAGGTGTCGCAGCAGGAGCGCAATCTGCTCGTCGGTGAGGGCGAATACCTGTTGCGGCAGGCGCTTCTCGTGCGAGCGCTGAGCAAAGATGCCGAGGTCCTTCAGCCATCTGCCGACGCCCTGAGCGGGTGAGCGGTTGCCGTTACCGCTGATCAGGAGCTGGTGCCACAGTCCGCGACCCGCGAGGCGCTTGACGCGCGATCCGCAGGCCTCAGCCGCAGCGCGCACGGCCGCACTGTTCTCTTCGGAAGCGCTCGTGTAGCGAAGCGGCTGGTGAACCAGATCGCTCCGGCCCCCGAGCAGGTGGCCGAGGAGGATGAGCCAGTGTTCGGGCCAACGCTGCGGCTGCGCCGGCGCGGGCACGCGCCGCGCCAGGGCGACCCGATCACCCTCCTGCAATTGTGCCGCTCTCAGCCACCCGTTGTCCGTCAGCACGCGGTGCTCACGAGTGACCCGGATCGCGCGGCCGCTCGCGAGCGTGATGAGCTCGACGGGCCGTTTGCCGACTCTCCAGACCTTGTCCGAGCGGGCCGCAACGAGGCGCTGGTGCTCGTCCACCGCCCAGACCTCCGGCTGAGTGCCGACCAGACTCGCAATCGGCACGCGCCGGCCATCGGTCAGCCATACGCGCGTGTCACCCGCGACGCACTCGCGAAGATCCGACATGACAGGCTTCTTGGTCTCACGCTGCTCGACCGCGCGGTTCAGCTGCGAGAGCGCGATCACCGGCACGGCGAGCTCCTTGGCGAGCACCTTCAGGCCGCGGGAGATCTCGGCGATCTCCGTGGCGCGGTTCTCCTTCGTGCCCGGCACCTGCATCAGCTGCAGGTAGTCGACCAGGACCAGATTCAACCCATGCTCGCGCTTGATGCGCCGCGCGCGCGCGCGCAGCTCGGTCGGTGTCAGCGCCGGGGTCTCATCGACGAAGATCTTCGCTTCCGAGAGCTGGTTGGTCGCGCTCGTGATGCGCACCCAGTCGTCGTCGGAGATCCGTCCGCTGCGCAGGTTGCTGAGCGGCACACCGCCCACTGAAGAGAGCATGCGCGTGATCACCTGCTCGGCGGGCATCTCCAGGCTGAAGATCGCCACCGAGGCGCGCGTGCCCTGATGCACGGCCGCGTACTCGGCCATGTTCACCGCGAGCGTGCTCTTGCCCATCGAGGGGCGGCCCGCGACGATCACGAGGTCCCCCGGGCGCAGCCCGCCGGTGATCTTGTCGAAAGCGGTGAAACCCGTCGGCAGGCCGCGCAGCGCATCGGGGTTGCTGTGCCACTGGTCGATCTGGTCGATGACCTGCGGCAGCAGACTCTTGACCGACACCGCTCCCTGGCGACCGCGCGCGCCGGCCTCGGCGATCGCGAACACGCGCTGCTCGGCCGCATCGACCAGATCGCGTGCGCTCTGCCCGTCGTTGTTGAAGACCGCCGAGGCGATCTCCGTGCCGGCGCGGATCAGCTGGCGCAGCAGCGAGCGCTCGCGCACGATGTCCGCGTATGCGCGGACGTTTGCCGCCGTGGGCGTGTCGCGCGCGAGGGTGCTGAGGTAGGCAAGCCCGCCCGCCTCCTCGAGCTTGCCGATGCGCTCGAGCTGCTCGCTGACCGTCACCACGTCGCACGGCCGGGCGTTGCCGGCGAGCTCGCCGATGGCTTGGAAGATCAGCCGGTGGTCGGGGCGGTAGAAGTCGCCCTCGGTGACGGCGTCGGCGACCTGGTCCCAGGCGCTCGCCTCGAGCAGCAGGCTGCCGAGCACCGCCTGCTCGGCTTCGATCGAGTGCGGGGGCGCGGGGATATCGCCGTGCGCCGAACCGCTCCCGCCATGTGTTTTGGGGAAAGCGGCCACCGCTTGCCGGGCCCGTCCGGGTCTACTCTTCGGCGACGATCGAAACGCTCACCGGCACATCGATGTCGGCGTGCAGGTGCAGAGTCACCCTGTGCTCCCCGACCATGCGCAGCGGACCGTTCGGCAGGCGCACCTCGCTGCGCTCGACCTTGAAGCCCGCTTGCGTGCACGCCTCGGCGATATCGGACGTGCCGATCGAGCCGAAGAGCTTGCCTTCCGTGCCCGCCTTGGCGGTGATCGAGAGCTTGAAATCCTTCATGGCCGCGGCCCGCTCCTCGGCGGAGGCGAGCTGCTCGCGCGCGCTCTTCTCGAGCTCGGCGCGGCGGGCCTCGAAGCGCGCGACGTTCTCGGGCGTGGCGAGCGTCGCCTTGCCCTCGGGCAGGAGAAAATTACGCCCGAAGCCCGAGCGCACCTTCACCCGGTCGCCGATGTTGCCGAGATTGGCAACCTTCTGCAGGAGAATGACGTCCATGGGTGCGCCTCAGTGCTGATCGGTGTACGGCAGCAGCGCCAGGAAGCGCGCCCGCTTGATGGCGACGGCGAGCTGACGCTGGAAGAACGATTTGGTGCCGGTGATGCGGCTCGGCACGATCTTGCCGGTCTCGGAGACGTAGCCCTTGAGGGTGCCGAGATCCTTGTAATCGATGTGCGTCACGCCTTCGGCCGTGAAACGGCAGAACTTCTTGCGACGCGAGAAGCGGCCGCCGCCGCCACCGCCGCCGCCCAGGGGTGCTTTGCTGTTCATGAGTCGATTCCGCTGTTCGTTGAGGATGGGGTTGCGGGATGCTCAGGCCTCAGGCCTGCTCCCCGACGTCCGCATCGGCTGATCCCGGGCTCTCATCGCGCGGGCGCTCGCGCCGGCCTCTGCCGGACTCGCCCTCCTCCTCCGCGCCCTTGGCCATCGGGGACGGCTCGGTCACCGCCGCCGTCATGGCGACCACCAGGTGACGCAGCACCGCGTCGCTGAAGCGGAACGCGCCGGTGAGCTCCCCGAGGGTCTTCTGATCGCACTCGATGTTCATCAGCACGTAGTGCGCCTTGTGAACCTTGGCGATCGGATAGGCGAGCTGGCGCCGGCCCCAGTCCTCGAGCCGGTGCACCTGGCCGCCGCCGGTGCTGATCATGCCTTTGTAGCGATCGATCATCGCGGGCACCTGCTCGCTCTGATCGGGGTGAACCAGAATCACGATTTCGTAGTGCCTCATGTGTCCTCCTTACGGATATGAAGCCGCCCTGTGCGAGGCTTGCTGAGGTGCGGCAAGGAGCTACCCGCGCCCACGGCAGGCACGGTCCCCCCCAGGCGGGGGCCGCGAGAATACTGGAACGGTCCTGGAACTGCAACGCGGCCCCGGGCCCGCCCCGCTCACGCCGCGCGCTGGCGCAGGGCCTCGTAGAGCAGCATGCCGGCTGCCACGGACACGTTCAAGCTCTCGACCGCCCCCAGGCTGGGCAGCCGAACCAGCACATCGCAGTGCTGGCGGGTCAACTGGCGCAGCCCGCTGCCCTCGGCGCCAAGCACCAGCACCACGGCGCCGGTGAGGTCGGCCTGCGCGGCCGGCTGCTCAGCCCCGGAGTCGGCGCCGATCACCCAAAGGCCCGCCTGCTTCAGCAGCCCGAGCGTGCGGGCAAGATTGGTCACCACCGCCACCGGGGTGGTCTCGGCCGCCCCGGCGGCGACCTTGCGCACCACGGGGGTCACCTGCGCAGCGCGGTCGCGGGGCACGATGACCGCGAGCGCCCCGCAGGCGTCCGCGGTGCGCAGACAGGCTCCGAGGTTGTGCGGGTCCTGCACGCCATCGAGTGCCAGCAGCAGCGGCGCGCGCTCGTGCTCGAGCGCCTCGAGCAGCTGCGCGTCCGTCCAGGGCGGCAGCGGCTCGATCTCCGCCAGTACACCCTGGTGCGCCACATCACCGAGCCTGCGGCGCAGCGCGTCGGCTTCGATGCGCTCGACCGGCCGGCCGGCGGCACGCGCCAGCGTTTCAATCTGGCGGATGCGCGGATCATCGCGCCGTGCCGCCAGATGGATCGTCAGGATGCGCTCGGGCCGTCGCTCGAGCAGGGCACGCACCGCGTGCAGCCCGTAGACGCTCGCGCGGCTTGCGGCCGCGCCGGCCCTGTCAGGGTTCTTCGGCAAGTTCCAGGTCCACCAGGCCTTCGATGGGATTGACCCCGGTCACGAGCACGCGCACGTGCGCGCCGGTGCCGAACCGCCGGCCGCTGCGCCGGCCGCGCCAGGCGTGGCCGTGATCCTCCAGCACGTACTCGTCGTCGCGCAGGCTCTCGATGTGCAGCAGCCCGTCGACCGCCACATCGAGGATCTGCACGAAGCAGCCGAACTCGACCACGGTGGTGATCAGGCCGCGGAACACCTGCCCGATGCGCTCGCGCAGGTAGGTGCATTTGAGGAAGGTCGCGACATAGCGGTCGGCCTCATCGGCGCGCTTCTCGAGCCTGGAGGTGCTCTCGCCGAGCGCGGCGAGCTCCGCCGGCGCATAGCGCACTGCGGCCTCCGCATGAGTGCCGAGCTGCGCCCTCAGCGTGCGGTGCACGACCAGGTCGGGGTAACGGCGGATGGGCGAGGTGAAGTGCGCGTAGTGCGTGAGCGCGAGGCCGAAGTGCCCGATGTTGACCGGCTGGTAGATCGCCTGCGGCATCGCGCGCACGATGAGCGACTCGATGAACGGCCGCTCCGGGGCGTGTCCCAGGCGGCGCGCGATGGCCTGCAGATCGCGGGTGGCGATCCGCTCGGGCAGCCGGGCGTCGATCCTGAGGGCCGCGAGCGTCGAGATCAGCCGCTCGAGCTTCTCGGCCTCCGGCTCTGCGTGCACGCGATAGAGCGTCGGCGTGCGGGACTTATCGAGCGCCTGCGCGACGGCCACGTTCGCCAGGATCATGCATTCCTCGATCAGGCGGTGCGCGTCGTTGCGCGTGCGCAACTCGACTTCACGCACGCGCTCGGCCGGATCGATGACCAGGCGCGCCTCCGGCGCATCGAAATCAAGCGCGCCGCGGCGGGCGCGGGCCTTGTGCAGCGCACGGAAGACCTCGACCAGCACGTGCAGCGGCTCGACCAGCGCGCCGAGCGCTTCGCGCGCCGCGGGCCGGCCCTCGAACAGCGCCTCGTGCGCCTGGGTGTAGGTCAGGCGCGCCGCCGAGCGCATGACCGCCGGGTAGAACCGCGCGCTCTTGAGGACCCCGCCCGTGCTGACGAGCATGTCGGCCGCAAAGCACAGCCGATCGACGCGCGGCGCAAGCGAGCAGAGATGATCCGACAGGGCGGTCGGCAGCATCGGGATGACGCGTGTCGGGAAATACACCGAGGTGCCGCGCTCGAGCGCCTGCGCATCGAGCGCCGTGCCCGGACGGACGTAGTGACTGACGTCCGCGATGGCAACGATGAGCCGGAAGCCCTCCGGATGGTGCTCGGCGTACACCGCGTCATCGAAGTCCCGCGCATCCTCTCCGTCGATGGTGACGAGCGGCAGATTGCGCAGGTCCTCGCGCCGCGCCGCCTCGGCCGCATCGACCCGATCCCCCCAGGCCTGCGCTTCACGCAGCGCCTCGGCCGGAAACTCGTGCGGCAGGCTGAAGCGCGCGAGCGCGCTCTCCGTGGCCAGCTCCACGGGGCGGTCAGGATCGAGCCGCCGCTCGATGCGCGCGTGCGGCGGCTGCCCGCCGGAGCCGCGCCGCGTGATGCGCGCGATCACCCAGTCCCCGTGCCGCGCCCCGCCAAGCGCCTCGTGCGCCACCGAACAGCGCAACTGCAGCCGGCGGTCCGCGGCGGTCACCCAGGCGCTGCGCCCCACGACTTCCAGGGTGCCGAGAAACGCATGCACGGCATGCTCGAGCACCTGCTCGACCGTCCCGAGCCAGCGGTCGGAGGCATCGCGCTGCAGGCGCACGCTCAGGCGGTCGCCGTGCATCACGCCGCGCATCTGCGGCGGCGGGAGAAAGATGCTCTCCTTCATTCCCTCGACGCGCAGGAAGCCGTAGCCGGCCCGGTGGGCGCTCACCTGCCCCTCGACGAGCTCTCCGGAGCGCGCCGCGCCGCCGCGCGGCGCCGCGGCGGATCCCGTCTTCGCTCGGCGCGTGCTCTGCGTGCCTGCATCGCCGTGCCGGCTGTGGCCGCGCCGCTCGGGAGAAGCCGCAGCCGTGTCCGGCTTGCGCGCGCCACCCGCTGCGCCGCTGCGGTCGCGGCGGCCGTACTTGGTGCGTCTTGCTTTTCCTTTATCGGTCAATTGACAGTTTCCGGTGGGGTGCGTAGATTTCGCCGCCTCGCCCTCCCGGCCCGGGTGGCGGAATTGGTAGACGCACTAGTTTCAGGTACTAGCGGGTAACACCGTGGAGGTTCGAGTCCTCTCCCGGGCACCAATAATTCTTTACTTTTCAAAAGCTTAAATCCCGTTCTTGATTGACTCCCGAGACATCCCTGGACGCCTCGGCGGATGACCGCGTCCGGGTCATTGCTTTTATTCTTCATCGGACCGCGCCGACATGCTAGCAGCAGTTCATCGGGGCGGTGCGGGGAAAATTCAAATCGATGGCCCTCGCCTCATATGGCTGTCGGTCTCCGCGGGCCAGCGAAGTCGGGGCTTTCAGTGGGACTGGCGTGACAGACGAACGCTTCCACAAGCAAGGTGGTGATGCCGCCCTCGCGCATCAAACACGGCCGGGCCTCCTTCTCGCACTGGAAATCGATGTGCCGGAGGAGTTTCTCTCCGAGCACGCAGATGCAGCTCCGCAATCGCGCGAGTTTTCGTCCCGGCCCGCATAGGCCATACGGACCTGCACTACATCACGGCAGCAGATGTGGGAGTCAATGGACACATCGCAATACCATCTTGCGTGTGTCTCTAGGAACGGGTTGGACGCTTGCTCGCGCAGCTGGGACTGACCTGTCAGAAGCCCTTGTGGCGGGCCTACCAACAGGATGGCTCGCGGGTGCAACAGTGGCTGAAGCACGAGTACCCGCGCATTCGGGCAGCGGCGAAGCGGGAAAATGCGGAGATTTACTTCGAGGACGAGTCCGGGGTGCGATCGGACTTTCACAGCGGTAAGACTTGGGCGCCCAAGGGCGAGACGCCGATCGTGCGAGTGACCGGGCAGCGCTTCTCATTGAACATGATCTGCGCGATCAGCCCGAGAGGCTAAAGCGCTATCCAAAATGAGCCCGCCTCTGCTTGCGAAAAATAGCCCCCCGGGGCCTAACATTTGCGTAGGAGCGGACGAATCGTCCGACCGAAAGATACCGTGGGCGCGCGAGCGTTTTCGAGAGTGAGTCAAGCCGGTGCTTGCTTGCCAGAAATGACCCGTTGGCGGATTGCATCACTTGGCGCAGGGTTGCGTGCAGATTGGCAATGAGCGGGGCTTGCCCCTCGCATAGAGAGTAGACCTCGGGAGTTTCACCCAAAGCCCCTCCTAGAACCGTGCGGGACATTCTCATGTCACACGGCTCCCATTGTCCGTACCGCAACTCTCCCATGAGCGAGCCAGTGAACGAACAGCCGGGGTTGCCGACTTACCACTTTCCTGAGCCAGGCTCGAGCCCGGGCCTGCCTTCCCGCAAGCTTGCGGTACTTATGCTGGGCCCAGCGCACCAGTTTCTGATCGATATGATCGTAAAGCCGGTGCAAGGCTGACCTGTAAAAGTGGCTGTAGTAGTTCATCCAGCCTCGGATCTGCGGGTTGTATAGCTTGGCCAGCTCATTCAAGCTGATGGAGGTTTGCCTCGGGAGCTTCCACTCACGGATCGCTTGCATGATCCGCTTCTTTGCCGTCGCACTAATTGCAGGCAGGAACGACGTCCATATCCTCCCGTCGCGCCCCTTGGCGATTCTCGGGCGGAACTCGTACCCCAAGAACGTAAAACCCGTCTTGCGATATTCATTCCGTCGATTACTGTCCTTGCAATACACGATGCCAGATTTCTCTGGATGCATTTCCAACTTGCATTCCCTCAACCGATTTTCGATAGCAGCCAGCAGCTTCTTTGCCTCGCTCTCGCTTCGGCAGTGCGCCACTGCGTCATCGGCATACCGGCAGAACGGAGTCTTCGGATGTTCCCGCTTCATCCATTCATCGAAGGCATACGTCATGAACAAGTTCATCAGTACGGGGCCGATCACTGAGCCTTGCGGCACTCCTTTGATCCGCTCAACGGGTTGCCCGTCAGGCGATACCGCTGAAGCTGTCAACCACCGCTCTATGTACAGTAAACACCAAGGGTCTAGTACATGCTTTGCAATCGCCTTTCTCAACAGGCCCCAGTCAAGCTCATCGAACGCGCGACGGATGTCGAACTCGACAACCCAATCGTACGCCCAACAGCGCTTTCGAGTCGCAGCTACCGCATCCACGGCGGATTTTCCTCGCTGATACCCGTACGAGTTCGGGTGAAAGACCCCATAAAGGTCTGCTCCGATTCTCGTCACCACGATCTGTTGCGCGATCCGGTCGGCAACTGTGGGCACTCCTAAGATTCTGACTCCTCCATCTTTCTTCGGGATCCCTACTTGCCTCACCGGCGGCGGGAGGTAGCTCCCTGACGATAACCGGTTCCATAGCTTGTAGAGGTTCCTGCTCAGGTCCGCTTCGAACATCGCGAGGCTTTCGCCATCGATACCCGCCGCGCCCCGATTCGCTCTCACTTGCCGATAAGCCTCCAACACCCTCCTCTTGGGTATGTCATACGGCTTGGGATTTGTCACAGCTTCATCCTCGTTTCCAAGTTGTTTTGCGACCTCTCCCAGACAACGCCACCGCATCGCTCCGCCTTCATTACGAAGGTTTCAACGCTACTATCAGTGGCTCTTGAACTGATCTCTCGCATCGGTATTCTTCCTCGCGGTCTTCACCGCTTGTCATTTCCCTCAGTCGCTAAAGATCAGAGTTCCCGCGTTCCCCAGAACAGCCTATAAGCTGAGTTCGTGCCGCCTATACACCGGTCGCCACTGGGTCGGTTTGCAGATAGCTCTCCCAGCTAGTCCCGCGAGTAAGACACGCCCGCGGTTTCGACGACGTCTAATTACTTTCGATGCGTTAACAGCGGTTCAATACCTTCACCTTCTCAACTCGCACCTGCCAGCTTTATGCTGACTTTTCAGCAGTTGCTCACGACCAAGGTCTTTTGGACCCAGCCGCACTGCCTGGTTTGACGCCTGCCTCTGCCGGCCGACGTCGAGGGGCCTACCCTCATCTAGTTCTGCGGCATCGAAGAACCGATCCTTTGACTCTTCGTTCGCGTCACACTGCCTCACGTAATTCTGTTACCGAGTGCGTCATCTGAGATGTTACGGAATTCTGCCTCTGGGCCTCATTTCCATCGCTTGCATTTCCACAAAGCGGAGGGCAGTTTGGCGTCGCAGGAAGGCGATGCGATCGCGCGCCGCCGGTAACATTTCGGGTGGGGCAACGGTCACGCCGAGTAACAATCGCGGTGAGGCAATGCGAGGGGGCTTACGACGTAGAAGCGACACACACGTTCGCGCGCGCGAAACGCCGGGGTACCGGAAAACCCCACGCGATGCTGAAGAGCGAAGCAGTCGGCCGGGGAGCGGTACGTGGGTCCTGCCGAGGTGCAGAAGCCGCCGGAGGTATTGCGCTGCGGCTGCGACGAGTTCCGTGCGCTCCTGGGCAGCTCAAGTCCAGGTCTGGTCGAGTCCATCCCCCGGCGGGGGAACACGGTCAAGAGTGGGCTGACCGGAGATCAGCGTGTGTAAGCTATTGCTTGACACGGGTCAGCTACCCGCTTACACTACCTCCGTGCTGAAGAGCTTCAGGAACAAGGCGCTTGCCGAGCTGTGGTCCAATGGATCAAGCCGGAAAATCGACAGCCGGCTGCACGAGCGCATCTTGCGTAGGTTGGACAGATTGGATGCCGCCACAGCGGTGAAGCAGATGGATGTGCCAGGCTTTGATTTCCACCCTCTGCATGGCAAGCCCCAGCGTTACTCTGTGCACGTCAATGGACCCTGGTGTCTGACATTCGAGTTTGAAGGCGGGGACGCGCTGCGTGCGGACCTGGAGCAATACCATTAGCTGGAGAACTGCTATGGCCGAAATCATTGCAAAACGGAATCCGAAGCGCTGCCCTACCCATCCCGGTGCGCTGCTGCGCGAGGACATCCTGCCGGCGCTGAAGCTGCCCAAGACGGCGATCGCCGATGCGCTCGGCATGTCCCGCCAGCACCTGTATGACATCCTGCGCGAGCGCAAGCCGGTCTCTGCCGAGGTCGCGGTCCGTCTCGGCGCGGCCTTCGGGGATGGTCCTGACGTGTGGCTGCGCATGCAGGCCGCCTACGACGCGTGGCACGCCTCGCGAAAGGTCGACGTCAGCAGGGTTCCTCGCCTCGCAGCGTAACCACATCGACTCTGGGCCCGAGCCCGTCCCGCGACGATCAGCGCGCTACCCGCGGTCGCGGCTCTCCGGCGATGTTCCACGTGGTTCATCACATGCGCCACGAATCGGCCGCTCTCCCTCGTGCGCCGCCCGTCCGGGCGGCGCATCTTGGCACCTTCATGTGCCAAGACCGCATTGCGAAAAGAACCGCAATGCAACGTCACTCGGGGCATCGGAACCGCTGATCACGATTCATGTTGCGCGGAATCGTGCGCCAAATCCTGTGACTGAGGTGGGCTCATCTTGCCGAGCAGACCCGGATCATTTTTGCCGAGCGCCGCAGCCGAGAGGGGCACTGCGCTTCATGGTCGTCAAAGGTGGAGTGGGAGCCAAGGTGTTCATCGGCTTTCTGAAGCGTCTGATGCACGGGCAGCGCCGCCCAGTGTACTTGATCGTGGACGGCCATCCGTCGCATCGGGCCAAGCTGGTCAAGGAGTACGTGGAGAGCCTCGAAGGTCGATTGAAATTGTTCTTTCTTCCGCCGTACTCCCCGGAGCTTAACCCCGACGAATTGGTCTGGAACGATGTGAAGAACAACGCTGTCGGGCGCGCCAAGCTCGAAGGCCCCAAGGATTTGCACCGCGCAGTCCTCGGCCGCCTACGCTTCCTGCAGAAGCGACCCGATCGCGTCCGCAGCTTCTTCCGCGCGCCGGAGACTTGTTACGCGGCCGCGTAGCTGAAGAGACTTACGTACTGGTTAGTAATAACCCGTTTTCTTGTCAACAGAGCGGCCGGGTCGCCCTCTCTCACTACTCGGTTCTGATTCAGCAGCGTGCGCTACAGGGATCATCCGGGGATACGCCATAAGGAGCGCCGCTGGCCGGACCGAGCCAGTCGGGCGCGGCACTAACCGTCTGCCATGGCTTGCCGCGTGAAGTAACTGGCGACCCGCTCAGCGCAGCGCATGATATCGCTGTTGGCGGGTTGGTTTCGGTCGTCTACGCTTTCGCGCCCACCAGTTTCCGAGTCTGTTCCATGTAGTTGATCAAACGTGATGACCATGGAAGTGGGTCAATACTGCCTTGGCGAATAACCTCCCAAAGTCCTTGGGCGTGGCGGCCTACATGGTATACGCGCGTCATTTTATGACGTCCGCTTACGACGGCAGCGAAGGACGCCAGATTTCCCAAGAATCAGGGCAATTTGCCTGGAATGGGGTATAGATTCGCGCTCATCGCACTCGTGGCGGCGCGGTTGAAGGCCCCGGTCTGCAAAACCGGCGAGCGATTCGCTCCATGCCAGTTCGAATCTGGCCGAGTGCTCCATTCAGGCCACAGAGCGGTCTTCGACGACGCACGCGGGCAGTCAGCTTATCAGCGTCATCCCGGCGAACTTCGCAGCGCCAGTATCGAAGGTCATCGTTTTTCCGCAGCCCGCAGCGGCCGCTGTACGCTCGATGAGACAGTCAGCGAAATCCGCACTGCTCGCGCCGAATGTGCGCAGCGCCTGTGAGACCTGCTCAGCGCGCTCGAGGACAATCTCCTTTGCCCGCAGGAGTCCATCCAGCGCCTCCGCGACCTGCTCGCGAGTGAGGTCGTAGCATGAGGTGAGCACCCAGACCAGCTCAATAAGGGCAACCAGAGGCACAAAGCCGGGAGCTTCCGATGTCAGCGACTCGACGAGTCTCGACGCTTTGTGAGATTGTTCGGGATCGTCCTGCATCACGTACCGGACGAGAACATTGGTATCGAGACCGATCATCGGGATCGCTGCTCAAAAGACCTCAACGCGCCGCAGCGCCGCGCTTAGCGATTGCGGCGTTCATCTCGTCAATGGAAACCGTTCGTTTCGGCTTGCCGAACATGCCCTTCAGCGCCTTTACGGAGCGCGTCGCCGGCACAATCTCGAATCGACCCTGCTCCACCTCGACGAATTCCACCCGATCGCCGGCATCGAGCCGCAGCGCCTGACGCACTTCGACTGGAATTGTGATCTGACCTTTGCTGGTGAGTGTGGCGGTTGCCATTGCACCTCCTTACTTCAAGGTAAGGATATCATACTCGACCGGATACCGGACACTTTGGCAAGGAGACGCGGCGACCCGCATTGCGGCCATCCGATCACGAGCAGTCCGAGCCCGATTTGCCGGTACACGCAGTCGGCCGGGTCGATTTATGGGTCACTCAAGAGTCGGAACGCGTCAAGTACGTGTCACCAAAGGCATTTCAGGCCAAGCGCGATGCCTCTCTCGGATAACAAAAAGTCCTTTACTATTCAGTAAGTTAAATCCTATTTGTGCTTGACCCCGAGGCTCCCTTGGACACCACGGCGGATGAGTCGGCCAGATCATTGCTTTTGCTCTTCATCAAGCCGCATCGAGATCCTGGCAGGGCGTGACCGCGACCGTGTGGGGGAAATTCAGGTCGAGGCGCGCTCCAGGCCGACTGGGCCTCATTCTTGGCGCCCGACATCGACGTGCCGAGCACTTTCTCGCGCAGCGACAGGGCTCGCCGCCACAACGGCGCGAAGGGTTCTTGGACGCTGTAAAACCCGGGGATGCAAGGCGCGCCCGCCGGACATCCGAACTTGACTGAACGCGCACTTCACTGGCGCCATTGGCGCGTCATCATCTCCGACCGAGATCGCCGGTGGCAATCGCGCGCCCGTCCGATGGCTCGCAGAACGAACAGCCGGCTCGGCACTATCCGAACAAACTGCCTGGGCGGCGCCCTGCTTGCGTCAATATAAAATGTAATCCATCCGGGTCTTGGACTTCAGCTCCGCGAAGAACGCTTCCCGCGCACCACGTCGATTCTGCGCCAGGAACTTCAGCGCAGAGAGCGCGGCGGCGGGTGTGCCCCCCGCATGATCCGGCGCCTGCGCCGCGCGGCAATCTCCGCACTGGGTCCGCTCTGACTCACCCTCGGAGACCGCCTGCCGAGGCGGGCGCGTTTCCGGCTCGTGTTCCCGTCTTCTCGCCCACTCCGCTCGCCGTGGTCTTCCAGTGTATACCGTCCCTTGACTGTTGGAACTGAACGGTCACTCTGCTCGAGGATGCGAAGTCGTACACGATGCGCTCGCGGACCACCTTGCCGTTGCGTCTGCTGGTCCATGATTCGACGCGCGTGGGGCCATGGATCTGCATCCGTGCGGCGAACGGCTTGCCCGCGGACCGACCACTGTTGAACACCTCGTAGTGCCAGAACGCATGATCATGGCGGTCGTAGGTATCCACCACGACCGAGTCCACGTGCCGCCCGGCCCAGGTGTTGGAGAAGCTGCACACCATGAACGCTCGATTGGCGGACCAGCGGCAATCCTCATGCCAGGTCCAGGCGCTCGGAGAGGCTGCGCCGCGCGTGCGAAACTGGCCGTGATACACCCAACGGCCGGCCGAGACTGCGAGCTCGCGCAGCGTGGCGCCATGTCCGGGGCGCCCCGCCGCGAGCGCCGCGGCAGGCAGAGTCGATATCAGCAGCAGGAATCCGGGCAGGAGACGACGGCTGTTCATTGGCGAGTTCCTCGCGCAGCGCGCGTGATCCAAATGGCCTCGACGGTGGCAGCCGCACGCACTAATCGGGCGACCGTCAGCTTCGAACGTTGCGCAGCGTGGACTGACAGGGCATCGCGCCAACGCGACGTCGCCTCCACCAGGGCCTCGGCGCCAGGGAGATCTTGACCCGTCTCATCCGCGGCGGTCAAATTGCGCCGCATCGTCAAGCCGTCCCAACCGCCGCGCTCGTCTGAAGTTCGCACAAGGCACTGACGCATGCGCGGCAGGCGCGCGAAGTTCGCCACGACAGCTGCGGCATCGACGGCTAGACTATTCGGGCACGGCTCGAGCGCTGCCAAGAACAACACACCGATGATCCACCGCCGCCCGCTCTTCGCGCTTGCGATCGCAGTGATGCTGTTGCCCGGGCCGCCGGCAGCGGCCGCTCGCGCGGCGGCTCACGGCCCGCTCGTTGCGACCGCCGATGGGTGGCTGCGCGGGTTGCCGCGCCCCGGCGGCGGTGCTGAGTTTCTCGGCATCCCGTACGCGCAGCCGCCGGTGGGCCCTCTTCGATGGCGAGCGCCGCGGCCCGTGAAGAGCTGGCGCGGCGTGCGCCCCGCCGTCGCCTTCGGCCACCCGTGCGCACAGCCGCCGCTCGGCCCCTGGAATCAGCGCGCCGCCGCGACCGGCCGCGAGAACTGTCTCTTCCTCAATGTCATCGCGCCGCACTGGCCGGTGAAAAAGCCGCTGCCGGTCATGTTCTGGATTCACGGCGGCGCGAACATCGGCGGCTCGGGCGTCGGGCCGCTCTACAATGCCGGCACGCTCGTCGATCACGGCGTGGTGCTCGTCACCATCAACTACCGGCTCGGCATCTTCGGCTTTCTGGCCGCCCCCGCTCTCAGCCGTGAGTCCCGCCACCACGCCTCGGGCGATTACGGCCTGATGGATCAGATCCTCGCGCTCAAGTGGGTGCGCTCAAACATCGCGCGCTTCGGCGGCGACCCGCACGACATCACGGTCTTCGGCCAGTCCGCCGGCGGCACCGACACCGGCCTGCTCATGGCCTCCCGCGCGCGCGGCCTGTTCCAGCGAGCCATCGAGGAGAGCGGCACGCCCTTCATTCCGCCGGTCGACTCGCTGCGCAAGGCCGAGCGGGACGGCGCGCGCCTGCTCGCCGCCCTCGGGGTCCCGCCCGGCGCGGCGGGCATCGCCGCCCTGCGCAAGCTCCCGGCGCATGCCCTCATCGCCAAAATGGCGACCCTGCCGCGCGGCAAGCTCGCCTTTCCCCAGCCCGACGTCGACGGCTGGGTGATCCCGCGCGTGCCTCTGGCCACCTTTGCCGCCGGCCGGGAGGCGCCGGTCCCGCTGCTGTTCGGCACGACGACGCGCGAGATGAATTTCCCGATGCCGGTCGCCATGATCCGCGCCACCATCCGCAGCACCACCGGCCCGCTCGCCCCACGGGTGCTCGTCCTCTACGGCTTCGCGCACGGCGGGCAAGGCACCTCCAGCCCCGAATACGGCAGCGGCGTCAACCAGTGGCTCGCCGACGTCACCTTCCGCTGCCCGGCGGTGCTCGAGGCGCGCTGGCACACCGCGGGCCACCACATCGCCTATGAGTACCAGTTCGATCACCCGCTGCCCGGGCAGCCCTTCGCGGTGCACTCCTCCGAGCTGCCGTACGTATTCGGCTTCTTCCCGGGGCCCGGCACCGATTCGGACCCGCTCGGCGAGAGCGCGGCGCCCTTCACGCGCGCGGACCACAGCCTCTCGCGGCTGATGGAGCGTTACTGGACGAACTTCGCCCGGAGCGGCGATCCGAACGGACCGGGGCTGCCCGAGTGGCCAGCCTTCGGCGCCCGGCAGCGCTACATCCAGTTCCTGAAGGACGGCCACGTGGCGCTCGCCAGCCACATCCGCCGTGCGCAGTGCAGTCTGTTTCGCGCGGCGATGCAGCGACTGATGCGCCGCAGGATCCACTGACACGCCTGCGACGTAAAATCCGAACAGAGCCAGCCCATGCGATCCGCCACAAATCGTTTCCGCTTGCCCGCGTGCGCCCTCGCCCTCGGACTGCTCGCCTGTGCGGGCGCGAGCGCGGCCACCCTCGCCCCGGCGCGGCACGGCACTTTCGGTCATTACACCTTCGCGCTCACTTGGCAGCCGGGCTTCTGCACGACCGATGGCGGCTGCCTGCGCGATCCGCCGCACACGGTCCTGATCGGATTGCATGGGCTATGGGCATCGCGGCCCCGCTCCCTGATCGAACGCCACATCAGCGCGCCGCAGTGGTGGCGCCGCGGCTGCGACTATTTCCATCACAGCGATCTGTCGCCGCGGCTTCCTCCGGCAATGCGCTCTGACCTGCACCGCGTCATGCCGCACCTGCGGCACAGTCTGCTGATACATGAGTACGACAAGCACGTACAGTGCTTCGGCTTCGACGCACGGACGTTCTTCGCAACCGAGCTGCACATGCGGCTCGAGGTGCTCGAAAGTCCCTTCGGGCGCTATCTGACCGCGAGCGCCGAGGGCCATGACGTCCGCCGCGCGGACCTCATCCACATGTTCATGCACACCTTTGGAACCGACCAGCGCTCCGCTTTGCAGCTGCGCTGCGCGCGCGATCGGCGCGGGCGCACGGTGCTGACGCAGCTCTGGATCACCCTGCACACCAATGCGCTTGCCCGCTTCCCGCGCGACGGCGCGCTGATGAACGCCCCAATCGCACAGAACAACTGCCCGGCGCGCTTGCGCGTTCCGCGCTGGCACTGACGGCCGGTATCGCCCGGAAGCTTCCCGCAGTCATCCCCCACCGGCTGCCCGGACCCCAACGGGACTGCGCCGCTCGCCCCCCGCTTCAAGAGCGGCGGACCCAAGGTTGCGCGACCCCGACGCTGGCCGCGGCGGGTAGAAGTGCATTACCCGCTGCCGATCTGCCTGACGTGCAGGTACCGAGAAGACTCAGGCCTTGCCGAGCTGCGGCGCCGAAAAGCCGTGCGGCAGCAGCTCGCCCACGCTCCAGCGGCGCAGCCCGTCCGGCCCGTCGCAGTACACGGGGGTCTGCGCAGCGGCGAATTCCGCGATCACCTGACGGCAGGCGCCGCATGGCGAGAGCAGGTCCGTCCCGCTCGACGTGACGGCCACCGCAGTGATCCGCCGCGCACCGGCGGCGACCGCGGAAAAAATCGCCACGCGCTCGGCGCAGACTGCGAGCCCATAGGAGAGATTCTCGACGTTCACGCCCGTGAACACCCGCCCCTGCTCATCGACGACCGCGGCCGCGACACGCAAGTGCGAGTATGGCGCATAGGCGCGCTGCAGACCCTCGCGCGCGGCGGCCATCAGGGCGTTGGGATCAATGGGCATGCACGTCTCTCCTCAATGTCGGGCCAGCGGCCGGTTCTGCGGCCGCATCCCGCCCGGATACGCTCGTTGGTGAAAATCAAACTATCATGCGATCTCGCGCCGGCGCAACGCCGGCGCCCCGTCCGCCCGCGCCGCCACAGTTGCGGCAGCGCGGCAATCCATGTTGCAATCGAACCGGTCGAGACCGAAGGTCTCGTGAGACTCTCCACCATGGCGCTACGTGAGCGGGCTCTGCTCGGCCAGATCAGCGACGTCGACCTGCGCCTCGTGCGCATGTTCTGCGCCGTGGCGGACTGCGGCGGCATCGCCACAGCCGAGCTGAAGCTCAACATCGACATCTCCACCGTCAGCCGGCACATCAAGGACCTCGAGACGCGCCTCGGGCTGGTCCTGTGCCGGCGCGGCCGCTCGGGATTCGCGCTGACGCCCGACGGTGAGCGCGTCTATGCCGCCGCCCAGCAGCTGCTGCGCGCGCTCGATACGTTCCGCACCGATGTGCTCGACGCCGGCCGCACGCTGGAAGGCACTCTGCACTTGGCGCTGTTCGAGAAGACCGCCACCAATCCGCATGCCCACATCGCCGCCGCGCTCGCGCAATTCCAGCAGATGGCCGGCGCGGTGACGCTGCATCTGCACGTCAGCGACATCACCGCGATCGAGCAGGGCGTCATCGACGGACAGTTCCACCTCGGTGTGATCCCGGAGCATCGCCGCTCCGAGCGGCTCGCGTACCATGAGCTGTTCGACGAGACGATGCTGCTTTACGTCGGGCGCGATCATCCGTGGTTTGCGACGGCGGGGCGCGCGCGGGACTGGAGCGACCTCGGTGCGCAGCGCCTCGCGGGGCTCGATTACCATTCGCCCAACATGGAAATCACCCGCATGCACGATCTCACCTGCAGCGCGACCGCATCGGACCAGGAGGGCGTTGCGCATCTGATCCTCTCGGGCGCCTTCCTCGGCTTCCTCCCCGCCCACTACGCCGCTCCCTTCGTCAGCGAGGACCGGCTGCGCGCGGTCTATCCCGACGGCCTGCGCTACGAGTGCCGCTACTCCGCCATCCATCTGAAACCGCTGCCGCCGCTGCGCGCCGCGCAGGTATTCCTCAGCTGCCTGCTCGCGAGCCGGCACGGCGTGTCCGCCGGATGATGCCGGCGGACAGGCCCTCGCCCGGCCTGCTCATTCGGCGGCGGTCAGGCGGCCGTAGAGCTCCGGCCTGCGGTCGCGGAAGAACTGCCAGCGGTTGCGGATCTCGGCGACCATGTCCATATCCATCTCATGCACCAGCAGCTCGTCCTTGTCGCGGCTCGCGATCGCCTCGATCTGTCCGCGCGGATTGACGAAGTAGCTCTGGCCGTAGAACTCGCCGATGTCCCATGGCTTCTCCCGCCCGACGCGGTTGATCGCGCCGATCCAACACCCGTTGGCGGCCGCCGATGCCGGCTGCTCGAGCTTCCACAGGTACTCGGACAGACCCGCGACCGTCGCCGACGGGTTGACGATGTACTCCGCCCCGTTCAGCGCCAGCGCGCGCCACCCCTCGGGGAAGTGGCGGTCGTAGCAGATGTACACGCCGAGTTTGCAGTAGCGCGTCTTGAACACCGGCCAATCCGAGGCGCCCGGCTTGAAAAAGAACTTCTCCCAGAATCCCGCCACCTGCGGAATGTGCGTCTTGCGGTACTTGCCGAGATAGCTGCCGTCGGCGTCGATCACCGCCGCGGTGTTGTAGTAAATACCCGCCACGGGATCGGCCTCGTAGATCGGCACCACGATGACCATCCGGTAGCGCTTCGCGAAGGCCTGCATCTCCTCGGTGGTCGGCCCCGGTACGGGCTCTGCGGCCGCGTACCACTTGACGTCCTGACTGGGACAGAAATACGGCTGCGTGAACACCTCCTGGAAGCAAAGCACCTGAACGCCCCGCGCACCCGCCTGCTCGATCAGCGGGCGGTGTGCTGCCAGCATGGCCTCGCGGATCCTCGCCGGCGATTCGGCCGTATCCGCCTTCAGCGCCATCTGTATCAGACCCCCACGCAGCTTTGCCATCGTTCGTCTCCTGCAGTGTTATGTCGTCGCAATCGCATCTGCCGCCCGCAGCACTGCTGCCCGACCGCGCCCGCCCGCGCAGCGCTCAGCGCATCACGGCCGTCGGCTTTGCCAGCGTCGCCTTGCGCTCGAGCGCGGCGAACACCGGGCCGAACGGCGGGCGCTTCAGATACCGTCCGGCGCCGCGCTCGGCACGCAGCTCGCCACGCGCATAGACCACCTTGCCCTGGCTCACGGTGTACATCGGCGCGCCCGTCACGCCGCGCCCCTCGAATACGTTGTAGTCGACGCGCGAATGCTGCGTCTTCACCGACAGCGTGCGGGTCGCGTTGGGATCCCAGAGCACCAGATCGGCATCGGACCCGGGGGCGATGACACCCTTGCGCGGATACAGATTGAAGATCCTCGCCGCGTTCGTCGAGGTGACCGCGACGAACTCCCCGGGTGTCAGCCGCCCGGAGTTCACGCCCGTCTCCCACAGCACCATCATCCGCTCCTCGATGCCGCCGCAGCCGTTGGGGATCTTGCGGAAGTCCTGAAGGCCCGCCGCCTTCTGCTCGGCGCAGAACACGCAGTGGTCGGTGGCCGTGGTCTGCAGGCTGCCGGACTGCAGCGCGTTCCACAGCACCTCCTGGTTGCGCTTGTCCCGGAACGGCGGGCTCATCACGTGCGCGGCCGCCGCCGCGATGTCCGGGTTGCGGTACACGCTCTCGTCGATCACCAGGTGCCCGGCCAGGGCCTCGCCGAAGACGCGCTGGCCGCGCGCGCGCGCGCGCGCAATGGCCTCGGCGGACTCCGCGCACGACACGTGCACGACGTAGAGCGGCACATTGAGCACGTTGGCGATGGCGATCGCACGCTGCGCCGCCTCGCCTTCCACCGCAGGCGGGCGCGACAGCGGATGGCCCTCCGGGCCGCGGATGCCCCGCTCGAAGATCTGCTTCTGCAGCTGAAAGACCAGCTCGCCGTTCTCGGCGTGCACCGTGGGCATCGCCCCGAGCTCGAGCGCGCGCGAGAAGCTGTTCACCAGCGTCTCGTCGTCCGCCATGATGGCGTTCTTGTACGCCATGAAGTGCTTGAAGCTGTTCACGCCCTCCTCGCGCACCAGCGTGCCCATGTCGGCATGGACCTGCTCGGACCACCACGTGACGGCGACGTGAAAGCCGTAATCGGCCGCCGCCTGCTCGGCCCAGCCGCGCCATTTCCGGTAGGCGGCGAGCAGGGGCTCCTTCGGGTCGGGGATCACGAAATCGATGATGGAGGTGGTCCCGCCCGCGAGCCCCGCGGCCGTGCCGCTGAAGAAGTCATCGACCGCCACCGTGCCCATGAAGGGCAGCTGCATGTGGGTGTGCGGGTCGATGCCGCCCGGCAGGGCGAGCAGGCCGCCGGCGTCCACCACTGCGGCGCCCGCTGGCGCCTCGAGGCCCTCCCCCACCGCGGCGATGAGGCCATCCGCACACAACACATCGGCTCGCCGGGCGTAATCGGCGTTGACCACCGTTGCGCCCCGAATCAGCAATGCGCCCATCGCAGCCCTCCTCCGCACAACGTCAACGCACAACGAGGCGCCGCCGGCCCGCCCGGCGCCGCCCGCGTCCCACCCTCACAGTCATTTCTCGGCGCCGCACTCAATGATTCGACGGGAAGCTGAACGCGGTCCCCTCGCGGCTGCCGGCCGACGGCCAGCGCTGCGTGATGGTCTTGCGCCGGGTGTAGAAGCGCACCGCGTCCGGGCCGTAGGCGGCGAGGTCGCCGAACAGCGAGCGCTTCCAGCCGCCGAAGGAGTGGTAGGCCACGGGCACCGGCAGCGGCACGTTGACCCCGACCATGCCGACTTCGATCGCCTCGGTGAAATGCCGCGCCATCTGCCCGTCGCGAGTGAAGATGCAGGTGCCGTTGCCGTAGGGGTGCCCGTCGATCAGCGCCATCGCTTCGCCGAGGCTCGCAACGCGCACCACGCACAGCACCGGGCCGAAGATCTCGTCCCGGTAGATCTGCATGCCGGGCTCGACGCGATCAAACAGGGTCGGGCCGAGGAAAAAGCCGTGCGGACGGTCGGGGAGCGCGAGCGTGCGCCCGTCTACGACCAGCTGCGCGCCCTCGGCGACGCCGCGATCGATGTAGCCGCGAACCTTCTCCAGCTGCTCGCGGGTGACGAGCGGCCCCATGTCGCAGTCGCTGTCGGTGCCGGCGCAGGTCTTGATCCGCGCCATCTCCGCCTTCAGGCCCGCCACGAGCGCCGTGGCGGTGTCCTCCCCGACCGCCACGGCGACGGAGATCGCCATGCACCGCTCGCCACAGGTGCCGAACGCGGCGCCGATGAGCGAGCGGACGGTCCCCGGCAGGTCCGCATCCGGCATGACCACCGCATGATTCTTCGCGCCGCCGAGGGCCTGCACGCGCTTGCCCTGCGCGCAGCCGCGGGCATAGACGTACTCGGCGATCGGCGTCGAGCCGACAAAGCTCACCGCCTGCACCCGCCGGTCCGCGAGCAGCGCATCGACCGCCTCCTTGTCCCCGTTCACCACGTTGAGCACGCCCGCGGGCAGACCCGCCTTGAGCGCGAGTTCCGCCACGTAGAGCGCCGCGCTCGGGTCCCGCTCGGAGGGCTTGAGGACGAAAGTGTTGCCGCAGGCGATCGCCATGGGCCACATCCACAGCGGCACCATGGCGGGGAAGTTGAACGGCGTGATGCCGGCGCACACCCCGAGCGGCTGGAACTCGCTCCACGTGTCGATGCCCGGGCCGACGCTGCAGCTGTGCTCGCCCTTGAGCAGCTGCGGCGCGTAGGTCGCGAACTCGACGTTCTCGATGCCCCGCTGCAGCTCGCCCAGGCTGTCGGCGAGGGATTTGCCCTGCTCGGCCGTCACCAGTGCGCACACGGCGTCCTGGTTCTCCTCCAGCAGGCTCTGCAGCCGGGCGATCACCCGCGCGCGCTTCGCCGGTGAGGTCGCGCGCCACGCCGGGAATGCCTCGCGGGCGGTGCTGACGGCCGCTGCCACGGTGTTCGTGTCGGCCAGGAGAACCTGCCGGGCCACCTCGCCGCTCGCCGGGTCATAGACCGGCGCCGTGCGGGTGCCGCCGGCGACCCGCCGGCCCGCGATGAGGTGCTCCACCGTGTGCCCCACGGAGTGCGCGGCGGCCGGCGTGAGTGAGGGGGTCGATGACATGGTTTCAGCCGGTGTGGTTGAGCGTTTCACCGAGAGCATCGACCAGGCGGTCGATCTCGGCCGTGGTGCTGATGAAGGGCGGCGCCAGCTGGATCGTGGCGCCGCCATAGCGGACATAGAAGCCCTTCTCGAGCATCGCCATCGCCACTTCGTACGGTCGGCGCGCCGGCTCCCCGGGCAGCGCCTCCAAGGTGAAGCCCGCGGCGAGTCCGTAGTTGCGGATGTCCATGACGTGCCGCGCGCCGCGCAGCCCGTGCACCGCGCGCTCGAAGTGCGGCGCGAGCTCGCGCACCCGCTCCGGCACGTGGTCGCGCTCCAGCAGATCGAACGTGGCGATGCCGGCCGCGCACGCCACCGGATGGGCCGAGTAGGTGTAGCCGTGCGGCAGCTCGAGCAGGTACTCCTGACCGCCCGCGTTCATGAACGCATCGTAGATCTCCTTCTTCACCACGACGCCGCTGAGAGGTTGGGTGCCGTTGGTGCTCTGCTTGGCGAAGGTCAGAAGATCCGGCGTGACGCCGAAGGCCTCAGCGCCCGTCCAGGCGCCGCAGCGCCCGAAGCCGGTGATCACCTCATCGAAGATCAGCAGAATATTGTGCTCGGTGCAGATCTCGCGCAGCCGCGCCAGATAGCCGCGCGGGGGCACGATGACGCCCGCGGACCCGGAGAACGGCTCGACGATCACCGCGGCGATGGTCGAGGCGTCATGCAGGCGGATCAGGCCGAGGAGCGACTCGGCGAGCTCGGCGCCGCTCGCGAGCGGCTCGCCGCGGAAGTACGAGCCGGCCGGCGGCTGCAGGTCCGCGAGGTGGTCCGACTCGATGCCCTGACCGTAGAGCTTGCGGTTCGCCACCATGCCGCCGACCGAGATGCCACCGAAATTGACGCCGTGGTAGCCCTGCATGCGCCCGATGAGGCGCGACTTGCCCCCCTGTCCCCTGACGCGCCAGTAGGCGCGGGCAATCTTCAACGAGGTGTCCACGGCATCCGAGCCCGACCCGCCGCCGAACATCACGTGATCGAGGCTCGCGGGCATGTGCGCGACGATCCGGTTGGCGAGCTCGAACGACAGCGGGTGCCCGAACTGGAACGCCGGGGCGTAATCGAGCGTCGCGATCTGACGGCTCACCGCCTCGACGATCTCCTTACGCCCGTGACCGAGGCCCGTGCACCACAGCCCCGAGAGGCCGTCGAAGATCTTGCGCCCGTGCAGGTCGGTGTAATACGCGCCCTCGGCCGCGGCAAACAGGCGCGGCGCGGCCTTGAACTGCCGGTTCGCCGTGAACGGCATCCAGTGCGCTTCGAGCCGCGCGGCGTCCGCGGACGGCGCGCTCTGGCGAACAGTTGCTCGGGGATTTGCCATCGCTTGTACTCCAGATGCTCCAGAGCCCAACACGCTCACAGCATGACAGACTCGCCAACCGGTTCAGTTTACAAACTCTGCAGACTCAGTGGCAAAGCCGCACCTCGCGCGGCCTCATGACAATCCGCAGCCGCGCAGGATGAGCGACACCACGTGCTGCGTAGCCCGCGCCTGCGCCGCGCGCTCCAGGCTCGCGCAGCCGAGCACGGCACAGATCTGCACCTCGAAGTCCGCGTACGTCTGGGTCGCCGCCCAGATGGTGAAGAAAAGGTGGCTGCTGTCGACCGGCGCCATGCGCCCCTCGGCAATCCACTGATCGATCACCGCGACCTTGCGGCGCATCAACGGGCGCAGCGTGCGCACCAGCGTCGTGCGCAGCACCGGCGCGCCGTGCAGCAGCTCGTTGGCCCACACCCGCGAGGCGTAGGGGCGTGCGAAGGACAGGCGCATCTTCTCGCGGATATAGCGCTCGAGCGCCTCGCGCGGCTCGGCGGTGGCGACGATGCAGTCCGCCGGCTCCAGCCACTCGCGCAGCGTCCGCTCGAGCACCGCTCGGTACAGCGCCTTCTTGCTGCCGAAATAATAGTGCAGGTTGGGCTTAGGCAGCCCGGCCGCCTTGGCGATCTCGGCCATGGTCGCCCCGCCGAAACCGGCGCCCGCGAACACACGCTCGGCGGCCTGGATGATGGCGGCCTCGTGGGCGAGGCGCTTGCGCCGCGGCTGCGCCCCGCCCTCCTCTGCGCCGCGCGGTCGAGCGGTCTCGCGCAGCGTCGCCACCGCGTCGGCCCGCTTCGCGCGCGATCGCACCGCGACACGGCGCGGTTGCGGCCTCGCGGCGGCCATCAGGCGCCGCTCCGCAGCGGATTGTTCGGATGTTGCGTCCAATCGAGCGCCGTGCCGCTCACCGCCTGGCCCGTGCGCCGGTCGATCTCCCCCGGCGCAAGCTCGCGCAGCGTGATGCACCCCGGCACCGGGCAGACGTTGACACAGAGGTTGCAGCCCACGCACTCCTCCTCCTTCACCTCGAAGTAGCGCCGTCCGTCGCGCTGCGCCGTGATCGCCTGGTGCGCGGTGTCCTCGCAGGCGATATGGCAGCGCCCGCATTGAATGCACAGATCCTGATGGATCACGGCCTTGGAGATGCGATTGAGATCCAGGTAGCGCCACTCCGTCACGCTCGCCAGCGCGCGGCCGCGCAGCGCCTCGACGCTCGCCAGGCCCTTCGCATCGAGGTAGGCCGCGAGCCCGCTCACCATCTCCTGGACGATCTTGAAGCCGAACACCATCGCCGCGGTGCACACCTGCACGGAGCCGGCGCCGAGGGCGATGAACTCGAGCGCATCGCGCCAGCTGCCGATGCCGCCGATCCCGCAGATCGGCAGCCCCGCGGTCTCGGGGTCGCGGGCGATCTCCGCAACCATGTGCAGCGCGATCGGCCGCACCGCAGGGCCGCAATAGCCGCCGTGCGTGCCCTTGCCGCCGACGTCGGGGCTCATCCGCAGGGTATCCGGATCGACGCCCATGATGGAGTTGACGGTATTAATGAGAGAGACCGCATCGGCCCCGCCGGCCTTGGCCGCGCGCGCCGGGAAGCGGATGTCGGTGACGTTGGGCGTCAGCTTGACGATCACGGGCAGGCGCGTGTAGCGCTTGCACCAGCCGGTCACCATCTGGATGTACTCGGGAACCTGGCCGACCGCCGAGCCCATGCCCCGCTCGCTCATGCCGTGCGGGCAGCCGAAGTTCAGCTCGATGCCGTCGCAGCCGGTGTCCTCCACGCGCGGCAGGATCGCCTTCCACGACTCCTCCCGGCACGGCACCATGACGGACACGAGCACGGCGCGGTCCGGCCAGCGGCGCTTGACCGCGGCGATCTCCGCGAGGTTGCTCTCGAGCTCGCGGTCCGTGATGAGCTCGATGTTGTTGAAGCCGATCAGGCTGCGGTCCACGGCGAGCAGCGCGCCGTAGCGCGGGCCGCTCACGTTGACCACCGGCGGGCCGGCCTCCGCCAGGGTCTTCCACACCACCCCGCCCCAACCCGCCTCGAAGGCGCGCTCGACGTTGTAGGCCTTGTCGGTCGGCGGCGCGGAGGCCAGCCAGAACGGGTTCGGGCTGCGGATGCCGCAGAAGTCGCTGTCTAATCGGGCCATGGAATTCTCCGCATCACTGCTCGGGGCGGCGGCGCTCGCCGCGCAGCTGCCGGCCGATCGCGCGCGCGGCGCGCAGACCGTCGGCCACCGCCTCGACCGTCAGATCCTGCCCCCCGGCGATGCAGTCCCCGCCGGCCCAGACGTTCGCGATGCTGGTGCGGCCGGAGGCATCGGCGGCGATCCGGCCCTCGCGCAGCGCGAGTCCGCACTCGGCCAGCACGCGCTCATCGAGCCGCTGCCCGATCGCCTTGAGGACCATGTCCGTCTCGAGCACGATTTCCTCACCGGTCGGCACGAGCCGCTCGCCCTCGAGCCGCTGGCGGGCGAAGCGCACGGCGCGGGCGCTGCCGCCCTCGCCGAGCACCTCCACGGGCGCAAGCCAGTGAAGAATGCCGACCCCCTGGGTGAGCGCCAGCTCCTGCTCGTGGCGCGAGGCGCGCATGTGCTGCGGCCCGCGGCGATAGGCGATCGTGACGCTGTCGGCGCCGAGCAGCTTCGACTGCACGCCCGCATCGATGGCGGTCATGCCGCCGCCGATGACGAGCACACGCCGCCCCACGGGCAGCGTGCCGAGATCCTGCGCCTGGCGCAGCGCGCCGATGAACTGCACCGCATCGACGACGCCCTCGAGCGCCTCGCCGGGAACACCCAGCAGATGGGTGCTGCCCAGGCCCACGCCGAGGAACACGGCATCGTACTCGCGGCGCAGCGCCTCGAGTTGCGCGGCGCTTGCGAGGCGCCAGCCGCTGTGCAGCGTGATGCCTCCGATCGCGAGCAGCCACTCGACCTCACGCTGCGCAAAGCCGCCGGCCACCTTGTAGGCGGCGACGCCGTACTCGTTGAGACCGCCCGCCTTGGGCTTCGCATCAAACAGCGCGACCTCATGCCCCTCGCGGGCGAGCGCATGCGCGCACGCCAGGCCCGCCGGTCCGGCCCCGATCACCGCCACGCGCCGGCCGCTCGCCGGGGCGCGCGTGAAGATGTGCGGCTCGGCGCTCGCCATCAGCGCATCGACCGCAAAGCGCTGCAGCCGGCCGATCGCGACCGGCTGCCCCTGCTGGGTATTGCGCACGCAGACCTGCTCGCACAACACCTCGGTGGGGCAGTCGCGCGCACAGGAGCCGCCGAGCGGATTGGACTCGAGGATCGACTCGGCCGCGCCGCGCGCATTGCCCTCGGCGATGCGCCGGATGAACGAGGGGACATCGATGTGGGTCGGGCAGGCCTGCATGCACGGCGCATCGAAGCAGTACAGACAGCGGTTCGCCTCGAGCAGCGCCTGCGCCCCGGTGAGCGGCGCAACGTGATCGGCGAAGTGAGCGGCATACGTCTGTGGTGCCAGACGGCCCGGGCGGATGTCCGCTCGATGCGGCTCACTCATTGCACTCTCCCACGATGCCGAGACAGGTCCAAAGCATGCCTACTTTTGACCATTTGGTCAATTATGCGTGGCCGCCCGCGCCGGCCGGCAGCGCCCGAAACGCCGCGCAAAAACGTGCGTGCGCTGCGCACAGCGCGCGCATCGGGCCGCACGGGGAACTCGCCGCACTCAACCTCATCGGGCGCATCAGGCCTGCCGCAGATATTCCGGGGCCGGGACCTGCGCGCGCCGCGCGGCGAACCGCATGCCGGCGGCATAGGCCGCCGCCGAGAGGCCGAGCGCGACGAACCAGGCGTAACGGTACAGGTGCCTGAACAGCTCGCCCGGATGCGGGAAGGTCAGCGGCAGCGAGGCGTGCAGAAAGCCCGGCAGGCACGGCAGCACGCCGATCAGGAAGGCGCCCACCGCGATGGGGTTCCAGCCGCCCCAGTAGTAATAGCGGCTCTGCGCCTCACGGTACAGCGAGGGCACATCGATCACGCGCCGGCGGATGTGGTAGTAATCCACGATCAGGATGCCCGCCACCGCCCCGAGCAGTGCCGAGTAGCCGACGAGCCAGGTGAGGATGTAGCCGTGGGTGCTCGAGAGAATCTTCCACGGCATGATCGCCGCCGCCACCACCGCCGTGATGTAGCCGCCCGTTCTGTAGCTGACACGCCGCGGCCACAGCGCCGAGAAATCGAACGCAGGTCCCACCAGATTGGCTGCGAGGTTGACGCTGATCGTGTCCACCAGAAGCACCAGCAGCGCCAGCAGCACCGCCGCTCCGCTCATGCGCCCGGCAAGGGTGACCGGATCCCAGATCGCCTTGTGGTAGATGACCACCGTCGCCGAGGTGACGAACACCGCCAGCGCCGCGAGCAGCCCCATGGGCGCCGGCAGGCCGATCGCCTGGCCGATGACCTGATCGCGCTGGGTGCGGGCGAAGCGGGTGAAGTCCGGGATGTTCAGCGCCAGCGTGGACCAGAACCCGACCATGGCGGTGAGCGAGGGCCAGAACACCTTGTAGAACTGCCCGCTGCGGGCCCCGCCCGGCCCGAACTGCGAGGGCATATGCACGATCGGACCGAACCCGCCCGCCTGGTCATAGGCCCAGATCAGCAGCATCACGCAGATCACGACCTTGATCGGCGCGGTGTAGGTCTCGAGGCGCCGGATCGACTCGATGCCGTGCACGATGAAGTAGAACTGCAGCAGCCAGAACACGGCGAAGCACACCAGCTGCCACAGGCCGATGCCGAGCAGCGGCAGCGGCGCGCCGCCCAGGGGATGGCCGGCGAGCACCGTGATCAGCGTGTAGATCATCAGGCCGCCGAACCAGCTCTGGATGCCGTACCAGCCGCACGCCACGAGCGCACGCAGCACGGCCGGAAAGCGCCCCCCGAGCGTCCCGAACGAGCAGCGCACCAGGACCGCGTAGGGAATGCCGTACTTCGCGCCGGCGTGACCGATGAGCAGCATGGGGATCAGGACGATGAGGTTACCGAGCGTCACCGTCACGATGGCCTGGTACGCTGACATTCCCCCGCTCACCAGACCCGCGGCCAGTGTGTACGCGGGGACGCACATCACCATGCCGAGCCACAGTGCCGCATAGTGGTACCAGCACCAGGTGCGCCGTTCCGGGGGCGTCGGCGCCAGGTCGCGATTCCACAACTGTGCGGCTTCGTCACCCACGGCATCCGCCTCCATCGCCCGCCCCGCGCGAGGCACACGCCTCATCACGTCTCGCGCTCTCTCGGGTGGAAAATGCCATGGCGGGGGCGGCGAGCGCTCAGGCCGTCACCAGAATTTCGTGGATCACCGGCGGCGCGGCGCACGGCTGATCGGACAGCGAGATCGCCGTGCGCAGCGCCTCGCTCGCCCGCTGCACCTGCTCGGGCGAGCGCGCATGCACCATGGCGAGCGGCCTGCCCTTGCCGACCCGCGTGCCGATTCCCGCCACATCGCTGAAGCCCACCGCCAGATCGAGCTTCTCGCCCGCGACCCGCCGGCCGCCGCCCAGCGCGAGCAGCAGGTTGCCGACAGCCCGGGCATCCACGCTCGACACATAACCCTCGGCGGCCGGCCAGATCGGCTCGATGAGCGGGGCCTGCGGCAGATACTGTGGGGCACGCGTCAGAAGATCGCCCGGCCCGCCGAGTGCCGCCACCATGCGCGCAAACCGCTCCGCGGCCTCGCCCGAACGCACCGCCGCCTCGGCCCGCTCCCGCGCCTCGGCGTGGCTGGCGGCGAGCTTGCCCATGATCAGCATCTCGGACACCAGCGCGAAGACGACCTGCGCCAGGCGCGGCTCCTGAGCTCGGCCGGTGAGGAACGCGAGCGACTCGGCGATCTCGAGCGCGTTGCCGACGTTCCACCCGAGCGCCTGGGACATGTCGGTGATGACGGCGTGCGTGTTCAGCCCGGTCGCTGCGGCGACCCCGATGATGCTGCGTGCCAGCGCCCGCGCATCGTCCATCGACTCCATGAACGCGCCCGAGCCCGTCTTGACATCCATGACCAGCGAATCGAGCCCGGCGGCGATCTTCTTGGAGAGGATCGAGGCGGTGATCAGCGGGATGGACTCCACGGTCGCCGTGACGTCACGGATGGCGTACAAGCGCCGGTCGGCCGGCGCCAGATCGTCCGTCTGCCCGATGATGGCGCAGCCGACCGATGCGACCACCCGGCGGAACGTTCCCACCTCGGGCATCGAGCGGTAGCCCGGGATGGCATCCAGCTTGTCGAGGGTCCCGCCGGTGTGCCCGAGGCCCCGCCCCGAGATCATCGGCACGAAGCAACCGCACGCCGCCGCGATCGGCGCCAGCAGAAAGCTCACCTTGTCGCCGACGCCGCCGGTGGAATGCTTGTCGATGACCGGCCCCCGGCCGCGCAGCTCATCCCAGCGCAGGCGCACGCCGGAGTCGGCCATCGCCGCCGTCAGCGCGCCGCACTCGGCGAAATTCATGGAACGGAAGAACACCGCCATGGCGAGCGCTGCGACCTGCTCGGTCGGAATGGACGCATCGGCGAGGCCGCGCACGAAGAACTCGATTTCGTCCCGCTCGAGCGCGAACCCGTCGCGCTTCTTGCGAATGAGATTCTTGAAAATCATCCTGCCTGCATCCGGTTTCGGCCGTCCCCCGACATCACCGCCAGTCTTTCGCGCACCCGATGCGCCGCCCGCCTCCTTCCCGATCGGCGGTCCGCTACGGCGCTGTTGCGGACAGGGCGGTCGGCGCCGCGCCGTATTCCCGCCGCGCCGCTTCGCGCGAGCATGCTCCGGGGGGCGCCTCGGCAGCCGGCGATCGGCCCGCCCTGGGTGCCTCAGTCATCACCGTCATTCGCCACGTAATGACTCAACGGCGCATGATGCGCGCGGGCGAGCGCCCGCAGGTAACGCATGGTCCGCGCGTAACTCGCGGCGCCCTTGGTGCCGACCCACTCCTGGCGCATCTGCTCGCCGCCGGGGATCTTCAGCAGGCTGGTCGGTGTATACCACTCGCTGCGCGGCGGCAGCCGCTCGGCCAGCGTGCCCTGGTGCGCGCGCACCCAGGCCTGAAGCGGCACGTGGCGCCGCCTCGTCGCTTCGCGCCGCATCAGGGCGTGATTGCGGCAGGTGCCAGGATTGAAGGCAACCTTCACCTTGGGCACGGTCACGGGAACCACCGAGTCGTTCGCGGTGCGGCGCCAGATGCCATGGATCACGGCGGCGTTCGCATCCCACTGCGACATCGGCGGCAGATCGAACACCGCCTCGATCGTGCGCACGATGTTGACTTGAGAATAGCGCGTGGTGACGTGCGTCTGCCGGACCCATGGGCCCAGGGCTTGCGCAAAAGTCCGATGGGCATCGATATGGTCCGCGCCGGACTGCGCGTCGTCCTCGGTCACGAAGACCACCATGTGCTTCCACTGCGGCGTGGTGCTCAGGTAGTGCACAATGCGCGCCGTCGCCAGATCGTTGTTCGCGACGTAGTAATCGGGCGTGTAGTAGCACGGCGTGCGCCCCGCCGTGTGATCGTCCGGCAGCCAGATATACATGAACCGGGGCAGGTTCGCCGCGTGATGCCGCATCCAGCTCACCGCGACTTTCGCCCGCTGCGTATCGAGAATCATCCGATCCCAGCCCGGGAACTGCCGGGCGAGATGGGCGCGCAGCGGCTTGGGTATGGCACCGGACTGCGAGCGCGTGATGAACTCGCCGAAGTCCTCGAAGTCGACGCCGTGCGCCTGCAGGTCGTTGAAGAGGTACAGCCGCTGCGGATACGCGATCCACGGATTCGTCCAGCGGCCGAGCTTGGCCAGATCGATATAGTCCGCGTACGGATCGACCTCCACGCGGCTGCCGCCGGTGGGCCCGACGCCGCTCGGGCCCTTGTGGTGCACTGCCGGCAGCAGCGATTGCGTCCAGCCGGGATTGCCGATCAGGCCGCGGCGCGAGTAGTACTGCGGCCAGGTGCGCTGCACGAAGTCGGAGTCCGACGCTCCCGTGACCCACTGGTGCCCCTGCGCGGTCACTTCCCCGTCGGCGTAGAAATTCACGAACAGCGCATCGCGCCGGGCCCAGGCGAACAGGTTCGGCAGCTCCCGCGCACCGTAGAGCGCCAAGCGCGGATCGGCCCAGTGCCCGAGGCCCTGCAGCTTGCCCAGCTCCTCGTCGAAGGTCTTGTTCTCGCGCAGAATGAACACGACATACCGAATGTGGCGGCGCAGCTCGCCGGAGACCTTGGCATTGCTGCGCGCCAGCGCTGCGCGCCGCGCAGCCGAAAAGCCGTTGTCCGAGAGCGCCACCTGGGTCAGACGCGCCCGCTCGCGCCCGATCTGCGCATAGGAGATGCGCTGCAGCGCCCCGTGCATCATGTCGCCGACCCACTGGTGGCGCAGGTTCGGTCCCGACCCCAGGCCTTTGGCCGCGACCACGTAGAGTGCATCGGCTCCGGCGGCGATGCCGGTCGGATACCACGCGGTCGGAATCAGCCCCAGCGCGCGGCCGCTCGCGAGGTCAAATACCGCCACGTCGTCGTTGCCCGCGTTGGCCACGTACAAGTGCCCCGCATGGATGGCGATGCCGTCGGGGTAGCTGCCGGGCGGCGCCCCAGGATACGGCGCATCCTCGAGCACGCGCACCACGTGCAGCGTGCGCGCATCCACTTCCACGACCTCATCGAGATTCGAGGCCGTGAACACGACCTTGCTGCCACCGGGCACGGCCACGAGCGCGGTCGGATGAATCCCCGGATCGGTATTGTCGGGCCCGGTCTTCGGCCCGATGCAGATCTCGCCAAGCGTGCGCAGCGTGCGGCTGTCGAGCACCGTCACGCCGCAGCCGCCCCAATCCGTGACCACCAGCCGGCGGCCGTGATCGGTGAGGACGGGCGCGAACGGATACGGCCCGGCATTGCCGTAATGCACTGTGCCACTGCGCAGATCGACCCGCGCCACGGCGTTGCTGAGCAGGCCCGTCACGTACGCATGCTGGCCTTCGGGCCCGAGAGTCACGCCATCCGGGTAGAAGTGGCGCACGCCGCGGTGCAGACCCTGATACCAGTAGGGATACTGGTCCTTTGGAAATGGCTGGTAGCGAAGCGCGTACCGTCTGAGGAGTGCAAAGCCCGTGCGGCCGGTGCGCAGCGAGAGCAGCACATCGCTGCCGCCCCCAGCGGCAAACAGCCTGTGCCGGCGGCCCGCCACCAGGCCCTGGAAGAAGTCCTGCTCGGCGATATTGAGTACGTTCGGCTTCGACGGCGCCGCCACGTGACCGCGAAACCCTACCGCACGCCCCCGGCGCGCAAGCGTCGCCGCATCGTACCGGGCAACCGATTGCGTGCGCGTCGCACCGTTCGCGAGCACGTACACCGAACCACCCGACTCGACGACGCTCGAGGGGAAATTCGCCGTCGCGGCGAGAGCGCCGATCGGGCTGATGCGCCGCCCGGTCGCGATGAGGTGCGTCACCGCGGCCAGATCATTCAGGCGGCCCCTGGATCCGTGCTCGCCTGCGTGCGCGGCGCTCGTCCTGGCCGCGGAGCACCCGGTGAGGGCGACCGCGGCCAGGATCACACCGGTGAGCACGCAGCGAGGCGATCCGCTCCGTGACATCAACCGCTCGTCCCGGCTCAGAAGA
>JAJYLP010000021.1 GCA_021787615.1 Pseudomonadota bacterium
GCGCAGCCGCTCCTCATACTGACTCCGCTCGGCGGCGGTCATGAGATTGCCGCCATAGATGCGCTCCCGATCCGGCTCCCGGCGCAGGTACCGCGCATACAGGCGCTCCGGCTGCCGGTCCATCTCGCCGCGCACACGCCGATCCTTTTTCTGCAGACGCGCCCCGCTGCCGATGCGGCTTTGACTCTGCACACCCGCGACAGCGGAATTCTGCGCAAGCACTCCTGATGAGGACCGCAACAGACCCGACGGGATCGCCATCCTCACAGCCGAATTCGATGCCCCCATCCCATGCTCCCGAACGCTCCGCTCCCGAGGCCCGCACTGTCGCAGGTTCAGCCACAGGTCGGCATACGGACTTGCCCGTAAGTACAAGACGACAGGCAGCATCCGATGGCATTGCGTCGCGCACGATGTAACGGCCACCGGAGGCCAGCCGACCGCGTACGCCGCGGCCGCGAAGCGCTCAAGATTGAACAGAACATGCAGACCGCGCGATGCCGCGACGCCGCGGTGACGTTCACGCAACCATCCGAATTCCGGCGACGGAAAGAACACTCGCGCGGCCCACGGGGGCGGATGGCGCAGAAAATGCACGCCCATGAAGACCAGCGAGCACACGAGATTCGCGGCGCTCAACGCGCGCCAGCCTCGCGGCCCTGAGCGCCTGGAGCGCGGGGCAAGTTCTATGGGTTTCTACTGTCTCTCCGCACATTCCCTGATGTGGAAATCCCGATGCATTGCGCACCTTAAGCACTGAACAGGCACCGGCGGGCAGACGTAGGCGCGAGGAGCGAAGCGGCGGCGAGCGCACGGTGCAGTGGCGGCAAGCGCGGAGATCGCAATGGTATCGACGAGTCCCGCAGGTCCGGTCATGCGCGCCCAGTCGCTCAGCAAGGTCTACCGTCTGGGCGAGATCGAGGTGCACGCGCTGAGCGCGGTGGACCTGGATCTCTACCCCGGGGAGTTCCTGGTCATTCTTGGCGCCTCCGGCAGCGGCAAATCGACTCTGCTCAATATTCTGGGCGGACTCGATACGCCCAGCGGCGGCACCGTGCGCTATCTTGATCACAAATTGAGCGCGGCGAACGACCGTGCCCTGACGCGCTACCGGCGCGAGCACGTGGGCTTTGTCTTCCAGTTCTTCAACCTGCTACCCAGCCTCACCGCGCTCGAGAACGTCGAGCTGGTCACCGAGATCGCCCCGCACGCGCGCTCGGCCCGCGAAGTGCTCGAACTCGTCGGCCTCGCCGACCGGCTGAATCACTTCCCCGCGCAGCTCTCCGGCGGCGAGCAGCAGCGGGTGGCAATCGCACGCGCACTGGCGAAAAGGCCCGATGTTCTCCTCTGCGATGAGCCGACCGGCTCGCTCGATTACCCGACCGGAAGACGCGTGCTCCAGGTGCTCGAGCAGGCCAACCGCGAGCTCGGTACGCTCACCGTGCTCATTACACACAATTCCGCCATCGCGGCGATGGCTTCCCGGGTCATCCACCTCAGCAGTGGCCGCATCAGTCAGACGCAGATCAACGCCACCCGCGCATCGGCCGAGGAGATCGCGTGGTAAGCCGGCTGCATCGGGCGCTGCGGCGCGATGTGTGGCACCTGCGCGGACAGGTTCTGGCCACGGCGTTGCTCGTTGCCTGTGGCGTCGGCGTGTTCACCACGATGCGCGGCACCTACCGCTCTCTGGTGCATGCCCGCCACGAGTATTACGCCACCTCCCGATTTGCCGACGTGTTCGCCCATCTGCGTCGTGCTCCCCTCGCCCTCACCGCGCGCCTGCGTCGCATACCGGGCGTTGCGGCTGTTCAGGCGCGGGTGGTTGAGGACGTAACGCTGACGGTGCCGGGTTTGAGCGAGCCGGCGACCGGCCGGCTGATCTCGCTGCCCGATCCGACCCGCGCAGACGGTGGCCTCGATCGGCTGCATCTGACCGCAGGACGGCTCCCGACCGCGTACAGCGACAGTGAGGCGCTGGTCAGTCAGACATTCGCCGACGCCAATGATCTGTCCCTCGGCGCACACATCGGCGCGGTGCTCAATGGGCGGTGGAAGGAGCTCACGGTGGTGGGGTTCGTCCTCTCGCCCGAGTACATATACGAAGTCGGTCCGGCCATGGTCTTTCCGGACAACCGCCGCTTCGGCGTCCTGTGGATGAACGCCGAGGCGCTCTCGACGGCGTTTCAGATGAAGGGAGCATTCAATGACCTTGCAATCGCCACGGCCCGCGGCGCCTCCGAACCGCAAGTCATCGAGTCCATCGACCGGCTGCTCGCTCCCTACGGCGGGCTCAGCGCCTACGGGCGCGACGAGCAGCCCTCGAACCGCTTCCTCAGCGATGAGCTCGGCGAGATCGAGGTCAACGCGACGTATATTCCGGCGCTCTTTTTGGGCGTGGCGGCCTTTCTGGTCTATACGCTGCTCGCGCGATTGGTCAGCATCCAGCGCGGCCAGATCGGGCTGCTGAAGTCCTTTGGCTTTGCCGCCTGGCGCATCGGCGCGCATTACCTGGAATTTGCGCTGCTCATCGTCTCTGCGGGCTTGATAGTGGGCGTGGCGGCCGGCGGCTATTTCGGTGTCGCCCTGATCGGCGTGTACCAGCAATATTTCCACTTCCCGGCGCTCGCCTACCGGATGGACGCGCAAGTACTCATCGCCGCCACGCTGGTCGCCTTGGGCGCCGCGACCTTGGGCTCACTCAGCGCCGTCGCCCGTGTCGTGCGGCTTGCACCCGCCGAGGCAATGCATCCAGAGCCGCCGCGCAGCTTCCGCCCCGGACTGCTCGATTCTCTGCATCTGACGCGTCGGCTCGACCCGGTGAGCAAGAGCATCGCACGCAACCTCGCACGCCGTCCGTGGCGAGCGACCCTCTCGGTAACGGGTATCGCCCTCGCGCTCGCGACGGTCGTGGTGGGTCGCTTCATTTTTGACGCTGTCAATCACCTCATGGCGACGCATTTCGACGCAGCCGAGCGCCAGGATGTCACGGTCGTCTTTCAGGACATCCGCTCGCCGCGAACGCTCGCAAGCCTGCGTGCGCTGCCGGGCGTGCTCAGCGTCGAGTCCTTTCGGGTCATGCCGGTGCGCCTGCGCGCCGGGCATCGCAGCAAGCGGCTCTCGCTCGTGGCGGTGCCGGCCGTGGGGCATCTGTATCGGATCGTCGATGCGCGCGGCAAAGCGATCGATCTGCCGCCCGAAGGGGTGGTGCTGACGCGTAAACTGGCGCAGATTCTCGGGGTACAACCCGGCGATCGCCTGCTCATCGAGCAGCTCGACGGGCGCAGGCGACGCTTCAGCGCGCGCATCGTACGGCTCTCGGACGAGCCACTCGGGATTAGTGCGTATATGGACAGCGCGGCCCTCGCGACGATCCTGGGAGAAGATGCCGCGATTTCGGGAGCGCGCCTGAAGATCGACACCGACCTCGCGCCACGGCTGTATGCCGAGCTTAAGCGCACGCCCGCCGTGGCCAGCGTCTCCATACGCGCGGCGACCATCACGACGATTCGCCAAATCATGGAGCGCAGCTTCATCATCATGACCACGATCATGACCGCGTTCGGCATCGTGCTGGTAATCGGCGTGGTGTACAACAGTGCGCGCATCGCGCTCTCGGAGCGAGGCACCGAGCTCGCAAGCCTTCGCGTGCTCGGATTCACCCGCTCGGAGGTGACGCAGCTGCTGCTCGGGGAACAGGCCGTGCTCGTGCTCGCGGCAATCCCTGCCGGCTGTCTGCTCGGCGCGCTCATCTGTCGTATGCTGGTGCCGGCGTTCGATCGCGAGCTGTTTCGTTTGCCGTTCATTCTGACCCGCTCGATGTTCGCGTTCGCCACGCTGGTGACGCTGGGCGCAGCGGCGCTCGCCGCGACGCTGGTCGCCGTGCGCATCGCCGGGCTCGATCTGATTGCCGTACTGAAATCTCGGGAGTGAGCCGTGAAGTTTCCTCGCGGTCCGATAATACTGACCGGCATCATGGCCGTGGCCGCAGCGGTGGCGCTGTTCGCCCTGCGCCCGACGCCCATTCCCGTGGAAGTGGCTCCCGTGCGCTTCGGTCCGCTTCGAGTCTCGGTGCAAGACCAGGCTGAGACGCGCTCCCACGACCGCTATGTCGTTGCTGCGCCCGTGGCCGGAAGGCTCCTGCGCGTCCTGCTGCGCGACGGCGATACCGTCACCGAGGGACAACCAGTCGCAACCCTCGCACCGCTGCCGCTCAGTGCGCGTGAGCGCGACGAAGCCGTCGCGGCGGTGCAGTCTGCGGCCTCCGGCGAGCGCAGTGCGCAGGCGCAGCTGGGGCGGAACCTGCATGAGCTCGAGCAGGCCCGCCGTGATCTCGTGCGTCTGCAGTCACTCACCCCCCAGGCACTCGCCCCCGAACAGGCCCTCGAGCATGGCCGCACCACTGTCGCCAGCCTGGAAATGGAAGTGACGGCCGCGCGGCACCGGGTCGCCGCCGCCGCGGCACAGCTGCGCGGCGCGCAGGCCGCCCTCGTGGCTATCCGCGCGGCCGGACCGGGCGGCGCAAGCACGCTCACTGTGCGCGCGCCCGCCTCGGGACGCGTGCTGCGCGTCCTCGAGCCGAGCGAGCGAGTGATCGCTTCCGGGGCGCCCATCATGATCATCGGTGATCTGGCGCATCTGGAGGTCGTCATGGAAATGCTCTCGACCCAGGCGGTGCGCGTCGCGCCGGGAATGCCCGCCGAACTGCTCGATTGGGGCGGGGATCACCCGCTGCGGGCGCGGGTGCGCCAAGTCGAGCCCTATGCGTTCACCAAGATCTCAGCGCTCGGCGTGGAGGAGAAGCGCACCAACGTGATCCTCGATTTCGTCGACCCGCCCGGTGCGCTTGGCGACGGCTACCGGGTCGAGGCCCGCATCATCCTGTGGAGCTCGGCGCGGGTGCTGCAGGCGCCTCTATCGGCGATCTTCCGTTGCGGGAGCGAGTGGTGCGCCTATGTCACCGACGGCAAACGCGCCCGGCTGGCGCACATCCGCATCGGACACTACAACGACGAGGCGGTTGAAATTCTCGCCGGACTCGCAGTCGGCGAGCGGGTGATCACGCACCCGCCGAACGATCTTGCGCCGAACTCCAGAGTGTCCGTAACTCAGTAGCCCCTCGCGAGCCGAACGGCCCGCGAGCTCAGCCACCAACCGAGTCAAGCCGGCGACCACTCAGCCGGGCGGGAACTTCGCGAGCACCGCATCGACGGCCTTGCGAATCGACTCGCGCGAATGTGCGATATCTTCGTGCGACAGTGGCTTCTTCGCCCAGCCGTGCCAGACCGGCCGATGCGTCTTGGCGTCGAACACGTCGATCGCGAGTGTCCCCTCCCGATAGCGCGTGACGTCGATTCCGGTTCCCCAGTAGGGATAGCCCCACCAATAGCGGCCATAACCAAACCAGGGCCATGCGTAGGGCTGCGGGTAAGTACGCACGTCCACGCGCTCGTGAGATCCAAGCGTGAAATCCACCGCGAAATCCGCCTCCGCCGGATCGCTCACATAGCGGAACCCCTTGTGCTCGAGGCCCGCGAGAATTGCGTCCCTGGCTTGCTCGATCACGATCGGATTGACGTAGGTGGACTGCTGGCGCGGTAGCCAGGCAAACGTATGGTAGCTCGCAAAGCTCGCCGCCCGATCATAATCGCTGCCCACACGCAGTGTCTCGCACCCACTCAGCGCAAGCACAAACGGCAGCAGCGCCGCAAGGCCCACAAGCACCCGGCTAGGCCCGCGCGTAGCCGAGCCACGATTGGCTTTGAATCTGTATCTCATGGCACACCCATCGCTCTATTTGTCCGATAACCGCCAACATGGGCACCTTGCGCCGCACCCCCTGATGCGTCCATCCGTAGCACTACCAATCCCTCCGGAAAGTGCGTATAGGCTCCGCCGGCACCCCGCCGTCACAGTGCATCGGTCGGCGGTCGGAATCGGCAGCGCCGCCATGCTCGGCGCAACGCTCGGCGCCGAGGCGGTGTTGCTCGGCGCGATTGCTCCCCTGCCGCGATGGCCCCGTGCAAGACCCTTCCCAACAGTCCGCGCATGTGCCGCAGTGCACCCTCCCCTCGGGAAGGGTGATGCGACAAGAGAGCCGGCCCTGGCACACGCTCACGGCAGCCGCAACAGCCGCCGCGCTTGCAAGCTCTGCGCAAGGGCTCATCGCCGCCGATGCCGCTGAGCGGCGCAGGCACTACGGCCCGAACCTACTGCAGGAGACGCAGCGTCGCGCCACGATGAGGGTGCTGGCCGCGCAGTTCACCGACATCTCCATTCTGGTGCTGCTCGGAGCAGCGGTGGTCTCGGGACTCATCGATGAAATCTCGGACACGGTGGTCATCATCGCCGTGGTGCTGCTGAATGCGGTGCTTGGGGCATTCCAGGAATTGCGCGCCGAGCGCGCCCTGGCGGCGCTGAAGAAGATGGCCGCGCCCACATGTACCGTACTCCGTGACGGGGCGCCACAACGCATGCCAGCAGCCGACCTCGTGCCGGGCGACGCCGTCGCGCTTGAGGCCGGCGTCATTGTCCCCGCAGATATGCGCATGATTGAAGCGACGGGCTTGCGGGTGAATGAATCGGCGCTCACCGGAGAGTCCGTGCCCGTCGACAAGACCGTGACGCCCCTCGCCGGCGACGTGCCGCCGGCGGACCGCATCAATATGGCCTTCAAGGGCACCACCGTCACAACCGGGCGTGGCATTGGACTGGTCGTCGCAACCGGCATGCGCACGGAACTTGGACGCATTGCGCAACTCCTGGGAGAACACCAGCGGGTCAAAACGCCACTGCAGCGCCGCTTGGAGGTCCTTGGCCGCCAGATCGGCCTGATCGTCGTCGTGATCTGTATCCTGGTGTTCGTCGCGGGGATACTGCGCGGCGAGCCGACGATGCCGGTATTTCTCACCGCCCTCAGCCTCGCGGTGGCCGCGATTCCCGAGGCGCTCCCCGCCGTAGTAAGCATCGCGCTCGCTCTCGGCGCGCGCCGGATGGCCATCGGCCACGCCCTGGTACGCCGTCTGCCGGCAGTCGAAACGCTCGGAGCGGTCACCTACATCTGCTCAGACAAGACCGGAACCCTGACTAGGAACCAGATGCGCCTCGACGCCTACTATTGCGACGACTCCGTCGTCCACGCGTTCGGATCCGGTGAAACCTGGAGCCGGCTGCGACAGGCCATGGCGCTCAGTCATGACGCCTATTTTGACTCCGCCGGCACCGCGCACGGCGATCCGACGGAAATTGCCCTGCTCATTGCGGCTCGGGACAACGGTCTTGCGAAGGAAACAGCTGAGCGGGACAACCCGCGAGTTGCGGAGCTGCCTTTCGAGATCGAACGCAAGCGCATGAGCACCGTGCACCGCTGTCCCGACGGCACGTACCTGTCCATCACGAAAGGTGCTGCCGAAGTGCTCATTGATCTGTGCCGCTGCGTCCGTCGAGATGCGCGAACAGTACCGATCGATCGCGGTGCGGTGCTTGCGGCCGCCGAGCGCATGGCCGGCGAGGGCCTGCGCGTCCTCGCCTTTGCGACGCGCCGCTGGGAGAGGCTGCCGGATGTGACGCCACAAGTCCTGGAGTCGGACCTGGAATTCCTCGCGCTGGTGGCCATGCTCGATCCGCCGCGAAGAGAGGCCCGCGAATCGGTCGCGACCTGCATGCAGGCGGGCATCGTTCCGGTGATGATCACGGGCGACCATCCCGCCACCGCACGAGCCATTGCGCTGCGGATCGGCCTGTTGGATGAGCACGGTGAACTGCTCAGCGGCGCGCAGCTCGCCCCACTTGGCGAGCACGAGCTGGCGCAGCGCGTTCGCGATGTGCGCGTGTACGCGCGGGTCGTGCCGGAGCAGAAAGTGCGCATCGTCGAGGCGCTGCAAAAGAACGGTGAGATCGTCGCCATGACCGGAGACGGCGTCAACGATGCCCCGGCCCTGCAGCGCGCCGACATTGGTGTGGCCATGGGCATCGCCGGCACGGACGTCGCCAAGGAAGCCAGCGACATGGTGCTGCTCGATGACAACTTCGCCACCATCGTCCGCGCGGTCCACGAAGGCCGACGCATATACGACAATCTGCGTAAGTTCGTGCGCTATATCCTCACCACCAATGCCGGCGAGGTCTGGACGATATTTCTCGCGCCGTTCCTCGGCCTGCCCGTGCCGTTGCTGCCCATTCAGATCCTGTGGATCAACCTCGTGACCGACAGCCTGCCGGGCATCGCTCTGGTGTCCGAGCCGCCCGAGTCCGACCTGATGCGCCGGCCGCCGCGAGACCGGTCGGAGAGCCTGTTCGCACGCGGCCTGGGCACACACGTATTCGTATTCGGTCTACTCATGGCCGCAGTCATCCTCGCCGCCCAGGCGTGGCAGTTACACACCGGTTCCCAGGCTTGGCGAACCGTGGCGTTCACCACGCTGTGCTTCACCCAGATCGGGCACGTGCTCGCCATTCGCTCCGAGCGCGCCGCTCTCGTCTCGCTGCACCCCTTCGGCAATGTGCCGCTGCTGATCGCTGCGCTGATCGCCGTCACGCTGCAGCTGCTGGTCGTCTACGCACCTGCGCTACAACCCCTGTTTGGCACCGTGCCTCTCGATACCGGCCAGCTGACCCTGTGCATCGGCGGCGGATTCGTCATTCTCGGTGCGGTCGAGAGCGAGAAGTGGCTGCGTCGTCGCCTCGAGGCGGATGCCGCAACGCCTCGCATGCCGGAACCGCGCTGATGCGAGCCGCGGCGCTCGCGTCGCTCACCGGTCAGGAGCTGCCACCGTCCCTGCACGCGCTGATTCGCATCGCCGGCATTGTGTATCTCAGCGGCTCGCGGCTCACCGGCCAAGCCGATGCGATTGCCGATGCGAGCGCGCTCGGCCGGCTGTCGATCGGCACCCTGACGCTGGCCTCGGCTCGCCGCTCATGTGAACGATACGGGTCAACATCGTGCTGAGCGACCCCGGCGCTCAGCTTCGCCCAAGCACGATCAGCGCAGCGCCGGTCTGCCGCACCCGGCGGATGAATTCAACGCAGGGTCGCCGCTGCGCACTGGGGACCGGACCCGGCACCGATTGCCCGGCCGTTCGCGCACGAGCGCTTGCGTGCGTGCGAAAGTCCGCTTGAGGCGCACAATCACCGCAGGTGCCGATTCGCGCGCAAGCACATGCAGCAGATGGCTCTCGCACTGTGTCGTGGCCGCGCTCCATGCGGCACGCACGAGCGCACGCCCGGCGCCTCCGGAGAAGTTGAGCGGCACCAGAATACCCTCCGCTGACGGTTACTGCTGCGCGACGCGTACCTCCCATATTGCTGAAACCCTGCCAGTGAACCACGCGCGCCGACCGCACCGCGGACATGCGCCGGCGCCTGAAGGCCAGAGCGGACCACGTTCGGTACACTGATGTCACCGCATGTGGCCATGCCATCCGAATGACTACCTACTGGGCGCCCCCGGGGGCCGCGGGAAGTGCCTATAGGACGCGCCCGCACTCCGACTATGATTTGCAGAGGAATCGCATCCCCTGTGCGAACCGAGGTGTCAGCATGATTCGCGTTCGAGAGCGCATGCGCCGCATCGGCATTGTGCTGCTCACCGCCAGCGCAGCCCTGAGCGCTTTCGCCTATGCGCAAGTCTCACCTAAGACCATCAGCGTCGAGGTTAGCATCCTCACCGGAGTCCTCGCCGGGCGCCCGGGCCTCGAGGCTCCAGCCGACCAAGTCAGCCTCATCCATCTGGTCAGCTACTCGGATCTCGACCTCACCACGCAGTCCGGCCAGGAAGAGCTGCGCGACCGCATCGCCGAAACCGCCCGCTTTGCGTGTGCGCAGCTCGAGCGGCTCTATCCGCGCCAGTCCGAGAGTCCCGCCCGCTGCACGCGCCAGGCGATCGAGGACTCCGGCAGTCAGGTTGCCGCGGCAATTGATGCTGCCGAGCGCGAAGCGCGCGGCGAGTGAGCACTCCGCGCCGATCTGTCCGCGCTCGTCACAGAACTCGGACGTGCGCTAGCCGAGCTGACTGCGCGGCCTGTGCAATCAACAGCCGCGCGGCTAGTATCGGACTCGAACTCCCATCCAAATGCCGCGCGGCGCCCCGGGAATCACACCGTTCTGGTTGGTCCAGTCTTTCGGATTGGTGAGCAACGTCCCATTCGGGTTGTAGGCATCCGGCGCCAGGAAACCCGCGGTGTAGTATTGCTTGTTCAGCGCATTGACCAAACGCGCGAAAATCGCGAAGTCCTTGTCGACGTGATAAGTGCCGGTGAAATTCAGCAGCGCGTAGCTCGGAATCCAGCCCGTGCCGGTCGGGGAGATGTAGGCGCCGGTGGCCGGATCGGTCGTTCCGGCGACGTTGGCGTTGTTCTCGTTCCCGTGCAGATACGAGCCGGAGACGAAGATCAGGTTCGCACCGAGATCGAGATGCCAGCCGAAGTCGTAGTTGAGAATCAGCCGACCGGTATTCTGCGGCACCAGGGGGATATGATCACCCGGTCGCACCACGATCAGGCCATTCGCATCGGCGGTGCTGTTGGAGCCGGCAGCGACCGTGAATTTCGACTGGAAGGTCGCATCAACATAGCTGTAGGCGAGCTTCCAGCTCAGCGAGCCTTCCCTTCCACCAAACGCGATATCGAAACCCTCACGCAACGTGTTGCCGACGTTGCGGAAGTAACCGCCATTGGTGGCGTTGGCAATGAACTGGATGTCGTTGCTATTGACCGTGTGGAACACATCCGCCGACCAGTTGAGTATCTCACTCGGAAGATCCCCGCGCAAGCCGATCTCTACGGTGCCCGCTACAACTTGCTTCAAATTCGGGTCGCTGGCGAAGTCATCCGGCAGCCCGCAGGGCACAGCGGGGTTGGCACAGCCGAGCTCGAGGACTGTCGGTGCACGGCTGGCTTCGTCATAGTTCGCATAGTAGGTCGTGTGTTCCGACGGCGTGATCGTCAACCCGATCGACGGATTGACACGGGTGAAGGCGTGATCACCTGCCACAGAGGTGGGGCGCAGAAATCCGTTGCCGTAATCTGCCGGATCCGTGTCGATCGAAAAGCCGCCGATCATCTCGCGGCTGCTGTTGTAGCGCATGGCGGCCGTGATGTGCAGCAGCCGGGTCGGTGAGAGTGTGCTGGTGATGTAGGCCCCGAAGATTCTGTTGCCGCCGCTCACGGTTATGACATTTGCGTTGTTATAAGGACTCGGCTCATAGATCAGAAAGTGATCCGCGGCTATTCCGCCATACTGATAGGCCTGGGAGAAGCGATCCCGGGCGTTGTCGTAATCAACGCCCAGAATTGCCTGGTTCTTCCAGCCGAACACATTCTGCGAATCGGCCAGCTGAAGGCTGAACCCGCTCGAGCGCTGGCTCGTGTGCGAGGTGGCATCCTGGCCCGCTTCGCAGTATGCGAGTGTCGCCGGACTGGCGCCCGGGTTCGCGCAATCGGTCGGCGGGCCGGCGTAGTTTCTCTCTAGATAGTAATCATTAATGTTGCCGTTGGAGACGTACGTGTGCAGGTAGCGGTAGTACGCATTGCCCGTGAGCAGCAGATGCTCGGTCAGCGACTGCGTGCCCGTCAGGTTCACGAAGTTCATGAGGTTGCGCGTGTAGTCGGGCGTATAGGTCTGGTTGCGACGGTAGTAGAGCATGCTCAGCGGTGTGGCACCGTCGCCATAGAGAAAATTGTCCGCGTACGTATAGCTGAGGTCGATGTGGGTGCTGGCGCTGTGCCAGCCGAGTTTGCCAAAGCCCTGCATGACGCGCGAGGTGGAGACATCGCGCCAGCCGTTCTCGTAGAAGTAGTTGCCCGTGAAGAAGTAGTCGAAGGCACCGAGGGTGCCGCCGGTTTCAGCCTGCACCGAGCGGCGCCCAAAGGATCCGCCATAGGCTTCGAACTCGGAACCCGGATTGGTAAGGCCGCTCTTGGTCTGTATCGAGAGCGCGCCGCCGAGCGTATTGAGGCCGAACACGGGATTGGAGCCTGAGATCAGAGAGATCGTATTGATCGCCGATTCGGGGATGAGGTCCCAGTTGACCGTGTCGCCGAAGGATTCGTTGACACGCACGCCATCCACGTACACCGAGAGGCCTTCGGGCGTGCCGATCAAGGGGGAAGCGGCGAACCCGTGGTAGTAGATGTCCGTCTGGAAAGGGCTGCCGGCGCTGTCGCTGGCGCTGATGCCGCTGAAGTTGTTGTTGAGGTAATCGGCGATGTCCGTGGTCTGCTGCCGCTGCATCTCGATGCTGCTGGCAGTCTGCACATTGGATGGGATCTCGTTGAGCGGCAATCCGAAGCCCGGGAGTGGTGTATTGCCGATGACGATCACCTGCGGCAGCTTCTGGAGCGTCCCGCGGATGCTCGGCGCTTCGGATGCAGGGGAGTGGCGCGGCACGTTGCCGGGGTGGTGATCGAGAGGCGTTTTCGATCCGGAGCGCGCCGTGGCCTCGTTCACGACTTGCCGCGGGCTGACCCGCCCGGCTGGCGAATCGGCCGCCATCGCGGCCACACCCCAGGCGCCGAGCACTCCGATTACGGCAAAGTGCAGGCAATGTCGGCCAAACGCTTTTCTCTGATCCGGCTTTCGACTCACTCGAATCCTCCGTCTCGGACCGTAGGGTACTGTGCAGCCCGCCGTGCCAGCGAGTCGCATCCGCTGGCTAGTTTGCCGCATGCTGGTGACACCCGTCTCGGGCGCACAAGGGAGTTTTTCCCGATTTTGGAGTGACCGCGGCTCGAGCCGTAGCGCTGTTCGAAAATGGAACAGTTCAGCGATTCCTCGCTGCCGGCCTCACCTGGCGGCCAGTTCATCGCCATCGGCGCTCAGGCCGCCGCGATACACACGGCCGTCGCAAGTCACCGGGGTGTCCTCGCACCGCGCTGTCGAGAACGGCCAGACCCGGGAGAAAGTCCCGATGCGCGGGATACGAGTGCCGCCCGCCGACCCGTAACCGCCGCCCGCCGCAGTGCCGCGGCTCCGGCCTGCCTTGCGGCGGCGCCGACGCGAGCGCGCCACAGTCCCGCAATGGAGCACTTCAGGCGGCGGAACTGCCCAGTCGGGAGGCCCGCGTTAGACTAGCAACCCGGGAGCGAACCCGGCCCGGGCAACGCAAGCCATGTCCACGCAGGTCCCAGCGAAAGCGTCCGTGATGGGGAGCGGATTCAGCGGTGGCTCTCGAGCCAACGTCGGTGCCGCGAACGGTGAGGAGTCCGCGCCATCGCCCATGACCTCGCTCGAGCCGACCGGCTCCGCAAGGTGCAGCGACGCGACGCTCTGGAGGTCGCGGCCGTCGCCATCCTCACGTGGGTGCTGTGCGGCATTTTCAACGTGACGGCAATGCTGCGCCGCCTGACCGCGCCCTATGAGCGATACCAGCTCGATGAGCTGCGCACCGTGCTGCGTGCGCTCAGTCTCGGGCTGGCGTTGTTCGCCACGCGTCGCTATGGCGAGGCTCGGCAGGAAATTGCGCGCCGCAGGTCGGCCCGAAGCACAGCTCACCGCGGCGCTTGCCAACAACCGCCGGCTGGCGCAGCAATATCTCGCGCTCCAGGAGCTCGAACGCAAGCCGCTCGCGCGTGAGTTGCATGACGAGCTCGGGCAGTATCTTAGCGTGATCAAGCTCGGCGCGATGGGAATCCGCGACGACCGTCGCGGCGAGCGTGCCGCGGCACAGACGCGGGCGGCCGCCATCGTCGAGAACTGCAATCACATCCATGGCGCCGTGACGTCGCTGATTCGCGAGCTGCGACCGGCAGGGCTGGCTGAACTCGCATTGGCGGCCGCACTGGAGCACTGCGTGCAGACCTGGCGCACGCGCCTCCCCAGTGTGACTCTGCGTTGGTCTGTCACCGGGGATTTCACCTCGCTGCCCGAGGAAATCGCACTCACCGCATACCGACGCGCGCAGGCGGCTTTGACGAATATCGCCAAACACGCCGCCGCGCGGCACGTAGACATTCATCTTGGCCGCACGGGCACGCCCGGACAACCCGATAACATAGTGACCGTGGCCGTCGAGGACGACGGGGTCGGCAGCGCGGCGTCGCAGCCTACTCCCGGCCTTGGGCTGATCGGGATTCGCGAGCGGGTCGAGGCGCTGTGGGGTGAGCTGAGCATCCGCAGCGCGTTGGGTGACGGGTATCAATTGACGGCCCGCATTCCAGTGCAGTCACGCAACGGGAGCACATCATAAGCTCCCTCATCAAGATTCTGCTGGTTGACGATCATGCGATTGTGCGTGAGGGATATCGACGGGTGCTCGAGGGCGAGCGCGGGATTCGCGTCATCGGTGACGCAAGCACTGCCGCCGAAGCATGTGAGCGTTGCCTGCCGCTCGGCACGAACGTGGTGATGATGGATATCGCCCTTCCAGGGTTGAGCGGCATCGAGGCGATGCGGCGCATGCTCAGGGACTAACCGCAACTGCGCATATTGATGCTGAGCATGCACGACGATGCAATTTATGCGACTCGCGCACTCGAAGCGGGCGCGCTCGGCTATCTGAGCGCCGATGTGACTCGCAACATGGTCCTGGCCGCGGAGCAGTCCGGCAAGTCAGACATCGAATCCCTGAGGCCCCGGGAATTCGAAGTGCTGCGCCTGCTGGTGCGAGGTGAGACCGTCAAGAGCATCGGTGCGAAGCTCGGTCTCTCGGACGAGACCGTCGCCAACCATCAATCCGCCATCCGCGAGAAGCTCGGCGCGCGGAACGCCGGGCAGCTCACGCGCCTTGCGCGGCACCACGGGTTCCTCCCCTGAGGCTCCGGCGCCCGCCCGCCGGCGCCACCACCCATCTTGCGGTGCGTCTCCGGTGAGGCCCCGAACAGCAATGCCCACGGGAACGCCGCTCGCAACTGATCCAACTGTGCCACGGGTTCGCGGGCTTTGGGCGGCTTCCAGGGCTGCACCGTCTGGCGGAGAGGGTGGGATTCGAACCCACGGTCCCCGTGAAGGGACGCCGGTTTTCAAGACCGGTGCAATCAACCGCTCTGCCACCTCTCCGCAGCGCAGCCCCATTGAGTCGCGAATCCTAGCAGATAGCACCCGCACCAGCGCAGTCCAACATAAATGAATCGCTGTCCGGTCGCGTCGGCGAGGTGCTTCGCGGGCTCGACGCGCAAGACGCCCGAGTCCGTGCCCTCAGCACGCTCCTGCCGTCCATTCTGAAGTCACAGCTCCGGCCGGCCTCTCGGCATGACTAAGCCCAAGCGGTCCAAGTCGCCCAGACCGTCCCGCAGACCCGCCGCACAGACTCCCGAGTGGGAGCGGTTGCTCGCCGACGCGGCACTGCTTCAAACCAAGATCCCCGGCGCGGTTCTTGAGGGCGAAACTGCCGCCGCGCTGCACGCCCATGATCGAATCTCCTTCGATCACGACCACGTCGTCAGCGATCTCGGGAAGGACTACGATCAAGCACTTGCGGCACTCGAATCCATCGTCGGATGGCGAACCCGCAGGCGTATCAAAGGCAAGCTGGTTCTGGGGCACGTCGAAGGCATCGATGCGAGTCTGCGCAATCTGCGCCGCTCTGCTCCCCTGGACACCATGGAGGTCGCGCTGCGCCGGGGGCAGAAAATCAAAATCCCTACCGTCGAGGAGATGCTGAGAATCAAGACGTTCCTGACCATTGAATGCAATGCGACCCGTGATTTCCTCGACGTCCCCGCACTGTCGCACCATCTGGGCCTAGCACGCAGCGCCGAGGCGCTCGAGAGTCTCCCTCATCTGTATCCAGAGTTTGCCGCAGAAGGAGGAGACATCCTGAGCACGGCAATCGTCACGCTCACCAACCCCTCGCCTTTTGACCTCACGCAGGTCGATCTCGATGAATACAAGGGGATTCTCCTCCGTGGACTGACTGGCACGCAGTCAAAGGGCAATGCCGAGATCTCGCGCTCGCGCAGCTCGAGCAGCCGCCCGAGAACCACCCGGCGTGAGCTCGGTCGCGATCCGCGCTCGTCTCTGCGGCAGCGGTCAGCCCCCTACCCCAACCGCCAGGCTCCCTCGCACACGGTCTCGCCGAGCGGCCGTCGATCACTCGGCGTCTCGCGCACCTGCAGTGCGGCGCTCAATACCTCCTTCGGTGCCGGCCGCCCGACCGCCGCCATGGCCTCGACCCGATAATCCTGCGGAATGTTCAGCTCGCGCCGCGCCCGCTCGTAATCGAAGCCTTCCATGCCATGCACCACGTAGCCCATGAGGCACCCCTGCAGGGCGAAATATCCCCAGGCGGCGCCGGTATCGTACGAGTGCGTCACCGCGGCTCGGCCGGTACGCTGGTTGATCATCCTCGAGACGAACACCACCAGGGCCGCCGCCCGCACGCACCAGGCCTGATTGCCGCCCGCCAGCAGACCAAAGAAGGTCGGCCACTCGGGCGTGTCGCGCCGCGCGAACAGCATCCGCCAGGGCTGCGCATTACCCGATGAGGGCGCCCACCGGGCCGCCTCGAACAGACTCAGCAGCTCATCGACCGAAAGCGCCTCGCCGCTCATCGCTCGCGGCGACCAGCGGTCGAGAAACGGGCGGTCGATCGCGTGATCGGCCCGCCGGACCGTGCTGCCCTTGATCATGACCCCTCCTGCGGCACATCCCGCACAGCACGGGGCAGAATGCCCCGCACGGCCCCACCGCTCAAGTCCATCGCTTAGATGGTTGCGCAAGAGCCGTCCGTCGAGCCCCGTGTAGTGGGATTTCTGCGACGCGAGCGTCGCGCTGGTGGCCACCGGCATGCGGGCGCCGCTGTACCGGCCGGCGCGCGTCACCAGATCCTGATCGCCCGTCCACACCTTCTGCACGAACAGGCTGGCGCGGTCGATCTGATCGTGATGCGTGAGCACCGCGGTGTAGCGATGGGCCCAGTCCCGATCATCCGGCGGCGTCGTCTGATTGGGTTGGCCTTGAACTGCGCCCCGCTCATGAGGCCGGCCATGCCGCTCTCGAGCGCGTACGCGTGCACCGCCAGAGTCAGCTTCCGGTCCTGACCGATTCGGTAGCCGAGCGCGAGATCCTCGGGATCGGCCGTGTAGTCGCCGTTCACGCGCTGACCGCTCGTGTGCCGATGGGAAAAATCGGCGCGGTACTCCCATCGGCCCGCCGGCCCCGGGATCGCGCTGTAGGTGGAATACAGCCCGTCGCTGCCGAAGCCCTGCTCGGTGCTCGCTTGCGTCGTCTTGCCCGGCTGGCGCGAGATGGAATTGATCACCGGCTCGGGCTCGGGCCCGTAGAGCAGGCCCGAGCCGCCGCGGATCATCTCGACCTTCTCGATCGACTGGAAGTTCGGCAGATAGTAGAGCGTCGCAGAGCCGATCCAGTCCATCTCCATCGGAACGCCGTCCTGCATCACCAGGATGCACTCGCTCACCTGCGGCTTACCGAGGCCGCGGTACGAGAGGTTGAGATTGACCGGATTGCCCTGCTCGGCGAGCACGAGCCCCGGCATCTGGTCGAACAGCGGGCGCGGCTGGTTGTTGACGATGGGCGGCGGCGCGGTGAGATCGACCACCGTGGTCTTGCGGGTGACCGTGATCTGCGTACCGGAGATCTCCGGCATGGCGTGCGCGTAGCGCGTGCGGTGCCTGAACAGCCACGGCGCCCGAATCAGCACCTGATGGACGATGGTCGGAGCCTCGGCGGCCTCGGTCCGCTTCGCATGACTTGATTGCGCAGCGGCAGGCGCGCCGCTCGTGGAAGTCTGCGCCTGCGCGAACGCACAGACGCTCGCCCGCGCTGCGGCGAGAACCTGGGCTGAGACCTTCAAACAGCACCCGTCGAAGGCGGGAGCATCCCGGCCGCGGCGTTCGCATGGCGCTCGCGCGATGCGGCCGAGTGGCTGGAATTTAAGGACGCCGGCGATGGGTACGACAATAGGTTAGTAGACACTTTGGCCGTGCGACCCACTCGCCGAGGGCGCCTCGAACCGGTCTGCTCGCCCCGCACGAGCGTTCCCGGCCTCGGTACCGCTGAGGCTGTTTGAGCGGCGGGGGCAGGTTGGCCGCCGGTCGCGATGGCTCAGGCCCGATCAGCCGTCCGTTTCGCTGTCGGCAGACCCATAAGGCTCCTCACCACCGGCGGCGACCTCGACAGCGGCCGTCCCCTCTCGCGAGCCCCGCCAAGTGCGCAGCGCGAGGTAGGCGCCCGTGACCACCGCAACGGAAATCAGGCTCACATGCAGGTCGGCGCCGAGTCCCGGCGTGAACTGCATGGCGATGAGGACCGCCCCCATCGCCCCGAGGGCGAGATAATTCGTCCAGGGATACAGCCACATGGTCAGCGCCGGCGCAGGCTGCCCGGCGCGCTCGCGCTGGCGGCGCATGCGCAGGTGCGCAAGCGCGATCAGGCCGTAGACGAAGATCATCAGCGCGCCCGAGGCGTCGACCAGGAACGCGAACACGCTTTGCGGCGCCTTGATCGCCGCGAGGATACCGGCGACACCCGCGGCGCTGCACAGCAGCACCGAGCGCACCGGCACGCGCCTCGCATTCAGTTTGATCAGACCCTGGGGCGCATCGCCGCGCTCGGCGAGCACGAACAGCACTCGCGAGCACACATAGAACGCTGAATTCAGGCAGGAGAGCACCGCGGTGAGGATGATCGCGTCCATCGCGATACCCGCCCACCAGAAGTGCATCCGCTCGAGCGCGAGCGTGAAGGGCGACTCGCCGATACGGATGCTCGTCCAGGGCACGACCGCCATGATGAAGAACACCGAGCCGACATAGAACATCAGGATGCGCACGATGATCGAGCTGGTCAGGCGCGCGATGGCGCGCGAGGGCTCGGCCGACTCGGCCGCCGCGACCGCGACGATTTCCGCTCCGGTGAGGGAGAAGAACACGGTCACCGCGCCGGCGAGCACCGCGACCGTGCCGTGGGGCATGAACCCGCCGTAGGCCGAGAGGTTGTGAAACGTCGACCCGTGCGGCGCGGTCCAGCCGAATGCGAAGGCGCCGGCCAGCAGGATGAACACGATGATGGCGGCCACTTTGATCGAGGAGAACCAGAACTCGAACTCCCCGTACGAGCGCGCCGACATCAGGTTGACGCCGGTCATGAGCGCCATCAGGGCGCAGCCGAGCACCCCGGTGGGCACCTGAGGGATCCAGGTGTGCAGGATGTTCGCGCCGGCGATCGCCTCGGCCGGCACGACGATGATCCAGAAGTACCAGTACAGCCACCCGGCGATGAACCCCGCCCAGGGCCCGAGGCCCTCGCGCGCGAACTCGGTGAAGGAGCGCACGTTGGGCATGCTGAGGGACATCTCCCCGAGCATGCGCATCACCAGCAGCACCAGCGTCCCGGTGATGAGGTAGCTCAGCACGATGGCCGGCCCCACCGCCGCGATCGAGGCGCTGCTGCCGACAAACAGTCCCGCGCCGATGATCCCGCCGATGGAGATCATCTCCAGATGGCGCGGCTTGAGCGATCTGCTGAGTTCAGTCATCCACTCCCCCCGGAGTCATCGTGTCTGCCGTATCCGTCCGCGCCGCCATGGCGCGCCGCCTCAGCCGGCGGCGCCGAGCCGCTCGCATCCGCCGAAGTACGCGCGCAGCGCGGCCGGCACCTGCACGGTGCCGTCGGCCTGCTGGTAATTCTCGAGCACCGCCACGAGGGTGCGCCCGACGGCCAGCCCCGAGCCGTTCAGGGTGTGCACCGGCTCGGGCTTGCCCTGCGGGGCGCGCCAGCGCGCCTGCATGCGCCGCGCCTGGAAGGCCTCGAAGTTGCTGCAGGAGGAGATCTCCCGGTAGCGCCGCTGCGAGGGCAGCCACGCCTCGATGTCGTAGGTCTTGGCGCTGTTGGCGCCGATGTCCGCCGTGCACAGCGCCACGGTGCGAAACGGCAGCTCGAGGCGCTTCAAGACCTCCTCGGCGTGGCCCGTGAGCTCCTCGAGCGCCCGGTAGGAGTCCTCGGGGCGCACGATCTGCACCAGCTCCACCTTGTCGAACTGATGGTTGCGGATCATGCCGCGGGTGTCCTTGCCGGCCGCGCCCGCTTCCGAGCGGAAGCATGGCGTGTGGCACACGAAGCGCAGCGGCAGCGCCTCGGCGGGCACGATCTGCTCGCGCACCAAGTTGGTCACGGGCACTTCGGCGGTGGGAATAAGATGAAAGCCCTGCTCGCCGCGCACCGCGAACAGGTCCTGCTCGAACTTCGGCAGCTGCCCGGTGCCGATCAGCGCCTGGGGCTGCACCAGGTACGGCACGTAGACTTCCGTGTAGCCGTGCTCGCGCGTGTGCAGATCGAGCATGAACTGCGCGAGCGCCCGGTGCAGGCGCGCGATTTCCCCGCGCATCACCACGAAGCGCGCGCCCGAGATGCGCGCGGCGGCCTCGAAGTCGAGTCCTCCCAGCCGCTCGCCGATGGCCACGTGATCGCGCGGCTCGTGCGCGAAGGCGCGCGGCTCGCCCCAGCGGCGCACCTCGCGGTTATCCTCCTCGCTCGCACCATCCGGTACGGACTCGTGCAGCAGATTCGGCAGCGCGAGCTGCCACGCATCGAGCTCGCTCTGCACCGCCGTCAGGGCCGCCTCGGCCACGGCGAGCTCGCCGGTCAGCTGCTCGCCGCGCGCCAGGAGACCGCCCGCGTCCTCGCCGCGGCCCTTGGCCATGCCGACCGCCTTGGCGTTGGCGTTGCGCTCGGCCCGCAGCCGATCGGTCTCGACCTGCGCGCTCTTGCGCCGCTCCTCGAGCGCGCGCAGCCGGGCCACATCGAGCGCGAAGCCGCGCCGCGCCAGGTTGCGGGCGACGGCTTCGGGGTCGGAGCGCAGCAGCTTCGGGTCGATCATGACGTCGGTTTCCTCAATTTGGCGAGCGCCTCGCCGATCTTGATCTCGAGCCCGCGCGGCACCGGACGATAGTATCGCCTACCGGGCATGTCATCCGGCAGGTAGCGCTCCCCGGCGGCATAGCCCTGCGGCTCATCGTGCGCGTAGCGGTAGCCGCGCCCGTAGCCGAGCTCCTTCATCAGTCGCGTCGGCGCGTTGCGCAGCCGCAGCGGCACCTCGAGCGTCCCGAAGCGCTCGACGTCCGCCTGTGCCTCGCCGAACCCCACGTACACCGCGTTGCTCTTCGGCGCGCACGCCAGATACACCACCGCGTTGGCGATACCAAGCTCGCCCTCCGGGCTGCCGAGCCGGTCGTAGGCCTCCCAGGCGTCGAGCGTCAGCGCGAAGGCGCGCGGATCGGCAAGACCGACGTCCTCGACCGCCATGCGCACCGCGCGGCGCGCGATGTAGAGCGGATCGCAGCCGCCATCGAGCATGCGGGCGAGCCAGTAGAGCGCCGCATCCGGATCGGTGCCGCGCACCGCCTTGTGCAGCGCGGAGATCTGATCGTAGAACTGCTCCCCGCCCTTGTCGAAGCGCCGCCGCGCGCCGCTCGCCACATCCTCGGCGCGCTCGAGCGTGATGCCCTCGCCGCCGCCGGCCGCCTCCGCCAGGCCCGCGGCGAGCTCGAGCATGCTGAGCGCGCGCCGGCCGTCGCCATCGGCCGCCCGCGCAATCAGCTCGAGCGCGGCCGGCTGCGCCTGCAACGCGAGCGCACCCAGCCCCCGCTCGCTGTCCTCGAGCGCCGCGCGCAGCAGGCGCACCAGATCGCCCTCCTCGAGCGGCTTCAGCACGTACACCCGCGCCCGCGACAACAGCGCGCTCACCACCTCGAAGGAGGGATTCTCGGTCGTGGCGCCGATGAAGGTGAGCGTGCCGTCCTCGAGGTACGGCAGGAACGTGTCCTGCTGCGCCTTGTTGAAGCGGTGCACCTCGTCGAGAAACAGCACCGTCGGGCGGTCGCTGCGCTCGCGTTCGGCGCGCGCCACCTCGACCGCGGCGCGAATGTCCTTCACGCCGGCCATCACCGCCGAGAGCGCGATGAACTGCGCCTCACTGCGCTGGGCAATGAGGCGCGCGAGCGTAGTCTTGCCGGTGCCCGGCGGTCCCCAGAGGATGAGCGAGTGCAGCCGGCCGGACTCGATCGCTTGACGCAGCGGCTTGCCCGCGGCGAGCAGGTGCCCCTGGCCGAGCACCTCATCGAGCGAGCGCGGCCGCATGCGGTCGGCGAGCGGTCGCGCCGGATCGGGCCGAGTTGTCCCGGGCCCGCTCACCGCGCGGGCGTTCCGATCACGTCAACTCCCTTCGGAGGCGAGAAAGTGAACGCCGCGGCCGGCACCGGCCCGTTGACCGCCACGTGCTCGAACACGATGGTGGCCACCTGACCGAGCGTGTCCTCGAGAATCATCCGCTTGAGCGTGCCGTGTTCGAACCCGAACAGCGCGCTGCGAAAATCGGCGCCCGAGGCGTGCAGCGGCTCGACGAACACCCACTGCAGCCCCTCGCGCCGCCCGGCCGGCTGCTCGGTGAAGTGCTTGCGCACATCGACCGTGCCGGACAGCAGCATCGCCGGGGTCGCCGAGAGCGCCGCGCTCACCGGCTGGACCGTCACCTGCTCGAGATCGCGGTCGTAGAACCAGAGGTTGCGCCCATCGGCCACCATGAGCTGGCCGGCCCCCGGCGCATCGGCCCCCGCCTTGGCCGCCAGCGGACGGATGCTCCAGCGGAATTTCCCCGGGCGCTCCACGATGAGCGTGCCGGCCGAGCGCGACAGCAACGCCCCGTGCGCATCCACCAGAGTCTGGCGGAAGCTCACCCGCAGCGTGTGCAGCCGGCTGAGGAAGCGATCGAGCGGGGTCGGCGCGCGCGCCGCCTCGACCGCCGGTGCAGCGCGGGCCGCAGGCGTCACCGTGAGCGCGCAGCCGAGCGCGGCGGCCGCGAGCGCCGGCAAGATCAACACTTTCGCCATGGGTCGTCAGTCCTCCGGGCGCGCCGGCACCAGCACCTCGCGCGAGCCGTTCGATTGCAGCGGGCCGACCAGGCCCGCGTTCTCCATTGTCTCGAGCAGGCGCGCGGCGCGGTTGTAGCCGATCTTCAGGCGCCGCTGCACGTAGGAGATGGAGGGCTTCCTCTCCCGGGTCACGATCCGCACCGCCTCGTCGTAGAGGGAGTCCTGCTCCGGATCGGCCATCAGCCCCGCGCCGCCCTCGCCCTCCTCGCCCGCGAGCCCCGGGATGGGCAGCTGCGGACCGGAGAGCACCTCCTCGATGTAATCCGGCGGCGCGGCCCGCTTCAGCGCATCGGCCACGCGGTGCACCTCCTGGTCGGACACGAACGCGCCATGCACGCGCGTCGGCAGCGAGGTGCCGGGCGGAAGGTAGAGCATGTCGCCGTGCCCGAGCAGCGTCTCGGCGCCCATCTGATCGAGAATGGTGCGCGAGTCGACCTTGGCCGAGACCTGAAAGGCGATGCGGCAGGGAATGTTGGCCTTGATCAGGCCCGTGATCACATCCACCGAGGGGCGCTGCGTGGCGAGCACCAGATGGATGCCCGAGGCGCGCGCCTTCTGCGCCAGGCGCGCGATGAGCTCCTCGACCTTCTTGCCGACGATCATCATCATGTCGGCAAGCTCATCGATCACCACCACCACGTACGGCAGCGGCGAGAGGGGCGTGATCTGGCTCTGATCGAAGCTCGGATCGTCGGCGGCGCGCGCGAGCATGAGCGGATCGAGAATGGGCTTGCCGGACTCGTTGGCATCCTTCACGCGCCGGTTGAACCCGCCGATGTTGCGCACCCCGAGGGCGGCCATCAGCTGATAGCGCCGCTCCATCTCCCCGACGCACCAGCGCAGCGCGTTCGCCGCCTGCCTCATGTCCGTGACCACGGGCGTGAGCAGGTGCGGGATGCCCTCGTACATCGAGAGCTCGAGCATCTTCGGGTCGATCATGATCAATCGCACGTGCTCGGGCGTCGACTTGTACAGCAGCGACAGCACCATCGCGTTGATCCCGACCGATTTGCCGGAGCCGGTGGTGCCGGCGATCAGCAGGTGCGGCATACGCGTGAGGTCGGCCACCACGGGCGCCCCGCCGATGTCCTTGCCGAGGGCGAGCGCGAGCGGGGAGTGCATCTCGTCGTAGGCCCTCGAGCGCAGGATCTCCCCGAGCGTGACCATCTCGCGCTTCTCGTTGGCGATCTCGAGCCCCATGACGTTCTTGCCGGGGATCACCTCCACCACGCGCACGCTGAGCACCGAGAGCGCCCGCGCCAGGTCCTTGGCGAGGGTGGTGATCTGGCTCGCCTTGACTCCCGGGGCGGGCCGCAGCTCGAAACAGGTGACCACGGGGCCCGGCTGCACCGAGACCACCTCGGCCTCGATGTCGAAATCCTTCAGTTTCATCTCCAGCAGCCGCGAGAGACCCTCGAGCGCCTCGCTCGAGTACGCCGGCTCGCGCGCCGGCGGGTCATCGAGCAGCGACAGCGGCGGCAGCTCGCCAGACTTCGGCGGATCGAACAGCGGCACCTGCCGCTCCCTCTCGACCCGCTCGCTCTTCTCGATCCGCGCGGCGGGTGCGCTGATGCGCGGGGACGGGCGCTGCGAGACGCGCTGGTGCTCGACCGCGACGGCCTCCTTGCGCGCCTGCCGGCGCTCGCGCCCCACGGCCAGATCACGCGCCGCGGCGCGCCGCTCGCGCACCCAGCCGAGCCCCTCCCAGGCCCACTGCCCGAGCCGGTCCATGATCGTGAACCAGGACACCCCGAAGCCGAGCGACAGGCCCGCCATCCACGCCACCAGCATGACCAGCGTGGCGCCCACGTAGCCGAGCGCCGCCCCGAGCCCACCGCCGGCGAGCGAACCGAGCAGCCCCCCCGCGCCCTCGTGCAGCACACCGGGGCCCCAATTGAGCCCCGCCAGGGCGCAGCTCGCGATGAGCAGCAGCGCCAGGCCGCCGGCGCGCACCAGCCGGGTGGCCCGCCCGAGCGGCGCCTCGCGGGCGCCGCGGTGCGTGCGCCAGGCGGCGAGCGCGAGCATCACGGGCAGCCAGTACGCCGGATAGCCGAGCAGGCCGAACAGCGCATCGGCAAGATAGGCCCCGACCGGACCGATGCGGTTGTGCACCACGGGGCCAGCGCCGCTGAAAAAGAAGCCCGCATCGCGGGGGCTGTACGTCGCGAGCGCAATCAGCACCACCAGCGCCGCAGCGACGGTGGCGATGACCGCGCTCTCGCGCAAAGCGCGGGCGACCGCTGCGCTGAAGCGGGACGGGCGGCGCGTGAGCGCCTGGGAGTCAGCCAATGGGTACGGCTCCATGATCACGGATCTTAACTGTGGCGCAATTTTAGCGCAGGTCCCGCCGCCCCACCCTTGGTACTATGAACGCCATGCCCCGCGCCCCGTTAGGCTCGAGTGTGCCTCGGGGCCCCTCTGGCATTGAGGAACCCATATCCATGAGCGATCCCCGGCACAGCCGACTCATCATCCTGGGCTCAGGGCCGGCCGGCTACAGCGCCGCCGTCTACGCCGCCCGCGCCAATCGCGCCCCGCTGCTGATCACGGGCCTTGAGGCCGGCGGTCAGCTGATGACCACCACGGACGTCGACAACTGGCCCGGGGATGTCGAGGGGCTGCAGGGACCGGCGCTGATGGAGCGGCTGCGCCGGCACGCCGAGCGGTTTCGCACCGAGATCCTGAGCGATCACATCCAGGCGTGCGACCTCGCGGCGCGCCCCTTTCGCCTCACCGGCGATGCCGGCACGTACACCTGCGATGCGCTCATCATCGCCACCGGCGCCACCGCCAAGTATCTCGGCCTGCCCTCCGAGGAGAAATTCCGCGGCCGGGGCGTGTCGGCCTGCGCGACCTGCGACGGATTCTTCTTCAGAGGACAGCGCGTAGCGGTCATCGGCGGCGGCAACACCGCGGTCGAGGAGGCGCTGTACCTCTCGCATATCGCCGCGCACGTGACGCTCGTGCACCGGCGCGACCGGCTGCGCGCGGAGAAGATTCTGCAGGACCGCCTGCTGCGCGAGGCCGAGGCCGGCAAAGTCAGCCTCCTCTGGGACCACACCGTGGCGGAGGTGTTGGGCGATGCGCAGGGCGTCACCGGCATCGCCCTGGCGCACGCCGGGACGGGCGAGCGGCGCGAGGTTCCCGTCACGGGCGTGTTCATCGCCATCGGACACGCACCGAACACCGAGCTGTTCGCCGGACAGCTCGCCATGCGCAACGGCTACCTGCTGGTGCGCAGCGGCAGCGAGGGCAACGCGACCGCCACCAGTATCCCCGGCGTGTTCGCGTGCGGCGACGTCGCCGACCCGATCTACCGCCAGGCCATCACCTCTGCCGGCTCCGGCTGCATGGCCGCGCTCGATGCCGACCGGTATCTGGAGACCGTGGAGGCCGGCCACTCGCCGTAGCGAATGCAGCTCGCCGTCCACTCGAGCATCGAGCAGATCGATCCGGGCCAGTGGAACGCGCTGGCCGGGCGCGAGCAGCCCTTTCTGCGCCACGAATTCCTGGCCGCGCTCGAGCATGGCGGGTGCGTGGGCCCGGCGCGCGGCTGGCTGCCCTGCCCGATCACCCTGAGTGACGCCGCCGGGCTCGCGGGCGCCGCGGCGGCCTTCGTCAAGGACAACTCCTCCGGCGAGTTCGTGTTCGATTTCGCGTGGGCCGAGGCCTATGCGCGCCACGGGCTCGAGTACTACCCCAAGCTCACCGTGGCGGTGCCGTTCACCCCGGCCACCGGCCCGCGCCTGCTGGTGCGCGCCGATCTGGAGCCCGGCGCAGTGCGCGCGCAGCTGCTCGAGTCGCTGCGCGCGGTGGCGCGCGAGCGCGGCTGCTCCTCGACGCACGCGCTGTTTCTCACCGAGAGCGACCGGGTGGCCTGCGAGCGGGCGGGCTGGCTGCTGCGGCGCGACTGTCAGTTCCACTGGAGCAACCGCGGCTACCGCGACTTCGAGCAGTACCTCTCGAGCTTCACCGCCGAGAAGCGCAAGAAGGCGCGCCGCGAGCGCCGGCGCGTGCACGAGGCGGGCATCCGCTTCCTCACCCGCTTCGGCAGCGAGCTCGATGCGGGGCTCCTCGACCGGATCTACGGCTTTCACCGCGAGACGTTCCTGCGCCACGGGCGCGAGCCCTACCTGACGCGCGCCTTCTTCGGGGAGATCGCCCGCACGCTCGGCGATGCGCTGATGGTGAAGATCGCGATGCACGGCGCGCGCGCGGTCGCCGCAGCGGTGTTCTTCTGGTCCGAGGCGGCGCTCTGGGGCCGCTACTGGGGGGCCGCGGGCGAGTACCACAGCCTGCACTTCGAGACCTGCTACCACCAGGGGATCGAGTTCTGCATCGAGCGCGGCATCGAGCGGTTCGAGCCGGGCACACAGGGGGAGCACAAAGTCAGCCGTGGCTTCGAGCCGTGCCTGACCTGGTCCGCGCACGACATCCACGATGCGCGCTTTCGGGCGGCGATCGGCGAGTACCTCGAGCGGGAGGCCGACTGGGTCGAGGGCTACGTCGGGCAAGTGCGCGAGCACGTCCCGTTCCGCAAGGCGAGCTCGTGAAGCGCATCACCTGGCTCTCGCCGCAGGAGTCGCGGGAATGGTTTCCGCCGCTCGAGCAGGCGCTCGATGAGCCGGCGGGGCTGCTCGCCGCGGGCGGGGACCTCTCCAGCGAGTGGCTGCTCGCGGCCTACCGGCGCGGCATCTTTCCCTGGTACTCGCCCGGCCAGCCGGTGCTGTGGTGGTCGCCCGATCCGCGCACGGTGCTCTTCCCAGCCGAGTTCCGCTTGCATAGGAGCCTTTTAAAGACTATAAGAAACAAAGGCTTGTGTATATCTGTTAATCAACAGTTCGAGGTCGTGATCGATGCCTGCGCCGCGCCGCGCGCGCGCAGCCCGGGCACCTGGATCACCGCCGAGATGCGCGCCGCCTACGTGCGGCTGCACGAGCTGGGTTTCGCCCACAGCATCGAGGTCACGCACCGGGGCGAGCTCGCCGGGGGACTCTACGGGGTGCGCCTCGGCGGGGTGTTTTTCGGCGAATCCATGTTCAGCCGCGCGCGCGACGGCTCAAAAGTGGCGCTCGCGCATCTGGTGACGATGTGTGCGGGCAACGGCATCGCGCTCATCGACTGTCAGATGCCCTCGGCGCACCTGGCGAGCCTCGGGGCGCGCGCCATCCCGCGTGGGCACTTCCAGGCGCTGCTCGCGCGCTGGGTGCGCGTGGAGCCGATTGCCCTCAAGCGGCCCCCGGCCAAGGACTGAGCCGATGTAAATTGCACAGCCGCGGCCATTTGTGCTGCAATTCGCGCCCCCGCAACTCAAAGGGCCATATGTCCAAAGAAGACGCCATCCAGATGGAGGGTGAGGTGGTGGAAACACTGCCCAACACCACTTTTCGCGTGAAGCTGAAAAACGGCCACGTGGTCACCGCGCACATCTCAGGCAAGATGCGCAAAAACTACATCCGCATTCTCACCGGCGACCAGGTCACCGTCGAGATGACCCCTTACGACCTCACAAAGGGCCGCATCGTCTACCGCGGACGCTGAAGGCAGCGCCCGCCCTCCATGAGGCGAGCGCGATCGGCTGCGCGCTATGCCGTCACTTCAGGCTGCGCAGCCGCCGTGCACTCCAGTTCCAGCCGTGAGCCATCCGCTGCCACCGAGACCCGCACCTGACCGCCGCCGACGAGACGCCCGAACAGCAGCTCCTCGGCGAGCGGCCGCTTGATGAACTCCTGGATGGTGCGGGCCATCGGGCGGGCGCCCATCTTGGGGTCATAGCCCTTCGCGGCGATCCAGCCTCGCGCCGCATCATCGAGCGAGATCGTCACGCCCTTCTGCTCAAGCTGCATCTCCACCTCGAGGATCAGCTTGTCGACCACCCGTTCGATGGTCGGGGCATCCAGGCTCGCGAACTGGATGACCGCATCGAGGCGATTGCGGAACTCCGGGGTGAACAGGCGCCGGATCGCCTCCATGCCGTCGCTGGCGTTGTCCTGCTGCGTGAACCCGATCGAGGGCCGGGCCATCTCCTGCGCCCCGGCGTTGGTGGTCATGACGATGATGACGTGGCGGAAGTCGGCCTTGCGCCCGTTGTTGTCCGTGAGCGTACCGTGGTCCATCACCTGCAGCAGCAGGTTGAACACGTCCGGATGGGCCTTCTCGATCTCATCGAGCAGCAGCACGCAGTGCGGATGCTTGGTGACCGCCTCGGTGAGCAGCCCGCCCTGGTCGAACCCCACATACCCCGGCGGCGCCCCGATCAGGCGCGAAACGGTGTGCCGCTCCATGTACTCGGACATGTCGAAGCGCAGGAACTCCACCCCGAGGGTAATGGCGAGCTGGCGGGTCACTTCGGTCTTGCCGACGCCCGTGGGGCCGGCGAACAGGAAGCTGCCGACGGGCTTGCGCTGATCGCCGAGCCCCGAGCGGGCCATCTTGATGGCCGCGGCCAGGGCCTCGATCGCCTTGTCCTGACCGAAGATCACCAGCTTGAGGTTGCGCTCGAGGCTGCGCAGCACCTCCCGGTCCGAGCTCGAGACGCTCTTCGCCGGAATGCGCGCCATGCGCGCCACCACGTCCTCGATGTGGCTCACCTCGATCGCCGCCGGCCGCTCGGTGAGCGGCCGTAAGCGCTGGCGCGCTCCGGCCTCATCGACCACGTCGATGGCCTTGTCGGGCAGATGGCGCTCGTTGATGTGCCGCGCGGCGAGCTCGGCGGCGGCCTTGAGCGCCTCGGGCGTGTAGGGGATGCCGTGATGCTCCTCGAAGCGCCCCCTCAGGCCGAGCAGGATCTCCACCGTCTCGGCCACCGAGGGCTCGGTCACGTCGATCTTCTGGAAGCGGCGCGCGAGCGCGTGATCCTTCTCGAAGATGCCGCGGTATTCCTGGTACGTGGTCGAGCCGATGCAGCGGATCTCCCCGTTGGTGAGCACCGGCTTGATCAGGTTCGAGGCGTCCATCACCCCGCCGGAGGCGGCTCCGGCGCCGATCACGGTGTGGATCTCATCGATGAACAGGATCGCCCCGGGGAGCTTCTTCAGCTCGCCGATCACCGCCTTCAGGCGCTTCTCGAAATCTCCGCGGTACTTGGTGCCGGCGATGAGCGCGCCCATGTCGAGCGCGTAGAGGGTGCAGTCGGCGAGCACCTCGGGCACCTGTCCCTCGACGATCAGGCGCGCCAAGCCCTCGGCGATGGCGGTCTTGCCGACGCCGGCCTCCCCGACATACAGCGGATTGTTCTTGCGGCGGCGGCAGAGGATCTCGATGGTACGCTCGACCTCGAGCTTGCGCCCGATCAGCGGATCGATGCGCCCTTCCTGCGCCAGGCGGTTCAGGTTCGTGGTGAATTTCTCGAGCGCGCTACCGCCGTCGCTCTCGCGCTCCTCGGACTGCGGCTCCTCGGCGGCCTTCTCCTCGGCGAGCTTCGAGAGGCCGTGGGAGATGTAATTGACGACATCCAGGCGCGCGACGTGCTGGCGGTTGAGCAGGAACACCGCATGGCTCTGCTTCTCGCTGAAGATAGCCACCAGCACGTTGGCGACCCCCACCTCCTTGCGGCCGCTTGACTGCACGTGGAAGACCGCGCGCTGCAGCACGCGCTGGAAGCCGAGCGTCGGCTGCACCTCGCGCTCGGCGCTCTCGGCGACGCGCGGGGTCGACTGCTCGATGTGCTCCTTGAGCTCCTGGCGCAGCCGCGCCAGATCCGCGCCGCAGGCGCGCAGCACTTCGCGCACCCGCGGGGTGTCGAGGATCGACAGCAGCAGGTGCTCGACCGTGAGGTACTCGTGGCGCGCCTCGCGCGCCTGGTGAAACGCCTCGTTCAGGCAGTATTCAAGCTCGTTCGACAACACTTTACTCGAGCCTCTTGCCGCTCACGCCTCTTCCAGCGTGCACATCAGCGGGTGCTGATTGTCACGCGCATAAGTGGTGACCTGCGCGACCTTGGTTTCAGCGATCTCGAAGGTAAACACCCCGCAAACACCCTTGCCCTGGGTATGCACCTCCAGCATGATACGCGTCGCGCTCGGCCGGTCGAGGCTGAAGAACTTCTCCAGCACATCGACCACGAACTCCATCGGCGTGTAGTCATCGTTGAGCAGCACCACCCGGAAGAGCGGCGGGGGCTTGACCTCGGGCCGCGCCTCCTCGACGAGTATCCCGGCATCGGGACGGGTCGGATGGGGGTCGGTCATAGCCTCTTTATAGGGGGCGTCACGGCGCAACACAAGAGCAGTACCCCCCGCCCCGGCGGCCCGCACCGCGAGGCGGCCGGGCTCTCAAACAGAAACAAGCGCTTGTGAGCGGAACCGGCAGCCCCGTATGATTGATCGAGCGCCCCTCGCACGTTGCGGAGATTTTACGGTCTGTTTCCTACCGGTCCGGCTGATGCATCGATGAGCACCGCGTCCTGGCTAGAAGGATTGCGCCCCAGTGATCACTGGCGCGCCTTGATCGCCAATCGGGGCCCCGGGGTCGTCGTGGGCGCTCTGGCGCTCGCGCTCGCCGCGCAGACGGCGCTGCTCGTGACCGACCTCGCCGGCGGCAGCGCGCTGCCGCCCCCGCCGCTGGCGGCCTGGCACCCGCACGCCAGCGGACCGGACGCGGCGAGCGTCGCCGCCGCACACCTCTTCGGTGTGGGCCCGCAGTCGGGCGAGGCCGGCGGGCAGGATGCGCCGAGCACCCGATTGCCGCTGGTGCTGACGGGCGTGCTCGCGGCGCGGGATCCGTCCCAGGGTCTCGCCATCCTCGGGCCGAACGCCCAGAGCGCCAAGGTGTACGCCGTCGGCGACAGCATCCCGGGCGGGGCGACGCTCGATGCCGTACTGCCCCGCAAGGTGCTGCTGCGCCACAACGGCGAGATCCGATCGCTGGCGCTGCCGCAGCAGACACCCCCGGGCGCAGCGCCGCCGAGCGCCGCGGCGCTGCCGCCGGCCGAGACGAGCGCGCCGCAGTTCGTGGCCCGCATGCGCTCGCTCGTGGCGCGCCGGCCGGGCATCGTTGCCGAGCTGCTGCGGCCCGAGCCGGTCTTCTCCGGCGGCCATCAGATCGGCTACCGCGTCTACCCGGGCAGCGATGCGCAGGCCTTCCATAGCCTGGGGCTGAAGTCCGGCGACCTGGTGCTCCAGATCAACGGCACGCCGCTCAACGACCCGGCCCAGGACCAGCAGATTCTCAATACTCTCGATTCCTCGGGCGAGGCGACCGTGACCGTGCTGCGCAACGGGCAGCAGCGCAACCTCACGCTCAATCTGGCGCAGGTCGAGCAGGCCGCCCAGTCCGTCACCGGCGCGCAGGAAAGTTCCCCCGCCCACCCGGGCGCCCCCACCGCAGTGCCGTTCGGCAACGCGCCGCACGCGCCCCCGCCACCCCGATGAGGAACCCCCTGGTGAAAGGCCTGCGCTGGTTCGTGCTCTGCCTGCTCGCGCTCGCGCCGCTCGCCAATCAGGCGGCGGCGGCCGTGGCGAGCATCACGCCGAACTTCAAGGACGCCAACATCCGTCAGATCATCCAGGCGGTCAGCGCCGCGACCGGCAAGAACTTCATCCTCGACCCGCGCGTCAACGCCCAGGTCACGATGTACTCCTCGACGCCGCTCACGCCGGCGGCCTTCTACCAGGCGTTTCTCTCGATCCTCGAGGTCTACGGCTACATCGCCGTGCCCTCGGGCCACGACATCGTCAAGATCGTGCCGACCGCCGATGAGCGGCTGATGACCGGCAACACCCTGCCGAAGTTCGTCAGTCCGACCTCCGATGAGATCGTCACCGAGGTGATCCCGGTCAAGAACGTGAGCGCCGCCGAGCTGGTGCCGATCCTGCGCCCGCTCGTGCCCGAGTGGGGCCACCTCGCCGCCTATCCGCCCTCGAACATCCTCATCATCTCGGACCGGGCGAGCAACGTTAACCGCATCATGCGCATCGTCCGCCGCATCGACCGCGTCGGCAACCAGGACGTCGATGTGATGCCGCTGCACAACGCCTCGGCCACGCAGGTGGTGCAGGTGATCGACCAGCTCTACCAGGGGCAGGCCGCCGCGCAGATGGGCCGCACCTTCAAGGTGGTCGCCGACGAGCGCACCAACAGCGTGCTCATCAGCGGCGATCCGGCCGAGCGGCTGCGCATCCGCGCGCTCGTGGCGGAGCTCGACTCCCCGACGGCCGCCGGCGGCGACACCCGCGTGGTGTATCTGCACTACGCCAGCGCCAAGGAACTTGCGCCGAAACTCAAGGAGCAGATGCAGGAGCTCGCGCAGATCGCCACCGCCGGGAACACCAAGGGCGCCACCCAGGCGGCCGCGGAGAAGAACGCGCTGGTGTGGGCCGATACGCAGAACAACGCGCTCGTGATCACCGCCCCGCCGAAGGTGATGCGCACCATCCTGCACATCGTCGCGCAGCTCGACATCCGCCGCCCGCAGGTGCTGGTGCAGGCGATCATTGCCGAGGTCGACATCAACAAGACCGACGATCTGGGGGTCAACTGGGCCGCCTACTCGCAAGTCGACAAGCTGCCCCTCGGCGGGTTCGTCGAGCCGGTCGGCGGCACCAGCATCGTCGATCTGGTCGATGCGGCGAAGAACCCCGCGAGCCTCACCACCTCGCTTCTCGAGGGCACCACCATCGGCGTCGGCACGCTCTCGGCCGGCGGGGTGTCCTTCGCCGCCATGATCCGGGCGCTGCGCGGCAACGACAACACCAACATCGTGGCCACCCCGTCCGCGGTCACCATGGACAACCAGCAGGCGGTGCTGAAGTCGGTCGATGAGGTGCCGTTCGTGACCGGCCAGTACACCAATGCCTCGACCGTCACGAGCGGCACCGTGACTCCGTTTCAGACCGTGCAGCGCGAGGAGGTCGGCACGATCCTCAAGGTGACGCCGACGATTTCCGCGACCGGCAACTCGGTGATGCTCAAGATCTCGGTGGAGAGCTCGAGCGTGCTGCCGACGTCGGTCTCCACGGTCGATCCGACCACGCAAAAGCGCAGCATCACCACCAACGTGCTGATCCAGAACAAGGGCATCGTGGTGCTCGGCGGCCTGATCGAGAACTCCCAGAGCCGCAACCACAGCAGCATGCCCTACGTCGGCAACATTCCTATCCTCGGGTGGCTGTTCAAGTCGCGCAACGACCAGGCCTCGCGCAGCAACCTCATGATCTTCATCAAGCCGACCATCCTGCGCAACCAGAGCGAGGCGGCCCGCCAGAGCGGCATCAACTACCGCTACATGCTGCAGCAGGAAGGCAGCTTGCCGCACTCGGAATTCCCCCCGCTGCTCTACGGAGAGCCGCGGCCGACCCTGCCGCCGCCCGCGAGCGGCGCGGCCGGACCGGCGCCGCACGGGGCCCCCGCCGCGACGGCCCCGGGCGGCGCGCCCACCCAGCCCGCCAAAACTGCCCCCGCGAGTCCACCCCAACCGTGAGCGAGCCGCATCCCCTCGAGATGAAAGGCCGCGTCGCGGCCGGCGAGCCGCGCCTGCCGTTCGCCTTCGCGAAGCGCCACGGCGTGTTGGTCAAGAGCCTCAGCGAGGACAGCGCCGAGTGCGTCTGCCGCGAGCGGGCCTCCCCGCTCGGCCTCGCCGAGGCGCGCCGGGTCCTGGGGCGCCCCATACGGGTCGCGCGGGTCTCGGCGGAGGAGTTCGATCGTCTGCTGCAGCAGGTCTACGAGGCCGGCTCCGATGCGATGCAGGCGGTGGAGGGACTCAACGAGACCGAGGATCTCGCCCACCTCGCCCAGGAGCTGCCCGAGCAGGCGGACCTGCTCGACAGCGACGACGATGCGCCCATCATCCGCCTGATCAACGCCGTGCTCACCCAGGCGGTGAAGGAAAACGCCTCGGATATCCACATCGAGACGTTCGAGAACCGCCTGGTGGTGCGCTTTCGCGTCGACGGGGTGCTGCGCGAGGTGCTGCAGTCCAAGCGCGCGGTCGCGCCGCTGGTGGTCTCGCGCATCAAAGTCATGTCAAAGCTCGACATCGCCGAGAAGCGCCTGCCGCAGGACGGTCGGATCGGGCTGCGCATCGCCGGCCGCGCGGTGGACGTGCGCGTGTCGACCATTCCGGCCGGCTACGGCGAGCGCGTCGTGCTGCGCATGCTCGACAAGCAGGCCGGCCGGCTCGACCTGCACGCCCTCGGCATGGACCCGGCGACCGAGCAGCTGATCGATGAGCTCATCCACAAGCCGCACGGGATCCTGCTGGTGACCGGCCCGACCGGCTCGGGCAAGACCACCACCCTGTATGCGGCGCTCGAGCGGCTGAACGACAACTCCAGCAACATCATGACCGTCGAGGATCCAATCGAGTACTACATCGACGGCATCGGCCAGACCCAGGTCAACACCAAGGTGGAGATGACCTTCGCGCGCGGCCTGCGCGCGATCCTGCGCCAGGACCCGGATGTGGTCATGATCGGCGAGATCCGCGACCTCGAGACCGCGCAGATCGCCGTGCAGGCGAGCCTCACCGGTCACTTGGTGCTCTCCACGCTGCACACCAATACCGCCGCCGGCGCGGTCACCCGCCTGCGCGACATGGGCATCGAGCCGTTCCTGCTCTCCTCGAGCCTGATCGGCGTGCTGGCCCAGCGCCTGGTGCGGGTGCTCAACCCCCAGAGCAAGCGGCCCTTCACCGCCGGGGAGGCCGAGCGGCGGGTGCTCAATCTCGCCCCCGGGGGCCCCGCCCCGACACTCTACCGCCCGGGCGATGACGCCATGGGCGGCTACCGCGGCCGCTCGGGCATCTACGAGCTCATCATGGTCGATGACACGATGCGCACCATGATCCACGACGGGGCGAGCGAGCAGCAGGTCGAGCGGCACGCCCGCCACAGCACCCCCTCGATCCGTGATCACGGCCGCCTCCGAGTGCTGCGCGGGGAGACCACGATAGAAGAAGTGCTGCGGGTCACCCGGGAAGACTGAGGTGGGCGCCTTCGAGTACACCGCGCTCGATGCCGGCGGCAAGGAGCGCAAGGGCATCCTGGAGGGCGACACGCCGCGGCACATCCGCCAACAGCTGCGCGAACGGCAGCTGCTGCCGGTGACCGTCAACGAAGTCTCCGAGCGCGAGGCCGGACGCCAGAGATCCTTCGGGACGCTGCGGCGCGTCTCGGCGGCGGACGTGACTCTGCTCACCCGCCAGCTCGCCACGCTCGTGCACGCCGGGCTGCCCCTCGAGGAGTCGCTCCTGGCCGTCTCGCAGCAGACCGAGAAGCCGCGCGTGCAGAGCATCCTGCTTGGCGTGCGCTCGCGGGTCATGGAGGGTCATACCCTCGCCGACGGCTTGGCGGAGTATCCGCGCGTGTTCCCGGAGATCTACCGCGCCACGGTGGCCGCCGGCGAGCAGGCCGGGCACCTCGACACCGTGCTCGAGCGGCTCGCCGATTACACCGAGAGCCGCGAGGAGCTGCGCCAGAAGATCCTCGCCGCGATGCTCTACCCCATCGTGCTCACGGTGATGTGCTTCCTCATCGTCGCGGCGCTGATGGTCTACGTCGTGCCCAAGGTGGTCGCGGTGTTCGAGGCGAGCAAGGCGCAGCTGCCGCTCATCACCCGCATCCTGATCGGCACCAGCCACTTCCTGCGCGTCAACGGCATCTGGCTCGTGCTCGGGGCGGTGCTGGCGGTCGTGCTCGTGCGGCGCTGGCTGCGCAACCCCGTCGCGCGCCGGCGCTTCCATCACGTAGTGCTGCGCATGCCGCTTGCCGGCAAGCTGGTGCGCGGCTTCAATACCGCGCGCTTCACGCGCACCTTCAGCATCCTCTCGGTGAGCTCCGTCCCGGTGCTCGATGCGCTGCGCATCGCCGGGGAGGTGGTGACGAGCCTGCCGATGCGCGATGCGGTGCTGAAGGCGGCCGAGCGGGTGCGCGAAGGGGCCCCCATCGGGCACTCGCTCGGGGTGAGCAAGTTGTTCCCGCCCATGACCATCCACCTGATCTCGAGCGGGGAGTCGAGCGGGGAGCTCGATGCCATGCTCGCTCAGGCCGCCGCCAGCCAGGAGCGCGAGCTCGACGCGATCATGGCGGCGATGGTCGGGCTGCTCGGGCCGCTGCTCATCGTGATCATGGGACTGTTCGTCATGGGCATCGTTTTTGCAATGCTCCTGCCAATCTTCCGTTTGAATGATCTGATTCACTAACGGCACCGTTGCGCTCGGCACGGCTTGTGATTTAATTCTGCGCACCCTCCCGGAGCGGGAGCCCGGCGTGTCACATGAGCGAGAAATCCGAATCGGAAGAGTTTGAGGACGAAGAGGAGCCTGAAGTCGAAGAGGCCGACGTCGACCTCGACCAGGTCATCAAGGATCTCGATCTCGCCAAGCATCGCGTGCCCAAGGCCGGCGATCCGGCTTGGCGCCGGCTCGAGCGGCTGTTCGAGGAGAAGCACACCGCCGAGCTCACCAGCGACTTCGAAGACTATGACATCGGCGATGGCGTCGAGGACGGCTCCCGCGCCTCGCGGCGCAAGAAGTGATCGCCCCGGGCGCCTCGCGGGCTAATGGAAATCTCGCGAGCGCGTCAGCAGCGCCCCGAGCAGCGCCGTGCGGTCGATGAGGCGCCGGGCGATGAGGTGCGTCACGCCCTCCTCGCGCTGCAGCCGCCCCTCTACCTCGAGGAGCCGTGCCGAGAGGAGCGCCTCGCGATGCGCCTGCGCGATGCGCTCCCAGACGATGACGTTCACCTGGCCGGTCTCATCCTCCAGCGTCACGAATGTGACACCGCCGGCGGCGACCGGACGCTGACGCATCAGCACGATCCCCGCCGTGCGCGCTGTGCGGCCATCGGCGAGTGCGCCGATGTCACCGGCCGTGCGCACCCCCAGCTTGCCGAGCGCAGCGCGCAGCAGCGCCAGAGGATGGCGGCCGAGCGTCAGCCCGACTGAAGCGTAATCGGCCACAATGTTCTGCCCCTCGGTCGGCGCGAGGAGCAAGGGGCGGGCCGCCTCAGCGCCGAACGGGCGCTCGGGACGGGCGGGCGGGGTACCCTGCCCCGAGGGACGGGCAGCCGCACTGCCTCCCCCCTGCTCGAGCGGCAGCGGCCGCTCGACGCCGGCGACGTCCCAGAAAGCCACATGACGGTTGCCGCTCAAGGGGGCGAACGCACCGGCGGCGGCGAGCGCCTCGAGGTCGGCGCGATCGAGCCCGGCGCGCCGGGCGAGATCCTGCACGTCGATAAAGGCCCGCGCCGCGCGCGCACTGAGAAGCCGGGCCACCCCGGCGCGCGAGAGCCCCTGCACCAGGCGCAATCCCAGGCGCAACGCCGGCTGAGCGCCCGGCGAGGGTTCCAGGGTGCAATCCCACTCGCTCGCACAGGCGTCCACCGGGCGTACCTCGACACCGTGCGCGCCCGCATCGCGCACCAGCTGCGCCGGGGCGTAAAAGCCCATCGGCTGACTGTTCAGCAACGCGGCGGTGAAGGCCGCCGGCTCATGGCACTTCAGCCATGCCGAGTCGTACACCAACAGCGCAAAGCTGGCCGCGTGCGCCTCCGGAAAGCCGTAGTCGCCGAATCCCAACATCTGCTTGTAGATCCGCTCGGCGAAATCCCGCGAGTAGCCGCGCGCGGCCATGCCGCCCAAGAGCTTGTCACGGAAATGTCCGATGCCGCCGCTTCGCTTCCAGGCGCCCATGGCGCGGCGCAGCTGATCGGCCTCCCCGGGAGTGAACCCCGCGGCCGCCACCGCGAGCTGCATCACCTGCTCCTGGAAGATCGGCACTCCGAGGGTGCGCCGCAGCACCGCCTCGATCTGACGGCTCGGGTACTGCACCGGCTCCCTCTCCTGCCGGCGCCTGAGGTAGGGGTGCACCATGTCGCCCTGGATGGGCCCGGGGCGCACGATGGCCACCTCGATGACCAGGTCGTAGTAGCTGCGCGGCTTCAGCCGCGGCAGCATCGCCATCTGCGCGCGCGATTCGATCTGAAACACCCCCACCGTGTCGGCGCGCGAGATCATCTCGTAGACCTCCGGCTCCTCGGCGGGCAGCGTGCCGAGCGCATGGCGCGTGCCGCGCACGCCGTTGACCAGATCGAACGCCTTGCGCAGGGCGGTGAGCATGCCGAGGGCGAGCACGTCGACCTTGAGCAGGCCGAGGGCGTTCAGGTCGTCCTTGTCCCATTGCACCACGGTGCGCTCGGGCATGGCCGCATTCTCGATCGGCACCAGCTCATCGAGCCGCCCGGCGCTGATCACCAGCCCCCCGACGTGCTGGGACAGGTGGCGCGGGAAGCCCGGAAAGACGATCAGCTCGCGCGCGAGCGACAGCAACCGCTCGAGCACCGGATCCTCAGGATCGAACCCCGCCTCGCGCAGCCGCTCGGGCATCGCCTCGCTGCCGTCCCACCACTGCATCGTCTTGGCGAGCCGGGCGCACACTTCGGGGCCGAGCCCGAAGGCCTTGCCGAGATCGCGCAGGGCGCTTTTCGCGCGGTAGAGAATCACCGTGGCGGCGAGCGCCGCGCGCTCACGGCCGTACTTGCCGTAGACGTACTGGATCACCTCCTCGCGCCGCTCGTGCTCGAAGTCGATGTCGATGTCGGGCGGCTCGTTGCGCTCCTTGGAGATGAACCGCTCGAACAGCAATCCGGCGCCGCGCTCGGGGTCGACCGCGGTCACCCCCAGGCAGTAGCACACCCGCGAGTTGGCGGCCGAGCCGCGGCCCTGACAGAGAATGCCGCGCGCGCGCGCGAAGGCGACCAGGTCCTGGACCGTGAGGAAGTACGGCTCGTAGCCGAGCTCGGCGATCAGCGAGAGCTCGTGCTCGATCGCGGCGCGCTCGAGCGGCGGCACGCCGTGCGGCCAGCGCCGATGCGCCCCCTCCTCGGTGAGCCGGCGCAGATAACCGGCGGGGGTCTCGCCCGGCGGCACCAACTCGCGCGGATACTCGTAGCGCAGCTCATCGAGCGAGAAGGTGCAGCGCCGCGCGATGCGCACCGTCTCCTCGAGGAGCTCGGGCGGATAGAGCTTGACGAGCCGATCGAGCTCGCGCAGATGACGCTCGCCGTTGGGGTACAGGCTCGAGCCGGTCTCGGCAATGGGCACGTTGAGGCGGATGGCCGTGAGCGCATCCTGCATCCTGCGGCGAGCGCGCACGTGCATGTGCACATCCCCGCTCGCAACGAGCGCCAGCCCGCTCTCGCGGCCGATTTGCTCGAGAACGGCGAGCCGCTCGCGATCGGCCCCGCCGCGCAGCCGCTCCACGGCGATCCAGGCCTGCCCAGGGAAGCCCGCCGCGAGCCAGTGCGCCTGCTCCGCCTGCGGGGCCGCCCCCGGCAGCCACAGAAGCAGACAGTGCTCGAGCGTCGCGCGCAGATCGCCGCGCGTCAGGTGATAGCCGCCCTTCGCCGCGGCGCGGCGGCCCAGGGTGATGAGCCGGCAGAGCCGCCCGTAGCCATGCCGGTCGGTGGCGAGCGCCACCAGGCGCAGACCGCACTCGAGCGCGAACTCCGCGCCGATGATCAGGTGCAGCCCCCCCTCCTTGGCCGCCAGGTGCGCGCGCACCGCTGCCGAGAGCGAACACTCATCGGTGAGCGCGAGCGCGCGGTAGCCGAGCGCGGCCGCCTGAGTGATGAGCTCCTGCGGATGCGAAGCACCGCGCAGGAAGGTGAAGTTGCTCAGGCAGTGCAGCTCGGCATACGCGACGTTCGCCGCCGCGCGCTTACCCATACACACCCTGCAAGAACCACCGATGCGGCGGCTCGCGCTCACGGAACAGCCACAGCCGCCGGCCGTGCATATCGCGGGCGTTGTAGTAGTCGCGGGCAATGTCCCGTCCGTCCCACCAGCCGGTCTCGATCCGCTCCGGCTCACCCTCGAGGCACACCGCGCCGCGCCAGCACGGCAGACCGCCGCGCTGGCGCAGAAGCTGCGGCCGCGGCAACAGCCACAGGGGGCGAGGCGCGAAGCGGTCAGCGCCCACGCCGGATGCGTGGGCCGGGCGCTCTGCCCCCGGGGATGGGCGATGCGACGTGCCTGCTGCCGACGCCAAACACACCTCGGGCTGCGCGACCCGCCAGGCCGACTCCGGCCGGTGATCGGATACGAGGGTGAGCGTCTCGAGCGCCTCGGGACCGAGCCGGGCGCGCAGCCGCTCGATGAGCTCGACGCCGCTCGCGGCGGCGAGTCCGCCCTGCTCGCCGGGCTGCCACAGCCCGGAGGATTGCAACACGCGCGGCACGGGCAAGCCGGCGCGCAGCTCGCAGGCGCGCGCCGGCTCGGGCAGCGCGAGCGTGCGCAGCCGCTCGTCGAGCAACTGCGCGAGCTGCGCCGCATCGGCCAGCGGCGTGCCGAGCCGCAGCACGCAGCAGGTGGGCGCGGCATGGCGGTGCCACAGGCGGTACTCGAGCGCCAGCACCCCGCACTGGCGCGCCGCGAGGAACCGGCCGAGCTCATCGAGCAGCGGCCGCAGCGCGGCGGTCAGCAGCGCATGGCTCGCCGATTCGCAGGGCAGCTCGCGGCGGCGGCGGAACCGCACCGGCGCCTCGAACCGCTCGCGCGGATCGTCCGCCCGTCCCGTCAGCCGATCCAGATCGGCCAGCCGCGCCGCGCCGAAGCGCTGTGCAAAGCCGGCGCGGGGCAGGCGCAACGCCTGGCCAATGGTGCGCACACCGAGGCCGGCCAGGCGCCCGATCAGCTCCTCGGGCCAGCGCAACGCCGCGACCGACAAGGGCGCGAGCGAGCCGGTCAGCTGCGCCGCATCCAACACCTCGAACGGCCGCCCGGCGCGCGCGCCGGCGAGCGCCGCGAGCGGTGTCGGGGCGAACGCCAGGGTGGCGGCCTGACTCAGCTGAGCGCACTCCCCGGTCATCGCGTGGCGCAGCCCCTCCACCCCGCCGAACAAATGCAAACTGGAGCGCACCTCGAGCAACAGGCCATCGGGCGGCGCGAGACTGACACGGGGAGTGAAACGCTGCGCACGCATGGCCAGGGACTGCAGAATGCGCGAAGCGCCCACAGCGCTCTGCGCCGCCAGAGCGGGAACGTGCACGCCGAGCCACAGCGGCACACCCGGCGGCGAAGCGCTCGGTCGGGGCGCCTCGCGCGGCGCCACCGGACGCACGGGTGTCTGTGGAGCGCTGCGCGCCGGCGCGTCTGCCGGCGCAAACAGATCGATCGTCCTAGGTGCGCTCACGGTCCTCCCAGCTCAGATCGAGCGCACCGCGCGCACCGCCGCGGCTCTTGAGCAGCGTGACCCGAACGCCACCGCGACGCGGCTCGAGCGCCACCCGCAGCATCGCTGGGGAGGCCTCGCGAGCCGACTCGCGTGGTCTGAACAACACCCCGAGCGCATTGCCGCGCTGCGCTGCGAGCTGCAGACGGCGGATCTGCCGGGCGGGCGCATCCTTCACCCAGGCGAGGACACCGTCACAGGCGCCCGAGTCCAGCGCCTGCTCGAAGGCCCACAGGGCGGCCGCTCGCCGGGCATGAGGGGGCGCACGCACGATGAGCAGCCGGGTGAGCGCCATGCCCGCCGCCGCGAGCGCCGGAGCGAACGGCTGCAGCGGCGGCGCCACCCACACGCACCAGCGCGCCTCGGACCGGCTGGTGATGGCCGCCAGCGCCGGCAGCATCAGCTGCAGCTCACCCTGACCAAACCGTGCCGGGAGAATCTCGATCAGACCGCTGCGCGGCCAGCCGCCGCCCGGCAGCCCCTCATCGAGCAGCGCGAATCCGCTCGGCCAGACCGGCACCCGCGCCGCAGATCCGGCCCGCCAGAGCGCCGGGTGCGCCAGCAGCCGCTCGAGCCGCGGGTCCGGGTGCGATGGGCTTGACGGCACGGTGCCGTGCCCGGGCAGATCGGCGGCCATGTGCGCCGGCTCCCGCCATCACATCAATCCGTGGCTCTTGCCCCGGCGCAACACCCCGACCACGATGCCCTCGATCAGCAGCGACTGCTCCTTCAGATCGACCCGGATGGGCTCGAAATCACTGTTCTCCGGCAACAGCCAGACGATCGAGCCTTCCTGGCGGTAACGCTTCACCGTGACCTCGTTCTCCAGGCGCGCCACGACGATCTGCCGGCTGCGCACATCCGGGGTGCGGTGCACCGCGACCAGATCCCCATCGAGGATGCCGGCGTCCTTCATGCTCATGCCGCTGACCTTGAGCAGGTAATGCGGCCGCGGCTGGAACAGCCCCGGATCGATGTCGAGCCGCGCCTCGATGTTCTCCTCGGAGAAGATCGGTCGCCCGGCGGCGACCCGCCCGATCAGCGGCAGCCCGATCTGCTCACGGATGGTGTCCTTCAGCTGAATGCCGCGCGAGGCGCCCGGCACCAGCGCGATGACCCCCTTGCGGGCCAGGGCGCGCAGATGATCCTCGGCGGCATTGGCCGAACGGAAGCCCAGCTCGCGCGCGATTTCCGCCCGGGTGGGCGGCATGCCCGAGTGGGTGATGAAGCGCTGAATGAGACGCAGAACCTGTACTTGCCGTGGCGTGAGGTCAGACATGGCGGCGCCTGTGTACTTATACAATGCTGTGATTATATCCATGTCACGACGTTTGGCAAGCCATCCTCGCGCTATGACAGAACGCACGGACCGCACCCTCCCGCAGCACCCACGCAAACCGCGCATCCCCACCATTCGTGCTTCTACTCATGCGCTCAACTCGATCCCTGCACGCCGATTCCTCACCCCATTCAGCATCCATTCATCTGTGCGGCCGACTGCGCCACACTCACAACCCAAATCCAATCAAATCAGCTGGAACGGGGTTGCATTCCCTGAACAAATTTGTTGGACTTGCGCCCCCGAGTCGTGGGGGATGCTCCACCTCGGTTCGTTTGCATTTTCAGGACCTCTTTAATCAACAACCCCAAGGGGACTTTATGAAGTACGCGAGCGTAGTGAAGGTGGCCGCGGCCGCGGCACTCGTGGTCGGTCTCGCCGGCTGCCAGAACCTGACCCCAATCAAGACCGACATCGCCAACCTGAAGTCGCAGGTGGCCCAGCTCCAGACCCAGGTCTCCACGGCTCAGAGCACGGCCGACAAGGCCAACAGCGCGGCCCAGGCCGCTCAGAACGATGCTGATCAGAAGTCCGCCGCTGCCCAGAGCACCGCCAACGAGGCACTGTCGCTCGCGCAGTCGAACAAGGCGGCGATCGACGCTACCAACGAGAAGATCGACCGCATGTTCAAGCGTTCGATCTCCAAGTAAGAGTTCAGCACTCCTACGAAAAACGCCGCGCAATGCGCGGCGTTTTTTTTGGTGCGGGCGTTACGACGCACAGGCCAAAGGCTCTTTCGGTCAACCACTGATCTGCCGGTCAGGCTGGGAAGCCACTGAAAATGCTGGTGCGAGCGTGAACAGGCTCTAGGTGTCATGCCGGCTTAGGCAAGCCGGTCCGCCTCCCCGCAGCACTCGGCTTGCGCTCGGCGGTGCACCGGCAGGAATCCACCTCGAGCGCCCCTACAGTATGCCCCCTTTGCAGAAGCTCGATGCGGCTGCGTGGCCGCGATAACCGCTGCGGAACTGCGACTCGGCGCGAAGCAGGACGGGCGTCCCAATCTCACCGAGAAGGTGGAGCGATTCCTCGAGAGGCTAGCGAGCCTAGATTGGACCGATGCGGTGAGCGCGCACGACGCTCGCACGGCGACAATGGGATTGCGACATCGACGACAAACAAAATGGTACAGCAAGGACCCAGCGCACCCGGACCATGCCGGGAACGCCTGTCGCGCGGGGAGCCCGTGGTGCGCAACGGCCGCGCTGTGGTCCGCAGT